>CABUWK010000029.1 GCA_902495325.1 uncultured Acidiphilium sp.
CGCTTCCGCCACAAGAGAACTGTACGCACCCTAATGGTAAATTAGAGTGCGTATATTTCTTTTCTGTCGAATATTTCGGCATAATTGTAAGAAGATGAATATAAAAACGGACAGCCGGGCGATTTTATTCGCTCGGCTTTTTCTATACCCAAAATTAAACGCATTTACGGAAAATACGAGAAAAAACCACTTTTTCAGAATGCTTTACCGAGAATTGCTCCGATTTATCGCCTTTCGTCATTTTCGTTGTAGCACAGTAAAAATCGGAAGTCAACGGGAAAAATTGTCGCTGAAAACTTTAATAATACCAAGAGTCGGACTCAATTTCGAGTTTGGCTCTTTTTTCATTTATGCAACAATTTTGTCCTTTGTCGTTGACTTCCGGGATTGCGACTTTAACTCGCAGAGATATTTGCTTTTTCCGGTGCTACCCCGTTTATGCCGAAAGGCGAAAAATAAATCGGAGGTAAATCCAAATGAAAAAAGTAGTTTATTCAATCAGAAAAGTTAAAGGAAACTTTGACGAAAAGATTTCCGGTCTCGGATTTCTTAACGACGAAGGAACGTTATTCTGCAAATGCGTTTCTAAAAACGGAAAGCGTTATACCCGCGCTTTCGATGACGTCGAAAAGAATTGCCACCCGATAATCGGAAAAGAAAATGAGTTCAAAGGTTACGTAACTATGTATTACGAATACGAAGGCAGAGATATCGAAGTCGAATATTCGGTGTGGTATAAAACGGTATAAGGAGTAAGAAAAATGGCTGAATATCAACACTTTGACGGTGAAACCTATATAACTTTCAATATCGTATATGCGACCGAAAAAGAAGTCCGACTTGCTATTACTAATCGTGGCAAAATCAGCGTTCTGACCTATGACTTATATACAGACGAAAACGGCAAATATTTTGAATACGGCTGTATGTATGAAAAAATTTATATCGAAGATTTTGAGGTAATGTGAAATGGATAAACCAATTATTGATTTAGAAGAATTGCTTGACGAAGCAAAAGACAGGATTGAAGAAAAACTTATTATCGAAGGAGAAATTGAAAATGTGTGACAATATAAAAATCGTTATAGGCTCGTGGGGTTCATACAACGAATGTAACGAAAGAGCGTTAGGCTCGAAATGGCTTGACCTTTCGGACTATTCCGACTGGGACGAAATTGTAGAAGAACTTAAAAAAGAAGGCTTTGAACTCGACGGCATAGACGAAGAACTGTTTATACAAGACGTTGAAGGTATCGAAGACCGTTCCGTAAACTGGGATTACGTCAATCCCGAAAAGTTATTCAATACATTGAAAGAATCGGGCGTTTTGGACGACGATTACAAATACAAAGTATTCTGTGCTTTCCTTGAAGTTCGTTGCTACGACGATTTTGAAGAAAAAGTCAACTCGCACGGCGACCGCTGGGACGATTGTATCAATCTTTGGAGCGGCTACTCGTGGGAAGATTACGGCAAAGAAATGCTCGACTGTTGCGGCTACGAAATACCCGAACATATTTTAGACTTTATAGACCTTGAACGCTACGGAAGATACTGCGGCGAAGAAACGCTTTCCGAATACAGCGACGGTCTTATTGAAATTTATTAAACAAAAAGGAGTTTTTACTATGAATATTACAATCGAAAACAAAAAACAAAAAGCAATCGAACTTATGCAAAAATTAGACATTTATAAACCGTATATCAAAGGCTTTAAGGAAAAAACCGACGTTTGCTTCTTTGAATGCTTCGGCGGTTACTGGGCTTATCAAGAGCCTGAATTGATGGCTAAAATCAAAGAATTTGAAGAACAATACAACGTTCTCGTATATGCCGTAACACACGAATATACGGATTTCGGCGAATGTTACGACTTTCTCTACATATCCGACTAATATCAAACACCATGTCGACTTTGAATTCGCCGCCGAGAATATCGTCCGTACAGTCCGGATCGTTACCTTCTAACCAGATAACTACCGTTATTTTCGTGATATCGCCCGGTTTAAAACTATCGACCGTTCCGTTTGTAACCGTGTTGCCCGAAACAAAATTCGTCATCACGCGGTTTTCGGGGTCAACTTCCGGCGCGCCGTTGCCCGCCGTTTTCGGCTTGGCATAATCGATATAAGCGCCGCTGTAATTGTATTCGCCCGTTTCGGCTTTATAATAATCGGAATTGAAATACACCCGAACCCGCGCCGCCGCGTCGATCCCGACGGTCATTCGGGAAATCATGAGTTCGTAATGATAACTGCACTCGAGCTCGCCGGTGTTTTTCACGTAAAACGTATAGGCAACGTAATTATCGCCGTTGTGTTCGCCATTTACATCGTTCAGGTTATCGGGTAAGGTATTTCCGTCGATATTGGTGATATCTTTCGCCGCCTTGCTGTTCAGCCTGGAGGTCGGATTCGGAAACTTATCCGATTCGCTTAAAGAAAGGGCATAACGGTTGTCTCTGATATCCCGCACGGAAACGGTAAAACTGCCGTATTTGTTGAATAACAGAGAAATGATGTAAATAATGACAAGTAATAAAACGATCAGACCGATGACGGCGGGAACGATTCTCCGATACGCGCGGTATCTCTTGATCTCCCCTGCCGAACGCCTTAACACGTTGAACGGTTTTTTGCCTTGGCTCATCAGACCACCTCCGCAAGCGCCGTTAACTCGCTAAGCCCGAAAAATTTCGATTCGGCATTAAAATTGCCCTTGTAATTTTCGGCAGGAAGAAACCCGAGGGCTTCCACACGACCGATTTCGCGGATCTGATCGTCATTTTCGATCCCGCAGGCAATCGCCTGAATACCAAGGCTTTTCGCAACCCGCACGAAAGACGGCATGACCGCCGCTTTGTTGCGATCGTTCAACAAATCGATCAGCCGTTCGCTCATGAACACCAAGTTCGGCGTGAAATCGATCAGAGACGCAACCGAGAAAGTATCTTCCCCGAAACCGCGGATCGCCGTTTTGAAACCCATTGCCTTCACGTCCGAAAAACCTTTTCTGCTGTCTCCGCCGAGGGTTAAAACGTCCTCGCCGAATTCAAGGCAGATAAGCTCGGGATGGGCGAAATTTTCGCCGACCGCAAGCGTTTTCAAACGGGAATACAGGTCATTTTCAAGCAACATATATGCCGGACAGCGAACGCTGACCCATTCGAAGCGGACATACTTTCTTTTTAAAAGTTCCACCGCTTTGAAAGCTTTTTTAAGGTCGGACATCGCGAGGGCTACGCCCGTTTCGCTCATGTCTACCGCTTTGTCGTATCCTTTCGGCGTTAAAACGCCGTATACGATACTGTTGATAAAACTTTGCCCGCGATACGCGGTCACCCTTCCGCCGAAACAGTCGTAAATCGGGCGGAATTTCAGTTCGATCGGCGAAACGCCGCTTTCTAAGGTTCGCGAAACGTAAATATCAAGTTTTTCCATGCCGCATCTCCTTAAAAAACATCCTTTGCCGATCAGATCCCCTTCATATGTTTATTCATATCGGAAAAGTATATCCGAACCACATACTTTCCTTTTGCAACAAGCCAGAGCACTCCGAAATGTCTTTTATAATAAGGCATTTTCTACAGATTCCGACAAAATGCGCCGGAAATTTTTCCGTAAAAAAAATTGCAATCATTCACTGAAGAAACAATTGCAACCGGGCTGACTTACCCGAACAGGATAAGTCCCTTGGCTTTGCGTCACCGTCTCACAACGGTTTTGCCGATATTCTGTTATGAGATAACAAGCCGATAGTCAAAATCAATTTGTTATTTACATTTATTATATAATTGCACAACGTTTTTCAACGGATTTGCGATACAATTTTATATTTTTTTTGCAAATTCTCATCCCGAATATCGGGGTCAGCGACTTTGTTGATTTATTTATAATGTTTATACGTCTTTGCCAGCCCGTCAGGCAGGGCGAAAGATAATTGCTTTGTCCGTCGACTGAAACCCTTTCTCAGATTCTTCCCGGGTCCGTCAAGTCGGTCGGGTCAGAATGACGAGAAAGGTTTTTTATCATTCTTACAATAATCAACCTGCCATCCTGAGCCGACCACCCTGCCCTGCCCGCGATCAAGGTTTCATGCAACCCTTTTTGTCATTTTGATCCTACCCGCCTGCCCGGCTTTTGAAAAATCTCAAAAAGGGTTGCAGGGGTCAAACCGCTCAAAAACCAACAAAAGGCGTTTTTTATTTTTGTCATCCTGAGCTTGTCGAAGGATCTGAGTGCGGGTGCCGCACAGAGATGTTTCGACTGCACTTCGTTCCGCTCAACATGACAGGAAAAATACTTTCCCTTCCCCTTTCTCAGATTCTTCCCGGGTCCGTCAAGTCGGTCGGGTCAGAATGACGAGAAAGGTGAGCGATTGGTTTTGTTACGCCCCTGTAAAATCTGCGCTCCTTGCAGAATCTCAAGGCGTATTCCGCAATTATAAAAAGCCATATCATTTTGAGATTCTTCCCGGATATGCTTTTCTTGCAGGGGCAGAATGACAAAACGATATGGCTTTCAGAGAATCCGGAACAAAACTTGCCTTACCGGAAAAGTTACGGCTCGGAAAAGTTCGCACGGGACAAAAGATAGTTGAACATTTTCAGAAACACGATCGCGCAGACCAGAAAGGCAACCGCTTTTAAAATGAACCCGAAAAACAGGATCGAGGAATTAAACGATACCATCAGATTCATCACGCAACAAAGCAACAAAAGAAGGTACACGGAACTTTCTTTTCCTCTGTCCGCACGGACAGGCGAAGACGTAAGCGCGACGATCCCGCCGCAGATGATCGACTGAAAGAAGGTCAGAAAAGAAAGGAATACCGAGTAGTACGCGACGGACGAGAAAAAACCAGACGAATATTTACGGAAATAATAATCGGAAAAGAGGATCGCGCTTGCCGGCTGAGAATTGGATCCCGTCCCGCCGAACGTAATGACCGTCATCAACTGCCCGATCTGCCCCTCCATGCTTTCTGCCGCCCCAAAACCGCCGTAAACGGACGTTACCAGAAGAACGATTGCGAAAATGTTATCCCTTTTGGAAAACTTCACATAGAGCATCGCGCCGAAAAAGAGGGCGATATCGTCAAGCAGGTGATTAAAAACCCACAGGATCCACGTTTCGTCAAACAGAAGTTCCGCACAATATTCCTTCACGATATCGAGAAGGACATACAAGATAAGCCCGATCGCAAACCCGCCGAAGATCCGCACGTAAGAAACGTTTTTCATCACGTTGAGCCCGTAAACGAAATATATGGTAAAAAGCGGAAGTATCAGCGAAGAAGTAAGCGACATGACGAGAAGAAGCATGGTATCGGACGTCATCTGCGCCACAAAAAAGAGAAACAGATTGAGGAAAACGGCAATGAGCAGAACGGGAAAAGCGTCCCTGATATCGGGCACTTTCATATTTTCCGAAAGCATGCCGCCTTTTCTGTGAATGCCGAGCACAGAAAACAGCGTTGGCTTGCTTTTCTTTTCCTCGACCACCGTTTCCTCTTTTGCCTCGAACGTGTCGGTGCAGATCCCTTCTTCTTCGTCCTTCGAATTGACGCGCAAATAATCGTTATTCATTTTTCACCCTGTTAAATTCGACGAAAAAGTTACTGCCGCAGTCCTTCTTGCTACGGACGCCGTATTTTAATTTATGGTTATCCAGAATCGCCTTCACGATGGAAAGCCCGAGCCCCGTACCCTTCACCGGGCGGGAATTCGTTTCCGAAATGCGTTTGTAACGATCCCATATCGTCGGGAGCTTTTCGGCGGATATCCCCTTGCCGGAGTCGATTATCTCAAGTAATATCTTGTCGTTTTCTGCCGTAAGATACACTTTTACAATCTTGTCTTCCCCGGTATAGTTGATGGAATTTCCGAGAAGATTGTAAATGACCTGCTCTATTTTCTTTTCGTCGGCAACGGTGATGAGGTCGGGCGCGATATGGTCTTCGATCTGATATCCATGATTTTCCACGTAATCGGAAAAACGACCGATCACCTTTTCCGTCAGTTCGGACAAATCAAACTCCTGCGGGTCGAAGGTTTCCACCGCCGACTGCAATTTGGAGAGATTCAGGATATCGGTCACGAGCATGGCGAGCCTGCCCGCTTCCTCGATGATAACCTGCGCGTGCTTCGCCCTTTTCTCGGGATCGTTGCCAGAAAAATCGCCGATCATTTCCGCATACGCCTTGATCATCGTAAGCGGGGTCTTCAGATCGTGCGAGACGTTTGCGAGAAGGTCTCTCTGCAACATGCCGGACTTGATCACGCAGTCCTTCGCGTAGTTCAGCGTTTTTCCGAGCTCGTTGATCTCGGTATAACTGCCTTCTGTACGGAAAGTGACGGAACTGTCCCCTTCCGCCCATTTTTTCGCCACCGCACTCATTTCGTCGATCGGTTTCGAAAGCTTGCCCGCAAGATACCAGGCAAGGAAAAACCCGATCACCACCACGACCGCCGTGACGAGGATAAACTGCGTTCTTAAAATAAACACCGTTTCCGAAAGCCTTTCGCGGGAACTCGTGAGAACAAGATAACAGTCGACTTCACCGTTCGTGTTCAGGATCGCGGCGGCGCTGTAAAACACGCTTTGCCGTTTCTCCTGATCGTTCGGATCGACCGCCTGATACACGTCGCACACTTCGTTTTCTTTCGCGTTGATCAGGCTTTCCACCGCACGGGAGATCGTGGAAGATTCCGCCTGCGAAAGATTGGAAAAACTCGCGCCGGAGGGATATTTCAGAATGTATTCCGCGGCGGCATGATCGATCTTTACAAGGTAAACGTTGACCCCGGCTTCGCGGCACGTCTGCGCGATCGTTTCGAATGCGCCGTCGTTCCCCGTTTTCGTCTGAAGCCTTACGGAATAATCCCGCATGCTCGATATCTTTTCCCGCCGGTAATACCCCTCTAAAAGGGCAAGCTGAAAAATCCAGACGAACGCGATGATCGACAGGATGAAAACGGTGAAGTAGAGCCACATTTTAAATTTCAGTTTTCTGAAATCGGGCTTCTTCATAATTCGAACTTATAACCCATACCCCTTAACGTAACGATGAATTTTCTGTATTGTTTCAGGTTGCTTCTCAGCATTTTGATATGCGTGTCCACGGTACGGTCGTCCCCGTAAAAATCATAGCCCCACACGTCGGAAAGAAGTTTTTCTCTCGAAAGGGCGATGCCGCGGTTGTTCACCATATAGAAAAGCAACTCATACTCCTTCGGCGTGAGATCGGCTTTTTCACCGTCCACGTAAACGTTGCGCCCGAGCATATCGATCTCGAGCCCTTCGAATTTCATTACAGAGTTATTCTTCGGCTGATTTTTGGAGTTGGCGTTGCGCTTTAATACGGCGTTGATACGCGCCATGACTTCCTTGGGAGAAAACGGTTTCACGACGTAATCGTCGACCCCGATCTCGAAGCCGAAAAGCTTGTCGTACTCTTCCCCTCTTGCCGAAAGCATGATGACGGGAATGTCCTTCGTTTTGCGGATCTCTTTCACGGCGGAATATCCATCGAGCTTGGGCATCATGATGTCCATGAGAATCAGGTCGTAATCGTTCTGTCTGCACTTCTGCACGGCTTCCATACCGTCTCCTGCCTGATCCGATTCGAACCCTTCGAATTCCGCATACTCCGCGAGAACCTCTCTGATTTTCGCTTCGTCGTCTACGATTAAAATTTTATACATCGTTTTTACCTCCGTATATCCGTTTTTATTGAAACGATTATAGATCAATTATATTATAACAGGAAAGCAACGGAATGAAATAAATGTGAAAAAAGCGATTTTTTGCTCTTTTTGCCGCAATTATCCGTTTTTTCACAATTCCGCTCCCCTCTTTCGGGGGTACTTTCCCCGCTTTTCCGATTTTATCATGCCGGGTGTTTTCAATGGACTTTCACGCCCGTTTCCTCCGGTTTCACCCGTTTTTCCGCAGGCAACCTTAAAATGCTTTCCGCCCCGACCGGAAGGATCAAAGCTCTTTCAAGCCTTTTCCGCCGCTTTCAAACAGATAGCTTTTCCCTTCGCCGATCGCCTTTTCGAACGTTTCGTTCCGGAACACAAGCGCAGAGCGATTCCCGATGCAATAGAAAGGGCTTTCGTGAACGCCCTGCCCGACCGACAGGAGAAAGTCTTCCTTCCTCTCGTCGAAGTGAGGGCAAGCGCCGCCCTTTAAAATGCCGAGCGCGTTTTCAAACCCGTAAGGGGTATCTTCGCCCGCGTCCGTCTTGCTGTCGGTATACATTTCGCGAAACCAGCAGATCGCCCCGGCGGAAAGCCCGCAGAGGATAGCGCCTCGCCGATAAGCCTCAAGGATCAATCCGGTAACGCCCGTTTCTTTCCATTTCGAAAGCATGTAAACGGTATCGCCTCCGCCGACGTAGATCAGATCCGCCGCCCCGAATTTGTTTTTCAGTTTCTCTTCGTCCGTCACCCCGCGCGACACGAGAGCGACGTCTGTTTTCAACCCGTTGTCTCCCGTATAGGTTTTATGAAACGAGTTGTAATAAGGCATACAGTCTCTGCTTGCCGTTCCGACAAACAGAGCAACCGCCCGTCTGTCTCCCGCACGTTTTTTTGCTTCTTCGCAAAGAAAACGATCGATCGAAGCCGTCTCTTTGCTCTTCAGTTCTCCGCCGCCGATCGCGACGATCGTTCTGTCCATACGCTTTCCTTCTTCCGTAAACTTTGCCCGCGGGTCACACGTTGTAAAGGTTATTATCGAGAATACGGATAAACTCCTTCACCGCAAAGGAATGAGAATCGACCTCTTTGCTCAGCACGACCCCCGTTGCCCGAAGGGGAAGGGTCGGCGTGACTTTGATCTCGGTCAATTCCTTTCTTTCGAGCTGTTCCTGCACGTATCTGCGCGGAATGCACGCGATGCCCATACCGTTTTTCGCCATTTCGATCAGAAGTTCCACGCTTCCGATCTCGAACTCCGGCACAATGTTGATGTTCAGCGATTCCAGGAAATTCACGATCTCTTTCGTGGTGGAAGTGGAATTGTCCAGCATTAAAATAGGGTAATTGGGCAGATTTTCGAGAGGAATCACCCTGTCGAACAAATTGGAAAATTTGTCCGACGCAACGAAAATATCTTCCACAACGCCCGTCTGTCCCGTCAGGATCACGTTTTTATCGTAAACGGGAAGATTGACGAAGCCGATATCCGCCTTATTCGATTTGATCAGCTCGAGGGTCTCTTTCGTCGTGCTGTCTTTAAAAGTGATGGTCACGTTCGGATAAATATCGTGATATTTTTTGATATAACGCATCAGATAGTGCGTCACGACGGTATCGGACGCGCTGATCCTCACCGTGCCCGTGGCAACCGTTTTCATCTCTTTGAACTTCGCTTCCGCGACGCCGATAAGCTTCATCGCCTGATCGACGGCGGCAAATACCTGTCTTCCGCCCGTTTCGGTCAGCTCCATCCCGCGGGAAACGCGGTTAAACAGCTTTCCGCCGAGCTTGTTTTCGAGTTGTTTGATCGCCTGAGAAACCGCAGGCTGAGAAATATGCAATTCCTGCGCGGCTTTCGTTAAACTTCCGTTTTTCGCCACCGTATAAAAAAGCTTGTATAAATCAAGATCGACCATGCCTGCCTCCCGTTTTTCTTGTTTCTCTCCCTTTTCCCCTTTTTATATCTTTTATGCGCCTTCCGCCGCCCGGAATTTTTTCCCGGCGAATTATTTCCCGACGCAGAATTTGCCGAAGATTTCGTCTATGATCCTTTCGTTCGCGCTTTCGCCGCTGATCTCGCCGAGAGCTTCCCAGGCGTCCTTGATATCGATCGTCACGAGATCGGGCGTTTTCTCCATGCCGGAAAGAGCGTCTTTCAAAGCCTTCCGCACGCGGAGCAGAGCGTCTTTATGTCTTTCCTCCGTAAGGAAATCGGCATTGAAATCGATTTTGCCGCCCATTGCCTTTTCGGAAAGAAGCGTTCTGAACTCGTCTATCCCCTCTCCCGTTTTCGCCGAAACGGTCACGTCGCCTTTTACCTCGCAAACGACGGGAAGATCGCTTTTGTTCACGACGACGATCCTTTCGAGATCTTTCGTGTCCCCGAGCACCTTTTTATCGTCCTCGCCGAGAGGCAAAGACCCGTCGAGCACGACGACGCACACGTCGCTCTCCTTCATGGCGCGGACCGAACGTTCGATCCCCGAATTTTCCAGATCGTCCCCGCTGTCGCGGATGCCGGCGGTATCGGTGAGCAGATACTTCACGCCGTCGAGCATGATCTCTCCTTCCACCAGATCGCGCGTCGTTCCCGCCACGGACGAAACGATCGCCTTTTCGTAATCGAGCAGGCGATTGAGAAAAGAGCTCTTTCCCGTGTTCGGGCGTCCGAGCAACGCGACTTTCACGCCGTTTTTGATCGTTCTTCCCTTGCCGTAACGGGCAAGCAGATCTTCCGTTTTCTCAAGCACTTCGCAAAGGCTTCCGCGGATATCTTCCGCATTGTCCTCGCCGACGCCTTCGTCCGGATAATCGATATCCGCGTTGAGAAACGCGAGCACGTAAGTGAGCTTTGCCTGCATTTCTTTTACGATCGCGTTCAGCTTTTCGCGGTAGAGATAATACCCCGCCCGGACGCCGCCGACCGATTCGCTGTTGATCATATCGATCAGCCCTTCGCAGGAAGAAAGGCTCATCTTACCGTTCAGAAAGGCGCGGCGGGTAAACTCACCGTTCGTCGCCATTCTCGCGCCGAGAGCAAGTGCGCGCTTTAACACCCCGCGGGAGATCGCAACCCCGCCGTGGCAATGAAATTCGATCGTGTCTTCTCCCGTATAGCTCTTCGGTCCGCGAAAGAATACGCACATGCCGAAATCGGTAAAATCGCCGCCGTCGATCTCTCCGGGATACATCTTATAAGGTTCGAAATCCTTCACGGGGGTTTTCCCGATCGGACGGAACATTTTTTCCGCAATCGCAAGCGGGCTTTCCCCGCTGATCCTGATCACCGCGACGCCGCCCGTTCCGGGGGCGGTGGAAATCGCAGCGATATTCTGCCCGTATGTCATCGGTCTCTCCTTTCAGGAAAACAGATCGCTTCCGCCATCCGTATTCCCGCCGTCGGATCCCTTTGCGGAATCCTGTTTTCCCTCCCCGGGCTCGTTCCCGCGGGAATTGAATTCGGCAAACGGATCGTTTTCTTCCGCCTTCTTATCGGAAAACTCCGAAAAAGGATCTTCCGCCGGCTTTCCGGAGGAGGAAGAAGGTCCGCCGTACCGGTTATTACCGTAAGGCGTATTGTCGTAATTGCCGAACGGATTGCCGTAGGCGTTTCCGTTACGATAATTTCCGTAGCCGCCTGTGCGATAACGCGCCGCGCGCTCTCTCAGATACTGCCCGTAATCTCCCCTTTCGTTGTTTCTTACCGAGAAAAGGAAAATCGCAAAAAGCAGGTCGGAAGAGAACAGCACATCGAACACGATCGCCCACACCGAAAGGACGGACGCCTTCTGCGGATTGTAGATCTTGTAAAGATTCATGCACAGAATGAGCGTCAGAACCATCGTCGCGAGGGAACACGCATTTGCAAACATCGTGAGCATGAGGGTCAGTCCGTTTGAGGCAAAATCTTCCTCGATCAAAGTTTTTCCATCAAGCAGCAACCTGATCAGAGGAATGCCGTAGACCCCGTCGAGCACGCCGAGAAAGAGAACGTAGCCGCCCGCGGTCAGAGCCGCCGCAAGGCCGAGTGCTTTGTATTTCGCAAACATTCCCTCTTTTCCCTGCAACTCGCCCATGAGATACAGCGCAAGAAAGGGAACGAACGCGAACCACGCTTTCCCGAGCCCCGATCTTACCGACATTTTATAGAGAGCAAAACCGCGGAAGAGAAATCCCGCAAGAAAAAACAGGAATTTAAAGCCGAGCGTCGTAAACAAAAACAGCAGATATCCGTCCGCCGCAAGCCCGCTTCCGATCGCCTGTGCAAGCGAAGCGGAAAATGTCTGCAACGAATACAATACGGAATAAATCATTCAGGTCACCTCTTTTTATAATTGGAACACGATCTGCACGAACGCGAATAAGATCCCGAGCCCGAGCAGGATCGCCGCGACGGTCGGATTCGCTTTTTTCGAATTTTCGCGGTACTTCCCGTCGATCGGATAAACGATGCCGTCGCCGCGGAAAGGCGCGCTCTCCGTTGCGTCGTGAAGAACGACTTCCCCGTTTTCACCCTTTGCGGCATAAAGCAGGTCGCTGTGCCACGGTTTCCCGCCGAGAACTTTTTTCTTTTCGTTTCCGACGTGCATCGTGCCGAAATACACGACGGATACCACGAGACAGATCACGCCGAAGGCGATCATTACGGCATCCGTAAAACTGCCGAAAAGATACGCATCTTTCGTTCCCGTCTGCGCGGCGATCGTGTGATTCATCATCAGCCCGACCGCTACCGTGAAGGCGTTATTGAAAAAGTGCATTGCCGAACCGAGAAGCCAGTTCCGCGTGATATACACGACCGAAGCGATCGCCACCCCGCCGAAAAACTGCAGGATCATCATCTGAAAAGATCCGTGCATAAACGAGAACATGACGGCGGAACACAGGACGGCGCACACGCCGCCGAATTGTTCCAGCCCGCGCATCACGATCCCCCGGAAAAGCATTTCCTCGACCGCCGCGGGAAGAAGCGCGGTAAGCAACAGATACACCAGGACAAACAAAGGCGAGAGAACGCTTGTCGGCGGATCGTCCGGCACGGCAGTCGAACCGAAGAAATCGGACGCGTCCTCTCCGAATGCGAGATGGGTATAATAAAAGCATACCATGATACCGGCGACGAGAAGAAGGCTCATCAAAATCTGCACGCCGTCCCACTTCGCCACATATCCCGCGCCCGAAAAGGGATTCACCCGCCGGATCTTACAATACGCAAAGGCGATCAGAAAAAGCAGAGCCTGAGAAAGCAGCGTGCTCACGATCATGTAAGCGTAATAATCGAACCGGTATACGGCGCGGAGCATGTTCCCGGCGAACGCCCGCAGGAAAAGGGGAAACAGCAACCAGCACGTGAGGACGATCAGATAGACGATCGCCGAATCGAGCGCGTTGAACCGTTTCGGATTGTATTCTTTTTTCCCCGCGGAAGGATCTTTCATCCTCGCGTTTTCATTTTCCATAACGTTTTTCTCCCGTAAACATCCGGCACTGCGGCAACCGTTGATCTTTCCGGAACCGCGTTTTCCTCCGGTTCACCCGGTCATCACACGCGATAACGGTCAAACAGTTCTCCGATCTTGCCTTCGATAAATTCTTCCGCTTCCGCGATCGGGGCTTCCCCTTTGAAGGTCTTGTCGCGGAAGGAGACCTCCACGACGCCGCGATCGCACGTTTTGCGGCTTACGACAACGCGCACCGGCACGCCGAAGAGATCGGCGTCGGCAAACATGGCGCCCGCACGGATATCGCGGTCGTCGTACAGAACTTCCGTTCCGCGGGCATTAAGGCTTTCGTAAAGTTTATCGGCGGTTTCCTTCACTTCGGGGTCTTCCGACTGCAGACAGCAGATCTCCACGTGCCACGGGGCGATCGTGATCGGCCAGATCGGACCGTAAGCGTCGTGCTGTTCTTCGCAGATGGAAGCGCAAAGTCTCCCAACGCCGATGCCGTAGCACCCCATGATCGGGTTCTTTCTGCTTCCGTCGGCATCCACGTAAGTCATGTCCATAGACTTCGTGTACTTCGTTCCGAGCTGGAAGATGTTTCCGATCTCCACGCCGCGGTAAAGTCTGATGGTCGGTTTCCCGCAAACGGGACAGATCCCGCCGTTATAGGCTTTCGCCACTTCCGCATATTCCACTTTTCCGACGTCTCTTTCCATGTTCACGCCGGCAAGATGATAATCTTTTTTATTCGCCCCGCAACAGAAGGATTTCACTTCCGCGAGCGAGCGGTCGTACACGACTTTCGCATGCCCCGTAAAGTTCACCGGTCCGATGAAACCGGGGACGATGCCGTTGCTTTCGAGCACGCCGGAAGCGGGATGCACTTCCGTTTTCAGATAGTTGCGGAGTTTCGTTTCGTTCACTTCGAGATCGCCGCGCAGGAATACAACCACGAGATCGTCCGTCGCGTTTTCCTGATAAACGACAGCCTTGCACATTCTCGTCGGATCCGCGTGAAGGGCGTGTTCGAGCGCCGCGATCGTCTTCATATCCGGCGTGTGGATCTCTCTCATTTCCTCGATCTCGCAGGGGATCTCGTGGGTGATGCAATCCGCGACTTCCACGTTGGCGCGATAATCGCACCCTTCGTTTTCACACACGGCAAGCGTATCTTCGCCGATATCCGTAAGAAGCATGAATTCGTGGGAAACGTTACCGCCCATCATACCGCTGTCGCTCTTCACTGCGATAAAATTTTTCACGCCGGCGCGCTTGAAAATGCGGTTATAAGCCTCGTATAAGGCATAATAGTATTTTTCGAGATCCTCCTGAGAGGTATGGAAGGAATAAGCGTCCTTCATCGTGAACTCGCGCACGCGGATCAGACCGCCGCGGGCACGGGGTTCGTCGCGGTACTTCGTCTGGATCTGGTAGATCATGAAGGGAAAATCGGTATACGATTTCGCGATGTCCCGCGCGAGATGCACGGCGGCTTCTTCATGCGTCATGCCGAGAACCATTTTCGTGCCGTTGCGATCGGTAAAGCGAGCCATTTCGCTCCCGATGCTCGTATACCTGCCCGACTCTTCCCAAAGGGTTGCCGGCATCACGACGGGGAACAGAACTTCCTGCCCGCCCACGCGGTCCATTTCTTCCCGCAGAATGGCTTCGATCTTGCGCATAATGCGCTTCGCGGGGGTAAAAAGAGAATAGCTGCCCGCGCACATAAACTTCATATAACCGCCCTTCATCATAAGGGCGTGGCTTGCGATCTGACAATCCTTCGGCGTTTCCTTGAATCTCGCGCCGAGCAAATTTCTGACTAACATTTCGTCTCCGTTTTGTCCCGCCGCCGCGAGAAACCACCCGCAGCGCGGAATCGATAAGATTAATTCTATTTATACATAATAGAGTATACACAAAAAAACGGAAAAAGTAAAGCAAAATCATAAAACCGAAAAACAATTCGCCCCGTTTTTCCTAAAATTTTGCATTTCCGTATAAAGGAAACCAGGCATCCTGGCTCTCTTTCCCTTTATTTTTGACAAAAAGCGAAAAACGGGAAGAAATCGTTTGCGTTTTCGGGGCGGAATGTTGTAAAATAGAAGCGTGCGATCTCCGCCCGGACAAGGCGGAGACCGGATCGGTCGGAAATTCTCGTCCGCTCGTCCGGGCGGACGGTTCCGGAAAGACGATCAAAGCGTTTTGATACAAGGAGTTTTTGAATGAACGAAAGTCAACTTGCGGTAAATACGATCCGTGTTTTATCGGCGGAAGCGATTGAAAAGGCAAAATCCGGGCATCCGGGCTTACCCCTCGGCAGCGCGCCCATCGCTTACACCCTCTTTGCCAACCACCTGCACTTTAACCCGAAGAATCCGTCTTTCGATAACAGAGACCGTTTTATTCTTTCCGCAGGGCACGGTTCCATGCTCGACTATGCACTTCTGCATATTTTCGGCTATGCCGTTTCCATGGAAGATATCAAGAACTTCCGTCAGCTCGGCTCGAAAACGCCGGGACACCCGGAATACGGGCACACCCCGGGCATCGAAACGACCACCGGACCTCTCGGTCAGGGTGTCGCGAATGCCGTCGGCATGGCGATCGCGGAAACGAGACTTGCCGCGGAGTTCAACCGCGAAGGATACCCGATCGTCGACCACTACACCTATGCTCTCACCGGCGACGGGTGCATGATGGAAGGCATCGAGTACGAAGCGGCATCCCTTGCGGGCACGCTGAAACTCGGGAAACTCATTGTATTTTACGATAAAAACAACATCACGATCGAAGGCGATACCGACTCCGCCTTCACGGAAGACGTAGGAAAACGCCACGAAGCGCAGGGCTGGCAGGTTCTTTACGTTGCGGACGGCAACGACATGAAAGCGATCAACCGCGCCGTACTCAAGGCAAAACGGGAAACGGAAAAACCGAGCCTTATCATCTGCAGAACGCAGATCGGTTTCGGTTCGCCCAAAGCGGGCAGCGCGTCCGTTCACGGTTCTCCCCTCGGCGAAGAAGGCGTGAAGGGCTTGCGCGAAAATCTCGGTTACGATTATCCCCCCTTCACTCTTCCCGAAGAAGTTGCGAAGATCGCACCCCGCTATAAGAGAAAAGGCACAAGATTGCAGAAAGCGTGGAAAGATCTTTTCGCGGCGTACGAAAAGGAATATCCCGAACTCGCGGCGAAATACCGCGACTACATGAGCGGCAAACTTCCCGATCTGCTTTCCGAAAAAGATCTTTTCTCCTTCGACAAGCCGGACGCCACGAGAAATACGAGCTACGCCGTTTTAAACAAGCTTGCCGATCTCGTTCCCAACCTCGTGGGCGGAAGCGCGGACCTCGCGCCTTCCAACAAGTCGCTCATGAAAAACAAAGCGTATTATTCCGCGGGAGACAGAACGGGGTCCAACTTCCACTTCGGCATCCGCGAACACGCCATGGCGGCGATCTGCAACGGCATGAGCCTTCACGGCGGGCTGAGAGTTTACTGCGCGACTTTCTTCGTTTTCTCCGATTACATGAAAAACGCCATGAGGCTCTCCGCCCTCATGAAACAGAACGTGACTTATATCCTGACGCACGACTCCATCGGCGTCGGCGAAGACGGACCGACCCATCAGCCGGTCGAACAGCTGATCGGGCTCCGCTCGATCCCCGGAATGAAAGTATTCCGTCCCGCAGACGGAAAAGAAACGGCTTACGCATGGATCTCCGCTTTGACGGGGGAAGGTCCGACCTGTCTTGTGCTGACCCGCCAGAATCTTCCGCAATACGAAAATTCCGACGAGAGAGCTTTAAAAGGCGCGTATATCCTCAGCGATTCGGAAAAGAAAAAACCGGACGCCATCCTTCTCGCGAGCGGTTCGGAAGTGGAACTGTGTATGAACGCGCAGAAGCTGTTGAAAGAAAAAGGGATCGACGCCCGCGTCGTATCCGTTCCCTGCACCGAACTTTTCGACAAGCAGACGAAAGCTTACCGCGAATCGGTCCTTCCCTCTTCGGTAAGAGCGCGCGTCGCCGTGGAAATGGCTTCGCCCGACAGCTGGTACCGCTACGTCGGACTGGACGGAAAAGTGATCGGTATGGAATCGTTCGGCGCGTCCGCCCCCTTTAAAGACCTGCTCGTAAAATTCGGTTTCACCTCCGAACACGTTGCGGAAGAAACGGAAAAACTTCTGCAAAAATAAACGGGGTTCCGGACTTTGCGGACAACAAAACCGGGTTTTCCCCATAAAACCCCTCTTTTGCCGCGACGAAACGAAAAAGAACGGACGAAATCGCTTGCGTTTTTCCGCAACGTTCTTTACAATGAATCTATGGACATCGCAAACATAAAACAAAACATTGCCGCCAATCTGACGGAACTGAGAAAGCGGTTCGGGTACACGCAGTCCTTCGTAGGGCAAAGCATCAATTTCAGCGACAAAGCCGTTTCCAAATGGGAAAACGGCGATTCCGTACCCGATCTCGCCACGCTTGCCGCTTTGGCGAAATTATACGGCGTTACCATCGATTTTCTGATCGCCGAACACGACGATAAGATGATCGACGAGGTCACACAGATCGAAAAGAGCAAACGAAACAGCCCGACGCAGATCATCATTCTTCTAATGTCCCTCACCGTAGTATGGCTGATCGCCACCATCGTTTTCAGTTACACGCTCGTGTTCCGCCCGAAAGCGTTGTGGCAGATCTTCCTGTGGGCGATCCCCGCCTGCTGCGGGCTCGTGCTCTATTTCAACCGCCACTGGTACCGTAAAAGCAAAGTAAGGCTCGTCTCTCTGACGATCTTAAGCTGGTCGCTTTTAACGTGTATCTTTCTGCAATTCCTGAATTACCGCTTATGGCCGTTGTTCATTCTCGGCATTCCGATCCAGGTCATTATCTGTCTCGGAAACAGCTATATGAACCATATGGACCGCTAAAAAACAGAAAGGAGATTTTTTGAAATGAAAGTAATACTTCTGACCGACGTAAAAGGAACGGGAAAAAAAGACGATATCGTCGAAGTGAGCGACGGTTTCGCGAGAAACTGTCTCTTCAAAAAGAAACAGGCGATCGAAGCGACTTCCACCCAGGTAAACTCCGTACAGAACAAAAAGAAGGCGGAGGAATATCATAAGGCGGAAGAAATCAAAAAATGGAAAGAAGTTGCCGCCTCGCTGAACAAACGCGAAGTCGTCTGCTACGTGAAAGTGGGCGCGAACGGCAAGATCTTCGGAAGCGTAACCTCAAAAGAGATCGCAGACAAGTTGCAGGAAGCGGGCTTTGAAGTCGATAAAAAGAAAATCGTTTTAAAAGACGCGATCAAAACTCCCGGGAACTACAACGTAGACGTGAAGTTCCTTCCGGACGTTCTTGCGAAAATCGTGGTAAAAGTAAAAACGGAAGAATAATTTTCTCCCGTTCGTCGCTCTGCGGTTTCCGTGTCTCTGTTTTTATCGGAGAAAAACCGCCCTATAAGCCGTTTATCCGGCATTTTCATTCATTAAAAAAAGAAAGCAGCCCTTTCCGTTCTTACCGGAAGGGGCTGCTGTTTTTTATAGTTAATTCAAACGGATACCGTTTGCGTTCAGAAACACGTAAATGTTTTTAAGCGCGGCGGAAACGTCTTCGTTGTTTTTTCTGTCCTGCGTTTCGTCCAGATACTTCAGGCAGAATGCGACGCGCGCGGTGTTATCGAGCAAAGCTTTCGTCACGCCGGAATCCCTGCCGCTGTCCACCGCGGCGGAAAGTTTGATGCAGATCGGGATCTCTTCCAGTCTCTCGTCTGCTTTTTCGCCGAGTTTATCGCGCATTTCTTTGCCGCATCCCGCAAAAAGAGTGAAATCCATACCGTCGACCAGTTTGCCGTAATCGGCAACGTTCTCGATCAGCGCCATCTCTTTTTCACCGAAATCGTCTTTTCTGACGCAGATTTTAACCAGGATCGCCTGAAGATAGGCGTCGTAATCGGCGAACAGCTGACTTCTCGTATAAGAAAACCCTTCTCTCCTGGAAAAAACGTTTTCCTCGAGATCGCCGATGATCCTTATGGCGTTGCGATAACAGGCTTTCGCCTTTTCGAGAATCACATCCTCTCTCGATTTTTCCTCTGAATTCATATCGACATTATCCTCTCCGATGCTATCGTTTTCGCAAAGTTCATCAGGTTGCGCTTCCCTCTTTGGCGCGAAAGGAATATGCCTCTTTCAGGCGACCGCCTCCCGTTTCCGGCAGAGGTTTGCCTTTCGTCGTTCTCGATTCGAGGGAGAAATCGTCACTGTTTACATGCGCGAGCGATCCGTCTTCCTTCACGATCAGAATATCGGTCTTCTGCCCGTCTTCCACGGGTTCGGCGCAAATCATCTTGTCCTCTTCGTCGAGATCGCAGATTTTAACGCCCTTTCTCGCCCGGTCAAGTTTTCCGATCGTTCCGAGCATCACCTGTTTGAAGGTTCCGGCACTCGTAACGATCGCAACGTTATAGTCTTTGTCTTCTCCCAGTTGCGTTACGGAAAGGATCTTGTCGCCTTCGGCAAGGTTCATCCCCTTCACGCCGCCGGCAACTCTGCCCTGTTCGGGAATATCCGCCGAGCAATAGAGGCACATGCCCTTTTCCGAAGCAAAGAAAATATCGTGCTTCTCTTTTTCCTGCAGAACGGAAACGACCTCGTCTCCTTCCTTCAGCTTGATCGCCTGATAGTGGTTCTTTAAAACGGTGTACTCCTGCCAGTCGGTACGTTTCACCATACCGTCTTTCGTGAAGAACAACAGTTTTCCCTGAGGAACGGCAAGATCTTTCACCGCAAAGAAAGCAACCGGCTGTTCGCCGAGCAAAGCGTCCTTGCAGACCTGCCCGAACTTCACGCCGCCGCTCATCGCGCCGCTTGCTTCGGGAATAAATTCCGCGTCTATCTTATAGCAATCGCCTTTGTTGGTGAAGGCATAAATATAATCGTCCGATTCCGCTTCCGTTTTAAACAGGAAGAGTTCCGCTTTATTCGGCGTGGCGTTGCCCGCATATCGTTTGTAAGTGGCAAGTTTCACGCGGCGGATCACGCCGTTCGCATTCATACCGACGACGTATTTTTCGATTTTGCGGTCTTCTTTGCTCTTTACGACGGAAATATCTTCCGGAGCATTCACGATGACCGTTCTTCTGTCGTCGCGATACTTCTTTTTGATCACGGTGATTTCTTTTTTCACCACTTCTTTCTGAAGTTTTTTGCTGTCGATAATCGCCTGCAATTCCGCCATCAGCTTTTTCATCGCCGCAAGTTCGTCTTTCAGATTATTCACTTCGAGCTTCGTGATCCTTGCAAGACGAAGGTCGAGGATCGCCTGTGCCTGACGATCGGAAAGATCGAACGCCTGACGAAGATTTACCTTCGCGGTGGGCGTATCGGGAGACGTTTTGATAATATTGATGACCTTATCGATATCCGTTACGGCAATGATAAGTCCTTCGAGAATGTGCGCCCTTTCTTTCGCTTTATTGAAATCGAATTTCGTGCGGCGAAGGATAACGTTGATCTGATAATCGACGTAATAACGAATGATCTCGAGCAGCCCCATCAGCTTCGGTTTGCCGTCCGCGATGGCGACCATATTGATACCGAACGAAACCTGCAACTGGGTGTATTTCAATAAAAACTCGAGAATCGGTTTCGGATCGACGTCCTTTTTCAATTTGATGACGGCGCGCATGCCGGAACGGTCGGATTCGTCGCAGATATCGGCGATTCCGCCTAAAATTTCCTTGTTCGTCTCCTGCAATTCGGCAATTTTCTTCAGAAGCATCGCCTTGTTCACCTGATAAGGAATTTCGGTGATCACGATATTCTTCTTTCCGTTGTCGGCATCCTCGATATTGATCTTCGCGCGGATGCGTACCTTTCCTTTTCCCGTCTCGTACGCGGTACGAAGCTCTTCCCCGGCGATGAGATACCCGCCCGTCGGAAAATCGGGGCCCTTCACGATCTTCATCATGTCGTCCAGGGTGATTTTCGGGTTATCGAGATAGGCGATCACGCCGTCGATCACCTCGGCAAGGTTATGGGTGGGAATGTTCGTGGCAAGACCGACGGCTATGCCGGACGCGCCGTTCACGAGAAGATTCGGGAATCTTCCGGGAAGAGTTTCAGGCTCTTTCAGCGAATCGTCGAAGTTAAGCGCCCAGTTTACCGTATCCTTATCGATATCGGAAACGAGCTCGAGGGCAAGAGGCTGTAATTTCACCTCGGTATATCTCATTGCGGCGGCACTGTCGCCGTCGATCGAACCGAAGTTGCCGTGTCCGTCCACCAGGGTGTTCCGCATGTTATAGGGCTGTGCGAGACGCACCATTGCGTCGTAAACGGAAGTATCGCCGTGAGGATGGTATTTTGCAAGACAGTCGCCGACCACTCTCGCGCTCTTTTTATATCCCTTGTCGGGGGTCATGCCCTGATCGTACATGGAATACAGAATTCTTCTCTGAACGGGTTTCAGCCCGTCCTCCACGCGCGGAAGCGCGCGGTCCAGAATAACGTATTCCGCATAAGGGATCATGGAATTGTGCAGAACGTCCTCGAGAGGACTCGTGATGACGGAATCTTTTATTTCTTCAGCCATAATTTCTCTTTCGTCCTCCTTATACGTTTACTCTGTCCATAAACTTGTCTTCTTTATTGAAGTCGGCATGTTCGGAAATATATTGTTTTCTGCTTTCGATATCGTCGCCCATCAGCGTTGTGATCAGCTTTTCCGCTTCGGCGGCGTCCTCGATCGTAACCTGCATCAGAACGCGGTGTTTCGGATCCATCGTCGTATCCCAGAGCTGTTCGGGATTCATTTCGCCGAGACCTTTATAACGCTGCAACTGGTATCCCCTGCCGACCTTATCGATCGCCTTCTGCAACTGAGAATCGTCGTAAGCGTATTCCACGATGTCCTTTTTATATACTTTATAAAGAGGGGGCATTCCGATATAAACGTGCCCGCCGGAGATCAGTTCCTTCATATAGCGGAAGAAGAAGGTAAGAAGGATCGCACGGATGTGCGCGCCGTCCTGATCGGCATCGGAAAGGATAATAACTTTATAATAGTTTAAATTTTTGATATTGAAATCGCTGCCGATCCCCGTGCCGAGCGCGGAGATGATCGTGCGGATCTCTTCGTTTTTCAACACTTCCTCGATCCGCTTTTTCTCTGCGTTAAGCGGTTTTCCGCGAAGGGGCAGGATCGCCTGATGCTGGCGGTCTCTTCCCTGTTTCGCGCTGCCGCCTGCGGAATCCCCCTCGACGATGAACACTTCGTTGAGTTCCGCTTTTCTGCTCGTGCAGGAAGCGAGTTTACCGATCAGTTTCGTCGCGTCGGCACCGCTTTTCGCGCGGGCGATCTCCTTGGCGTGTTTCGCCGCGTTTCTCGCCTTCGCCGCGCCCAGCGCCTTTTTCATCATCGCGTCGAAAATCGCTTTGTTTTTCTTGTTTTTAACGAGCTTGTCAAGCTCTTCCGTCACGGCGGAATCGACGGCGTTTTTCGCCTCGGGGTTACCGAGCTTCGTCTTGGTCTGCCCCTCAAATTCCACGTTTTTCATCTTGACGGAAACGATCGCCGTCATCCCCTCGCGGAAGTCTTCGCCCTGCATCACGAGGTCTTTTTCTTTAATATAGTTATTCGCCTTCGCAAAATCGTTCATCACGCGGGTCACAGCAGACTTGAAGCCGATTTCGTGCGTGCCCCCTTCGGGTGTAGGAATGTTGTTCACGAAGGAGAAAACGCTCTCGGTATAACTGTCCGTATGCTGAATGGCAAATTCGACCAGGATTCCGTCCTTCTCCGTTTTCGCATACACCGGGGGATCGTAAAGATGCTGTTTCCCTTCGTTCAGATAAAGCACGTAATCCACAAGCCCGCCTTCGTAACGGAAGGTTTTGTTATAGAATTTTTCGTCGTCTCTCAGATCCACCAGGTGAATGGCAAGCCCTTTGTTGAGGAAAGCGAGCTCGCGAAGTCTTTTGGAAATGGTCTCCAGGCTGAATTCCACCGTTTCGAACACCCTCGCGTCCGGCTTGAAACGGACGAGCGTTCCGTGTTTATCCGTTTTGATCCCCGTATTTTCGAGAGGCGCGACGGGTTCGCCCGATATGATCTTCTTTTTCTGCGCGTTGTAATAGCTGTGGAATTCCATTTTATAAACGGTTTTTTTGTACACTTCCACCTTAAGCCATTCCGATAAGGCGTTCGTGACGGACGCGCCTACGCCGTGCAACCCGCCCGAGAAACTGTAGTTCTCGTTGTTGAATTTACCGCCCGCATGAAGCTGGGTAAACACGACCTGAACGCCCGAAACGCCCGCCTGCTTATGAATATCGGTCGGAATACCGCGCCCGTTGTCTTCTACGGAAACGCTCCCGTCCTTGTATAAAATCACGTCGATCTTATCGGCATAACCGTTTGCCGCTTCGTCGATCGCATTGTCCACGATCTCCCAAAGGATATGATGAAGCCCCTTCGGTCCCGTCGAACCGATGTACATACCGGGGCGCACCCTGACCGCTTCGAGACCTTCGAGAATTTTGATGTCCTGCGAATTGTAATCGTTATGAGACATTCCCTTCCTCCCATTGTGTTCTGCAAGCCTTCGCCGTGAGCCATAAAAAGGCGAAAGCCAAGCCTATATCTTATATATTATCATATTTTTCCGTTTTTTTCAAGTTTTTTATCCTTTTCTCGGCTCATTTTATAAAATGTTTCCGAAAA
The DNA here is from genome assembly GCA_902495325.1 of uncultured Acidiphilium sp. Taxonomy (GTDB): domain Bacteria; phylum Bacillota; class Clostridia; order Christensenellales; family Borkfalkiaceae; genus UBA10281. Next base: position 23,887 of record CABUWK010000029.1, read on the forward strand.
AAATTTCTTCCCGCGTTGTCTTTCCCGGGGCAAAACGAACTTTCACCGCCAAGTTATGCCCGCCGCACAATCCAAAAGCACGGCATAATGCCGTGCTTTTGGGGTTCACATCTTCTTAGCTTAAAAAACAATCCTTAATTTATTAAATCCGTATCACGTGAAATCTACAATTTATTTCCGATAATTTTTCCGGAGCGACATCAGTCTATCGATTCGATTTTCAACGTTAAATTTTTATAATACCAGTCATCCGCACCGGCTCCGCTTGCTCCGAATAAAACATAGAAGTAGACTATACGATAAGATACTTGTAACATATTTGATATGTGTAAGTGAGACGGCAAACGAAACGAGTTGCTTACAAAGAGCATCTGCTACCTCTTCTTGGTTGTCGGCACGTTTCCATACAGTATAATTCAAACGGGACTGTAAAATAACCGCACCACGATCATCTTCCATCCGATATTCTTCATCTCCGTAATTCAACTCGTTCCGATTCAGAACCTCAGTCGAAAAAAACGGTTTATGTATTTCAAGTTTTTGCGAAAAATACGGATAAAAATACTCCATATTGCCGAGTATTATCGTCAACGATTCTGCGTTAGTAAGCCTTCTCCACCTGTCTTTTCCCGTTTCGTTATCATAATAGAAGGTCTCTGAAAAAAGAATATTCGCCTTCATTCCCATAACACATTCAACTTCGTCATCATACTTGAAATCTATCAGCATGATTTCCATAACCGGAACGGTCTCACTTGTTTTGAAACAATCATGAACAAGATAAGCATGTGTTAAACGATGCCTGACGTAATAACCGTATTCTTTCCCGAAATAATATAAATTCCTTTCCTTTCCGTCCCGTCACTGCGCAAACATTCGACGGGAATCGCTTTCGGCAGTTCCGAAATATCATCATCACAAGTTGAAGAAACAATTTTATCCCGAAGGTCAGTGATTTTCATTGGATATTTTGTTCCGTCCTCGTTAATCAACTGATCCGAATCGGTGTACATTTCCGGCGTAAGAATAACGTTCTCAGAAGCTTTTACCGTTTTCACAAACGGTTTCAAGGCAACTATAACACTCAGCGTCAACACAATCGACATTATAAATATAAAAAAGCGTTTCATAAATTTTTCTCCTCATAGTATAATATAAGATGCATATACACTTCAAATCGGTATAGATAGTTGTAAAAACGATCTGTAGAAAACACTACATAACAATCTGTAGGTCCGGTCAGATATGTCTGTTTTTCACGGTGTTCTTTCCCGTCCGAATCATAAGTAATGTAATCCAAATAAGCATTAGGACTATCCATCGTTTTATAGAACGTCGTACCGTCTTTTTCGATCTTAACCAAAGGACACATTGTGAAGTAATAATAGTAATGATTTGTATACTTAATACGGACAGTCAGGTCTTCTGTTTCCTCGGAAACAAACCATTCGCCGATCTGCCGCCGGAAAAATTCCTTATCCGTACAGTCATACTCATACATTCTGATCCACATATAAGCATGCTCCCGCTTATCCTTTTCTTTACAGCCGGCACCGCATAGTAAACCCGCAAACACAAAACTCATCGTTAATACCGTCATCATTATGATCGACAATAATCGCTTCATTCCCACACCCCTTATAAATATAAAATAAATAACATTTCCACACTATATGGATATATGTACTGTTCATTCCCCGGAGTAAATATTATGTGATACTTCTCAGGGTTTTCCCATTGAGAAACTCCCTCCTCATACGTTATTTCCCCGTGTGAATAGAACCCGCTCCGGAAAGACGAGCAACCGCTGTTTTCAACTACTTCATAAATGGTAAAACCATATTCCTGCTTAATCACCGGAACCATTTGGAATTGATATACCGAGCCGGGATTCTTCTTTATTGCGTAATCTATCCAATAAGTCTCCTCGGTGACAAGCCATTCCTGAACATATCGCCGCCAGGCATTATTCTCTCCTTTGCACTCATACAAGACGATCCACATATATGCATGTTGCCTTTTGTCTTTTTTCTTGCACCCGCACAGCATGCTTGCAAATACAAGCACGATGCTCAAAGCAATTGCCGTCAGCCTTACCTTCTTTTTCATATCTCATTAATCTCCTTTATAACAAGAAAAATAGTTATAGTAAAATGTTCAAATTTTCTCTCATTTACCTGAAAAGTGATCGCAAAAACGCCGGATCCATGAGCTACATAATGACAACCGTCTATCTCATAGCTATGAAATTTTCCGTCTTCTTCCTGCCGGTAAATGTGCATTGACGTTAAAGGCGCATATGGTCCACTTAATTTATGCCTGATTCCGTCATCATCGGTTTTATAATAATACAGAGTCCGATCGAATGTATAATCGCCATTGGGAACAACGTAAATTAGCGGTCCTTGTTCTTTCGATTCTTCCGATAATTCCCAGCGACTCACCACATTGCTGAAATCTGCCCAGCCATTTCCCATTTTTATTAAGCCCAAAGCTAAAATCGGCTGCCGCAGTTCTTCTTTCTCTTCCTTCTTCTGGCACCCGCTCAGCATGCTTATAAACAAAAGCACGAAACTTAAGATAATTCCAACCGGTCTCACTTTCTTTTTCATCATTGAATTTCTCCTTTTACTATCAGATAAATCGCTACGGTAAAACCATCGTAATTTTCGCTGTCGGAAACCAAAAAAGTGAATCTGAAAACGCCGGACCCATGTGAGCGATTTCCACCGCTCGAAGAGAAACGTTTATAGTTCCCATCCGATTCTTGCCGATCGATTTGAATTTCCGCTCCGTTTCCCGTATTAACCGCTACTTTTTCTCCGCTTTCATCCGTTTCGTAGCAATATACGGATCCCGTAAAAGTGTAATCTGCATTGGAAACGCGATAAATGATAGGCGCCCAATTTTTTCCTCTCCCGTCAGCTCCCAACTATAAACTACATTGCTGAGATCTTTCAGATCGGGCGGTATTACTTTTACAAGATCCAACCGTAATACCGGCTGAACTTTTTGAACATGCTTTTTCTGTTCGCACCCGCATAGCATACTTGCAAACACAAGCACGAAACACAGAGCGATTGCCGTCAGTTGTTTTTTGGTTGCCATTTCACACCATCCTTTAATTTAACCCAAGTTTACCATATTTTTCAAAATATGTTAATAGAGATTTAAATAAATTCACAGAATTTTCGTTCCTGTGCAAAGTTTATATTTTTGTTAAAAACATATCGAAGAAAATCATAATGATACACAAAAAGGAAGTCTCCCCCGCTTCAACGAGAAAATTTACTTCATCAGCCGGGCAAGGGGTAAGATCGGAATCATAAGGCATATTATTTTATCCCCTTCCTCAGATTCTTCCCGGGTCCGTCAGGCTGGTTGGGTCAGAATGACGAGGAAGATTTTACCTGTATGCCGGGATATGGAGCAAGGCTAAGGATGACAAAAAAGGTTCTTCATAAATATTGGTGTATAGGTGAAGAACGAGGAATGGAAAGAAAGCGAATATAAGCGAAGAAGAAATCAAGATTTCGGAAGCCA
>CABUWK010000030.1 GCA_902495325.1 uncultured Acidiphilium sp.
ACTACAACAATGAGAGAATATCTCTCAAATTGAAAATGAGTCCGGCACAATACCGAACTCAATCTCAAATCATTTAATTAAAATATTTTGTCCAACTTTTGGGGTTCACTTCATTCCGGTCTGCCGTTTTTTTGCGCTGTTTTATCTTTCCGTTACAAAAGCCGCTCCGGAGCTTTGCTGCAACCGGAACGGCTTTCTTTTTTGCAAAACGAATGATGCGATACCCGTGATAGCCGTTTTCCGAAAAAGCCGGAGCCAAACGATATAAGCCCGCCCTTTCCGGCAAAAACCGCCGCAATCGCACGATTACAGCAAGTATGCAGGCATATCGCTTTCGCCGAGACGCTTTATCGCGTTGAATTTCTCCTCGTGAATATCATCCGTCTTCTTTGCGGGCGCGGCAGCGTCGCATTCGTCGCAATTGAATTTCGGAGAGAATTTCAAAAGCTCTTTACGGATCTGATCGCCGTTTCCGTCGAGAACGACGGCTTTTACCTTATCGATCCCGAGTTTCGTCAAAGCGGTCAGTCTTCTCGCGCCGTCGACAACCTTCAGTCCGTTTTCCGTTTTCACTACGACAACGGGCAGAATAACGCCGTATTTTTTGACCGATTCGATCATTTTTTCATTTTTTCTCGTCGTGCGGAATTCAACGGTTTTAGGATCGATCTCCACCACTCCGTTTTCCGTCAGCGCAACGATTTCCTGTTTTACGACCTCGGCGGCTTTCTTTTCCTTTGTCGCCTTCGTCGCTCTTTTCAGACTTCCTTTTCCTACCGGCATGATAGTATTCCTCCTCGATTATTCGATAGATTTTAAAATTTCATCCGCAAGCAAGCCGTACTCGACCGCACTGCGGGAAGATTTTTTATAACTTCCTACGGGTTTACTGTTATCCTGCGCCCATTCGACGGAACTGTCGAGATGGATCACGTGATCGAACACGCGGATACCCTCCGTAGAACGCAACGTTTCGATCGTCTGCTTAAAATAATTTTTTCTCGCATCGACCTTCGTCACCACGACCCCCGCAAGTTCGAGCGAAGGCGCAAGTTCCTTTACCTGACCGATAAACTCGAGCATGTTTGCCAAGCCGAACAGCCCCCACGGGCTCGCTTCGACCGGCAGAATGATCTTATCGCTCGCGATCAGAACGTTCATCACCCAGCAGCCGAGCGTAGGCGGAGCGTCGATCAGAACGTAATCGTAAACGCCGCTCTCCTTTATGGGAGAAAGCAGTTTTTTCAGAATAAATTCCCTTTGCCATTTTGTAAAGAGCTCGCATTCGATCGAGCTCATCAGCGTGGAAGAAGGGATGAGATCGATATTCGCATACTCCGTATGTACGATATCACCTTCAAGCCCTTTCTGATTTTTGACGGCAATATATAAATTGTTTTCGCCCTGCGCGAATTCGAGCGCTTTTTCTTCCGGGAAAAAGGACAGCGTTAAGTTAAGCTGCATATCGCCGTCGATCACAAGCACTTTCTTCCCGCGTGCTGCGAAGGCATACGCAAGACTTGCGCACGTAGTCGATTTCCCGCTGCCGCCCTTGTTGTTGGCAAAACAAATAACCTGCGTTTTCATTGATTTTCCTCCGGATAAAGGCATTTCACGCCCGCCTGACGGAACCTTTCCATCCAATTCTCGGGCGGTCTCACGTCGGTAACGATCACGTCGATATCCTTTAAATTACCGACCACATTGAAAGCGATCTTGTTGAATTTCGAGCTGTCGACCGCAAGGACCCTTCTGTCGCAATTTTCAAGCATGGCGTGTTTCGTGGACGCGTGCATGTCGTTGGAATCGGTAAAGCCCTTTTCGATGTTGAATCCCTTGCAGGAAATGATCGAAGTCGTCACGTGGAAGCAACGGATCATTTTGTCTGCCTGTATTCCGACAAGCGCAAGCGAATCTTCGCCCAGAAGTCCGCCGCTCGAAAAGATCTTCCAGTTTTTCAGATCCTTCAGTTCGAGAAGAATTTCGACGGAATTGGTAATGACCGTCATGTTCTTTCTCTCTTTGATCCTCTTCGCGATAAAAAGCGCGGTGGAGGAACAGTCGAGCATCAGGCTGGAATTGTCTTTGATAAAACCCGCGCAGATCTCCGCGATTTTCTGCTTGCCGATCACGTTCGTTCTCTTTCGCACCGCAAGCGGCATATCGCTTTGCGTGTTTTCGTTCAGAACGGCACCGCCGTAAGCCTTTACGACAAGCCCTTCCTTTTCGAGTTTTTCGAGATCTCTGCGGATGGTTTCTTCCGATACGTCGAATTGTTTGGAAAGCTCTCCAACAACAACCCTTTTATCGGTCTGCAGAATCGCAAGGATTCTGTTTTTTCTTTCGACGGCAAGCATTTATTTTATCTCCTGTTACGTTCGCCGATGCGTGTACATCCGGACACCGTCACCCGCGATTAAGGAAAAAGGAAACCTTACCCGCGTGAAAAATACGCGGGCTTTGCCCGGTTTACGGTTCTTTCGCCGCAAAACGGGTTTCAGTTTCCTTTCGTTTCGATATTAAAGAATTTTCTCGATCAGCTTCTTATCGGGGCGAGCGATCACCGTGCTGTCGAGCATCATTCCGCTCGGCATAACGACTTCTTTCGCTCTTTCGATCGCAGCTTCCACCGCGGCGACTTCGCCCGTGATCATAGCGTACGATTTACCGCACATACCTCTTGCAAGGCGGATCTCGATAAGTTCCACTTCCGAAGTTTTCACCGCGTTATCGCTCGCGACGATGATCTGCGACGCATCGAACGTTTCGATCACGCCGAGCGCGTTGACGGAATTCACGAGCGTGGTGCCCGTGATCGCCGGGAAGATCGTTTCATCGGGATTGCCGAGAACAAAACTGTCGATCAACTGCGTTTCGTAAGCGATTTTCGCCGCGTCAACGGCGGCTCTTACCGCGCTGAGATCTCCGGTGATGATGGAAATATATTTGCCCGGGCAGACCGTCTGAGCTTCCACAATGTCGACGTCAGACGTTTTAACCATGAGATCGGTCGCGCTGACGCCTGCCGAAACCGTCTTGTATTCTACCATTCCAATTGCTTTACTCATTGTCTACCTCAAGCCTTAGCCTTAATTTCGATATAACGATCGGTCACTTCCGTGACAAGTCCGTCGATGGAAGCGTGAATGTTGACCGAAAGTCCTTGCGCCGCTTCCGCGACCGCCTGACCTTTCTTTACCGTATCCCCTGCCGCAACGACCGCCTTTGCGGGCGCGCCGATATGCTGCGAAAGAAGGATCCTGACCGTTTTGAATCCGGTAACTTCTTCGTTATCGAGCGGAGCGGCAAGCTCGTATTCGGTAACGCCGAGCCTTGCGATCAGCCGGTCGATCGGAACCTGCCTTAAATCGCGCATCGGATTGACGGGTGCTGCCGTAACGTCAGGCGAAGGTCTCACGCCGGCGGCTCTCAGACCCGCTTTTACCTTCTGAATGATCTTTCTCGGCGAAAGCCCCTGCGGACAAGCGTAATTTTCGCACACGCCGCAGGCACAGCAGTAAAACGCATTCGTGAAATCGGTCGGATTGTTGATGTGTCCGCAAGCCGTTGCTCTCATGATGAGATGGGGCTGAATGGGATGACCGAGGTTATGTCTCGGGCAAAGATCGGTACACATCTGGCACTGACAGCAGCTTGCAGCCGCTCTCGCCGCCTCGATCGTAACGTCGCTGTGCGCACGCCTCAGAAGATAATGATCTTTCGGGAAAATAAAGATGGAGTTCGTGTTCTTCTTGACGAGATCGGTCGGTCTCTGTTCGAATCCCATCATGGGACCGCCGACCCAGTATGTATAATTTTCGATCGTAGGCCCGCCGGCTAACGCGACGACTTCCTGAAGGGTGATCCCGAGAGGAACTCTGACCGTTTTCGGCGTTTTCACGTCACCGGAAACGGTGATGAGCTTGCTCGTTACGGGTTTTCCCTCTTTAATGGCATGGTAGGCGTTGTACATCGTTTCCACGTTGTAAACGATCACGCCGATCTCGATGGGAAGTCCGCCCGGTCTCACGACCTTACCCGTCGCGCAGTATGCGGTGACGACTTCGTCGCCTGCGGGATAGATCGAATCGAGTTTGCAGATCGACAGATGCGGATATTTCGGCAGAACGCCTTCGATCGCCGCGATCGTGCTCTCGTAATGTGCTTTGATGCAGATTTTTCCTTCTTTTGCGCCTACCGTCTCGCGGACGAGTTCCAGCGCGTCGAGAACGTCCGTCGTGCACTGCTGAAGAAGCTGTTTGTGAAGTTCGAGCAAAGGCTCGCACTCCGCACAGTTCAGCAGAACGACTTCCGCCTTCGGGCTGAGTTTCGCGTAAGACGGGAATCCGGCACCGCCCGCTCCGACGATACCGTTTTCTTTCAATATTGTGCTTAAATCTGTAAGTTCCATACTTTATATCTCCAGATTCTGACCTTCGTCGATAATACCGACGATAGCCGCGTCGATCGGGGCTGTTTCCACCCCGCAACCGATTCTCGCCGCGCTTCCCTGGGCAACGAGAACGAGCTCGCCGATGCCCGCGCCGACTTTATCGACGGCGACGATACGGGTGTCGATCTTAAGGCTCGGGATCGGTTCGACGATCATGAATTTATTGCCGACGAGATTGTCGCATTTTCTCGTGGATACGACGTATCCCACTACTTTACCGATTAACATGCTGTTTCCTTTTTTTCGGGCTTATTCCGGCAGACCGGAATGCGTAACGAAGACCTTCCGACCGGATCGGTCCGTCCGGAAGGCGCGCCCCGCATCTTTCAGATGCCGAGATCTTTCACGATCTCCGCGGTCATCCCCGTGGAGATCTTCGCCGCATTCGCTTCGTCCGTATCGATGTGCATTTCGAGCGTAAACGAAGGATCCACGCGGATGGTCACGTTATTGAAAACGGTCGCGCGTTCGTTGTCCACTTTGACGGAAACGATATCTCCGTTTTTAACGCCTGCAGCCAGCGCGTCGTTCGGAGACATATGAATGTGGCGTTTCGCGATGATGCACCCCTCTTTGAGGTACAGAACACCGCAGGGACCTACGACCGCGATCGGTGCCGATCCCGCTATATTTCCGGACTCCCTGATGGGAGCTTTGATTCCGAGTTTAATTGCATCCGTGGCGGAAATCTCCACCTGGGAAGCCTTTCTTACGGGTCCCAGGATCCTCACGTTTTCGATCGCGCGGAGTTTAAGCCCGACGATCGTGACCGTTTCGTTCGAAGCGAACTGCCCGCCCATAAGGTCCTTCTTTTTCGTAAGTTGATACCCTTTTCCGAAGAGTGTTTCCACGTCTTCCTGCGTGAGATGAATGTGTCTTGCGGAGACGCCGATGGGAACCATATATCCCTTCTGCGACTGCTTTTTCTTCTCGATGCTCTCTAATATGATTTTTGTGATGTTTTCGATTTCGTTAATTTCCACGATCACACCTTCCCGCGATTTACTGATTCCGTTTTATCCGTATAACCGTGCGCGGCAAATAATAACCGGCAACTTATTTTTTGACGGAAGCGTATAACAAAATAGAGCCTTGGTAATTTTACCAAAACACATAATTTTCCGGCACAAGCCGGATAAGTAAGCAAATAAATCCGTCCCGAAGGTGACCGCTTTATACGGTCACCTTATCGTAAACGAATTTTTCCCGGGAGAAAAAATTACTTAAGGATCGGCAAAATTTTCTCAACGTCCCCATGGGGTCTGGGAATGACGTGGGTAGCGACAAGCTCGCCGAGCTTGCTTGCGTTGGCAGCGCCTGCTTCGACAGCCGCCTTCACTGCGCCTACGTCGCCTCTGACCATAACGGTCACAAGTCCGCTACCGATCTTTTCGGTGCCGACGAGAACGACGTTAGCCGCTTTCAACATAGAATCTGCTGCTTCGATTGCTGCGGTAAGACCTCTGGTCTCAACCATACCCAAAGCTTCAAGTGCCATTTTTATGTCCTCCGAAATTAAATTTCTTTGATATAACTTTCGTTATCCGTATGTTTTTTTGCAGTCTCTTTCACCTGCGGATGTCTCGAACGATAGAGTCTGTCCGCACTCATCTGAACGATCCTTTCGATCTCCGGGTGCGGGTTGGCGATAACCGCCTTGCCAACGGGTTTTTTAATCGCTCCTTGAGACGCCGCTTCGATCGCCGCCGTTACGGCGGAAACCTCGCCCCGGACAATGATGGTGACAAGCCTTCCCCCGAGTTTCTTTTCCCAGGTGACGAATTCAACGTCGGCGGCTTTTGCCATCAGGTCGAGAGCGTCCACTGCGGCCACGACGCCTGATATTTCCAAAAAACCGAGAGCTTTACCCATAATCAATAAATCCTTTTCTTTCTAACGGTATTTTATAACAAAAACTTTAAAAAGTCAATTATTTATTGAAAGCAGGTAAAATTTTCTCAACGTCGGTATGAGGTCTGGGGATCACGTGCGTCGCAACGAGTTCGCCGAGTCTGCTTGCGTTGGCAGCGCCTGCTTCAACGGCAGCCTTTACTGCGCCTACGTCGCCTCTGACCATAACGGTCACGAGTCCGCTACCGATTTTTTCCGTGCCGATCAGGGTTACCTGAGCAGCTTTTACCATGGAATCTGCCGCTTCGATCGCAGCCGTAAGACCTCTGGTTTCAACCATTCCCAATGCTTCGAGTGCCATAATATTTTATCCTCCGAAAATTATCTTGATTTTATAAGATTTTTTATCTTTTGTCCATGCCGCTTAATTTCAGCATTTTTTCCGTATCCTCCGAGGGATTCGGAATGATGTGTTCCGCAACGACGCCCGTCATGCTTTCGGCAACTTCTCTCGCCGCCTTCAGCCCGGCTTCCACCGCCGCGACGTCACCGCGGATTTTGATCGTAACAAGCAACGGAACGGGAAGTTTATCCGCGTTTGCCGGCTTGTTTTTATCAAAATTTTCAAGATAAACGTCAGCCGCTTTGCAAGCCGCGTCGGCTGCGACGAAAGCCGTCGTCAGACCGAAAACTTCCAGAATTCCTACTGCATTTGCCATAAAGAATTACCCTTCCGTAAATTACTTGTTGATGACCGCGATCTTAAGTCCCTGCATCGAAAGGTTCGTCTTAAGCGCTTCGTTGATCTCCTCGAGGGGGAATCTGTGCGTGATAAGCTCTTTGATGGGAAGACCGATCGCCTGCGCGCGTTTGAGGAAATCGAACGTCGTGCCGTAATCTCTGAGGGTGTAAACCCAGCTTCCGACAAGGGTGATCTCTTTCGCGCAAAGGTCGAAGTGAGGATTGATCGTAGCGTCGCCGCCGTTGATGAAGAATCCGAGTTCGCAGAGACCGCCACCCTTTCTGATCATCTTGTAGATGTTTGCGTGAGCGACCGGGTTACCCGTGCACTGGAATGCAAAGTCCGCATAGTGACCGCCGAATGCGGAGTTGACCGCTTCGCCGAGCGCTTCCGCGCCCTTGTAGTTTCTGAAATCGACCGTGTAGCTTGCGCCCATGCGTTTCGCAAAGTCGAGTCTCTTTTCGTTTCCGTCGACCGCGCAGATGTTTTCGATACCCATCGTTCTTAAAACCGCGATGCAGATAAGACCGATCGGTCCGCAACCCTGCACGACGACTCTGGAGTTGAATCTCAGAATTCCGGTCGTCTTCGCTCTTTCCACGGCGTGAACGAGAACCGCGCAGGGTTCGATCAGCACTCTGGAATCGAGGTCGAGGTCGCTTACGTTGAACACGGTGGATCCGCCTTTGATCACGATGTAATCGGCAAACCAACCGGTGAATTTATTGGTACTCTTCGGGCTGTCCGGGATCAGACCGTACACGTCGGCAGGACCGACGTTCTGTTTGTTCAGATCGTACATGGTGATTTCCGGATCGTCGCGGAAGATCATGCAGGTAACGACTTTATCGCCGAGGTGAAGAGCTTTTCCCGCGCTGTCTTTCAGCACGTTTTTGCCCATCTTGACGATTTCGCCCGTTCCTTCGTGACCGAGAACAACGGGAATATAGTTGAACGGATCGTTCTTGAATTCGTGAGCGTCCGTACCGCAGACGCCGCATCCTTCGACTTTCACGAGGATATCGTCGTCTCCGATCTCGGGAAGCGTATATTCCTGAAGTTCGAATCTGCCTTTTTCGACAAGCATAGCCACTCTCGCCTTCTGCGGAATCGCGGAAGAGCTCGTTTTCTGAGCCGCGGGAGCGGAAGAGGTTTTACCTCCCTGCATGTCCTGTAAAATTTTCTTTACGATTTCTTCGATATTATTGGAATCCATATTGTCTCCTTTATTATCTGATGCACAGATTCTCCACCATGACGCATCTTCTCGACTTGGTGAAAGAATGAGCGGCGGTCAACCCCTCGCCCGTGCGGCTTGCGATCGTAAACGTGCAGTAGCCTTCTCCGCCGAAACCGAGCGCCGCGTAGGACGGACCGTTTTTAACGAGAATAGCCGTATCGATCGCTTTTGCATATTTTGTGATATGATCGATATTCTTCGAATGAATGTGAGCGGAGTGTCTGTTGCCGTGTTCGAGCCAGACCGCTTTTTCGACCGCATCGTCGAAATCCTTCGCGCGGACGACGCCGAGAATGGGCATCATCAGCTCGGTCGCGATGAGCGGGTGCTCCTTTTCGCCTTCGAAGGTGATGCATCTGATATTTTCGGGAACGTCGATACCGATCATGGCAAGAAGAGCTTTCGCGCTTCTGCCGACGCATTTTCTGTTGAGCCCCTTCGGGGTAAGAACGAGAGCGGTCAGCTTATCCTGCACTTCCTTGGAAGCGAGATAGCATCCCTGTTCCTCGATCATATAGCTCATCAGTTCGTCCGCGATCGAATCGACCGCAACGATCTCTTTTTCCGCAATGCACGGAAGGTTGTTATCGAACGTGCACCCGTTGACGATATCTTCCGCCGCTTTTCTGATATCGGCGGTCTCGTCCACCAGAGCGGGAGGATTGCCCGCGCCCGCGCCGATGCCTCTCTTACCCGAAGAGAGAACGGCGGTCACGACGCCGGGGCCGCCCGTTGCGGCGATGAGCTGAATGTCTTTATGGTGCATCATGATATTGCTCGTTTCGAGCGTGGGATGATTGAGCGAGCACGCGATATTCGCGGGACCGCCCGCTTCCACGCACGCTTCGTTTACCATATTGACGGCGAAATTAGACGTTTTGATGGCTGCCGGATGGGGATTGAAAACAACCGTATTGCCGGCTGCAAACATACCGATCGTATTGCAGATGATCGTTTCGCTCGGGTTCGTACAGGGAGTGATCGCGCCGATCACGCCGAACGGTCCCATTTCGATCAGGGTCAACCCCTTATCTCCGGACCAGGCTTCGGTTTTGATATCCTCCGTACCGGGAGTCATTTCGGCAACGAGCTTATGCTTGAGGATCTTATGTCCTACATTGCCCATTCCCGTTTCTTCCACACCCATGCGAGCGAGAATTTCCGCGTTTTCGATCGTCTTTTTTCTGATATTGGCGATTACTTTCTCTCTTGCGTCCAGCGGCATGTTGCGAACGACCTGCTGCGCTTTTTTAGCGGCGGCGATCGCATCGTTCATATCGTCGAAGATGCCGAGTTTTGCCTCGGGCTTTTCAAGTTGCATCTTCGCAACGACCTGCTGTACGAGAGCGGAAATTTCGGATTCGTTGAGTTGCATTTCAAGTCTCCCTTGAATTATTTATTGAGGTTGAGCTGCTCCATCACTCTCTTGGTGATTTCGGCGACCATATCGGTGTCGGTCGATTCTTTCTTACCGGCATTCATGATATTGTCGAGTTCGGTGCAGTTTCCGCCGCAATTGTGGCAGCTGCATTTGCCTTCCTTGTTGTTCAGGCAGATGTTAGCGGGGTGTTTGCCCTTCAGACCGAACTGACGACGGATCTGATACAATCTCTGAACCTGTTCTTCGGAAAGTTCCTTCGGTCCGCCGAGAAGTCTCGAGTTGAACAGAAGTTTCGCATAGAATTCGACGGATTCCATCTTGTGGTATGCGTTGATAAGGCTGTCCGAATAGGTAAGAGCCCCGTGGTTCGCAAGGAGTACGGCATCAAAATACTGAAGGTATTTGGAAACCGCGTCGGGAATTTCTTCCGTCGAAGGCGTGCCGTATTCCGCAATGGGAACGCAACCTAAAGCGATGACTGCTTCCGGCATGATGGGCTGAGTAAGAGGAATGCCCGCAATGGCGAAAGACGTAGCATAAATAGGATGCGCATGGACGACCGATTTCACGTCGGGTCTTTCTTTGTAAACTCTCATGTGCATTTTGATCTCGGAAGAAGGCTTAAATCCTTCGTTTGCCTGGATCACTTTGCCGTTTTCATCGACTTTGCAGATGAATTCGGGAGTCATGAAACCCTTCGAAACGCCCGTTGGGGTGCAAAGAAATTCATGATCGTTGAGTTTTACGGAAATATTACCGTCGTTTGCGGCAACCATGCCCTGATTATAGATACGTTTGCCGATGTCACAAATTTGTTTTTTGATTTCAAATTCGTTAACCATTCTATGTCTCCTTGTTTTTTATTCAGATTTTATCATCGGTCGCCGCAGGCGACGGACTCACTTGTGTTTCTGCCGCGGTTTTATTGCCCCGCGAGGGAAGATCGGATCTCTTCTTTCTTCCTCTTTTCTTCTTCTCCGCGCCGACCGCGGATTTCTTTTCCGGCGAAGAGGTATTCCCTTTTACGCCGTCCTGCTTTTCCCCTTCGTTCCAGCCGAGATAGTCGATCAGCTTGTCCAACCCCTCTCTCGTAACGGAATCGACGAAAAAAACCTTTTCGCACCCCGCGATCCGGAGCCACTCCGCGGCGAGTTCTCTGTCGCCGTTCGGGTCGTTGATCTGCGTTACGATGCCGATCACTTCCCTTGTGGACTGAGCCGTGGAACAGGGCGAGTAAAGAGAAAACGGTTCGTTCGCGGCAAGAATATATCCCACGATATCCACTTCGTACGAATAAAGAGCAAGAACGAAACCGAACTGTTTGTCCTCGATATATTCGCCCGGCGGATCGATGATATATTTGCTGTAGTTTACGTACTGCGTTTTATGATATTCGATATCTTCGCCGTACAGAGCTTGCGTAAGCGTGGTTTTTCCCGCGCCGCTGCGCCCCATGAACATGATGCGTTTTTTCATCTTTCAAACAAACGGAATATCAGGTTTTCGTCAACGGGCAAACGGTGAATTTAAGCGTTTCCTCGGCATAGCGCAGAACCGCCTCTACCGAAGTGGAAACTTCCGATACCGTACCGAGAAGAATGAGCGTTCCGCAGAAACGATCGACAAAACCGATCTCCACCCCGCTTGCTTTCAGCGCGATATCCGCCGTGACGATCGCCGACTCCGCCGGCGTCATACAGACGATTCCGATCGCGCTCTTGGAATAATCCACCGAAGGATTCAGCCCGAGCTTGCGGTAGAGGATCGGATCCGGATTGGCTATCACGTGCGCGAGCGTTATCTGTTTACCGGGAACAAGTTCCTGAACGATACGCATTTTTTCTTTTCCGTTCAAATCCGTCAGATCCATACTGTTTACCCTTTGCGGAAAGAAGAAAGATTCCGCCTTACAAACACACGGGAAAAGCCGAAAATCAACCTCCCGCAGTTTTACGGTTCTATTATAATACATCTTATCGCGAATGTCAACACAAAACAACAAAATTTTTTGATTTTTTTTGTTTAATGTGTTGTTTCTTGTTGTTTTCACAAAAGAATTTCAAAATAACATGTTAATTTTGTTGTTTTTCGCAGAAAAAAAGTATATAATTGGATTATGAAGGTTTTTGCGGACTTACATACCCACTCGGTCGCGAGCGGGCACCATACCACGGATACGGTTACCGACCTTTGCAAGGGTGCGGCGGAAAGGGGTTTTTCCTACCTCGGGATCACCGAACATGCCCCTGCCATGATCGGCGCGGCAAAGGAAAGCTATTTTCGTAATATCCGCTTTGCCTCCTCCCGCAAGTGCGGCGTGGAGATCCTTTACGGCGCGGAGCTGAACGTTCTGAACGAAAAAGGCGCCGTTGACCTTCCGTCCGACGTTCTGAGCGGGCTTGTATATGCGATCGCAAGCCTTCACGAAGACGTTATCCGCCCCGCCGGCGAAGCCGCCGATACGAAAGCCCTTGTGTGCGCGATGCAAAATCCTTACGTCGCGATCGTCGGTCACCCCGATAACCCGACCTTTTCGATCAATTTCGAAGCTCTGACGGACGCGGCAAAAGAAACCTTCACCGCCCTCGAACTCAATTCCGTTTCTCTTTCGGCAGGCGGTTACCGCAAACCGAACGTCGAGGGGCTCGTAAAAATGCTTCTGTTATGCAAACGGAAAGGAGTTTACGTAAGTCTCGGAAGCGATAGTCACGGCAAAGAGCGCATCGGCGATTTCGAAAATGCCTTCAAGGTTCTTTCTGCCGTATCTTTCCCGGACGAGCTTATTATCAATAAAAGCAAGGAAAGTTTTTTCGCTTTTCTCGAAAAAAGCAGAAACAAAAACAAATAATCGCATAACTGTTGCTATTGCAACAGTTATTTTTTTATTTCATGTGCTATACTGATAGCATAACATTGCGGTCGGCAATATCCTTCCGCACCTTCAAGGAGGCAATTATATATATTATGTATAACGTTAGAAAAATCGAAGACGATATCTGGTTTCTCGGCGTAAACGACAGACGTATCGAACGTTTCGAAAACCTCTATCCCGTACCGGACGGCGTGTCGTATAACTCCTATTTCATCTCGGACGAAAAAACGTGCCTTCTCGACACCGTCGATTCCTCGGCGGAAAAACAGCTGAAAGAAAACCTCGCTTTTCTTCTCGGCGGAAGAAAGCTCGATTATATCGTAATAAATCACATGGAACCCGACCACAGCGCATGCCTTTCCGAGATTGTGAAAGACTACCCGGAAGCAACCGTCGTTCTGAATACGAAAGCGGTGATCATGGCGGAAAACTACGGATGCGTATTAAAAAACGTACTGCCCGTGAAAGAAGGCGACACGCTTTCCCTCGGCAAACACGAACTCACCTTTGTGGCGGCGCCCATGGTGCACTGGCCCGAAGTTCTGATGACATACGACCGCACGAGTAAAATTCTTTTCTCCGCAGACGCTTTCGGCTCCTTCGGCTCCCTGCACGGACACGTATTTGCGGACGAGATCGATTACAAATCCGCATATACAGACGAAATGAGAAGATATTACACCAATATCGTCGGGAAATACGGCACGCAGGTTTCCGCCGTACTGAAAAAAGCGGCTACGCTCGAGATCTCGACGATCTGCCCCCTTCACGGTTTCGTCTGGAGAAAAGATCTTGCCTATCCTCTCGGTCTTTATACCCTTTGGGCAAATTACAAACCGGAAAAGAAAGGCGTTCTCGTTTGCTATTCTTCCATATACGGAAACACCGAAAACGCCGCGGACGTATTTGCCGCGAAACTCTGCGACGGCGGCATAAAAAACCTTGCCGTATACGACGTCTCCAAAACAGACGCCTCTTACCTTGTTGCGGAAGCCTTCCGTTACAGCCACATCGCCTTTTTCGCCAGCACCTACAACGCGGGGCTTTTTCCGAAGACGGAATATCTGGTGAACGAACTGATCTCCCACAACCTGAAAAACAGAACGTTTGCCTTTGCGGAAAGCGGAAGCTGGGCGCCGGTGACGGCAAATAAACTCAAAGAAAAACTCTCTGCACTCGGCGGCGCGAAATTCCTGGAAGTACAGACAAAAATCAACTGCGCCCTGAACGGCGATTCTCTGCTCGCCCTCGAAAACACGGCGAATGCGGTCATCGCCGATCTTAAAGCAGAAAACTGATCGGGAAAAATCGATTTCATTCCGATTTCACCTTGAAAATTTTCAAAAATATTGACATTCCGTCGCTCTTATGATACAATAATATCGGCGTGAAGAAAGTCTTTTTGCCCCGAAATCACCAAGAACTTTTGACTTTGCGTCGAAAGTTCTTTTTTTAACTCGGCACGGGCTTTTTCATGTACTATAACAACGGGCTTACCGTTCCCCGCCGCAGAAAGCAGAAACCGGAAAACAGCGTTTTTCCGGGAAACCGGTGACGGCGAATGCCGTACCGGAACGGCGGTCAACCGGAACAAAACGCCCGACAGGAGAAAAAGATGCCCCCATATGTATGGATCATCATCGCAGTTGCCGTCGTAGTCGCGATCTTCGCGATCGCCGGCTACCTCAAAGCCCCGCCGGACACGGCTTTCATCATCTCGGGTCCCTTCAGAAAATCCATTCTGATCGGCAAAGCGGGATTCCGTATCCCCTTCTTCGAGAGGGTGGATAAACTCTCTTTGCGCGTGATGCAGGTAGACGTGAAAACAAGCGAAGCCGTTCCCACGAACGAATTCATCAACGTTAACGTAGACGGCGTGGCAAACATCAAGATCTCTTCCAAACCCGAACTGTTGAAAAAAGCGGCGGAAGCCCTGCTCGGCATGAAACAATCCGAGCTCATCAGCCTCGTAACGCAGGTTCTCGAAGGTAACATGCGTGAGATCGTCGGCTCGGTCGGCTTGAAAGAAATGGTTCAGGACAGACAGGGCGTTGCGAAAAAAATCACCGAAAACGTCGTTCCCGATATGGAAAAGCTCGGGATCGAAGTCGTGAACTTCAACATTCAGAACTTCAAGGACAATGCTGGCACGATCGAGAACATGGGTATCGACAACGTGGAACAGATCCGTAAAAACGCCCAGATCGCTAAGGCAAACGCGCAGAGAGACATTGCGATCGCAACCTCGCACGCACAGGAAGAAGCCAACGCCGTAAAGGTGGAAACGGAAAAGAAAATCGCCGAACAGAACGCCGAACTCGCCGTTCAGCAGGCATCCATGAAAGTCCGCGCCGATACGAAAAAGGCGGAAGCGGACGCGGCTTACTCCATTCAGCAGGAAAACCAGCGTAAAACGATCGAGATCACAAAGGCAAACGCCGATATCGCAAGAAAAGAAAAAGAATCGGAACTTGCCGAAAAGGCGATCGACCTGAAAGAAAAACAGCTCGACGCGGAAGTCCGCAAACAGGCGGACGCCATGAACTACAAGATCGCGAAAGAAGCGGAAGCCGAACTCGTGAAACGCCAGAAAGCGGCGGAAGCCGCCCGCTTTGCCACCGAGCAGGAAGCCGCGGCAAAGAAATACCAGGCAATCATGGAAGCCGAAGCCAAGAGAGCGGAAGCGGAAGCGTTGCGCTATTCCATGGAGCAGGAAGCGGAAGGTATCCGCGCGAAAGGTATTGCGGAAGCGGAAGCGATCGAGAAAAAAGCCGAAGCTCAGAAGAAGATGGGCGAAGCGTCCGTCCTCGAAATGTACTTAACCGCCCTGCCCGAAGTCGTTAAGAATGCCGCCGCGCCTCTTGCCCGCACCGATAAAATCGTGATGTACGGAGACGGCAACTCGACGAAAGTCGTGAAAGACGTTATGTCGAGCGCAAACCAGATCATGGAAGGCATGAAGGAATCGACCGGAATCGACATCGGTTCTCTTCTCGCCGGCGTCGTCGGCGGAAAAATCGCCGCGGGAACGGCAAAACCGGAAGAAATGAAACCGGAATCCGAAGAGAAACTGTAATGCCTCTTTCCGACAAACCGAAAACGGGTCCGGCAAATGCCGGAAATAAATTCGAAATCGTGAGGATCGACGAATCCCGCAAAAAGGACGTCGATCTTCCGAACGAACCCTTCCCGTTATCCGGCAAGCTGCATGTTTACCGGGACGAAAACGGCTGGCGCACGGAAGCGGAATATTTTCCCGAAGACAAAATCACGGAAATGTGCTTTCCCGACGAGAATTATATTTTCGAAGAGATGAAAAACGATATTTTTCTCGGCGCTTATCAAAACGGCGTCTGCATCGGACTTGCCGTGCTGAAACCGGGATTCTTCCGATATCTGTATCTTTATGACTTAAAAGTAAACCGGGCATACCGGAAGTTTCACGTGGGCAAAGCCCTGATCGGAAAAGCGAAGGAGATCGCCCTTTCCATGGGTTATCTCGGAATTTACACGCAGGGACAGGACAACAACCTCGGCGCATGCCTTTTCTATCTGAAATCCGGCTTTGTTGTCGGCGGGCTTGATACAAACCTTTACAAAGGAACCCCGCAGGAAGGAAAATCGGACGTAATCTTTTATCTCGATTGTTCCCCATCCGCCCGATAAAAATCGAACCGGCAAAAACGCCGCTCTTCCCTTTCAAGAAGAACGGCGTTTTATTTTCATCTCTTTTCAAAAAGATGTCGGACAAGTGCCGTCCGGCATCCTTCGTTTTTACTTATTTTCCCGATAAAATCAGTTCTGCCCTCTTCTCAACATCAGCACGAAAACGATCGTACTCAAAGCTATCATCAGAGCAATCAGAACGGATAACGCAATCGAGGCGATTTTATATCCCTTCTTTCCGCACTTATAATACCCCGCAAAACAGCAGACGGCTACGACCGACGAAATCGCCTGCGCGCCGTACGCAAGAATCGTCATCGGGATCACAACGATGAGCGCGAGATCTTCCGTCGACGGTTCTTTTCCGATAAATCCGCAGCAAATCGACGTGCCGAACACACAACCGACAACCGCAATCGCCGTTAATACGACCGCCACGATAAAACGTGCCTTTTTTACTTCCATATCATTCCCTCCCGACCGTCAGCCGAAAAATTTATGCCGACCGGTCTGTCGCTTATGTTGCGCAGTTTTTCCGAAAGGAAAAATGCGGCTGATGCGACCTTTTACAGGCATATTGTATCATAGTTCTCGGAAATATTCAAGCGAAAGTTTCGGATTTATCATTTTCAGACTCACCATTTTCCCCGTGCAACAAACTGTTTGATAAATTGAAATTTCATTCTCAGATCCTTCGCGGGTTGGTCTGCAGGGGACGGCTCAGGATGACGAGAATGACATTTTGGGGTAATATGTGTCTTGTCATCCCGATCCTTGCCCCGTATTTTGGCATATGGGTAAGCCTTCCTCCTTCCTCGTCATTCTGACCCGACCTGCTTGACGGACTTGGAAAGAATCTGAGGAAGAGGTTAAAATATGCCTTCGTCATCTTGATCCTGCCGCTTACCCTGCCTGTGAAGGAAACTCCCCCGTCGAAGCGGAATAGACTTTCCCGATAGCGGAGAAGACGTCGGCTATGCCGACAGATGGGGCTCCTGCAAGAAAGCGGTTGACGAAGTCAGACGAAAGAGGGGCTCAAGGCATATTTGTTTCGCTGGATTTAAACTTTTCATGCCATTCTGTCATCCTTAGCCCTGCCTCTTGCCCGACTTACGAAGAATCTGAGAATGGCATACTTTTTATTTATCGCACAGTCGATAAACCCGGCAATTTCATGATCTGAGTGAAAAGATTTGTAAGGAACGTAGCGACGGATCAGCGATTGTTCGGACACGTTAAAGCTTAACTTCTATCCTATCTCATTGTCCGCAATCGCGTCACTTCCGGGACAGGAAGTTCACACTTTCGCCTCAGCGAAAGTGAAAAAAAAGAAGCAAGCTACACAACCCTGCTTCTTTTTCTTTGGTCTGAGTGAGAAGATTTGAACTTCCGGCCTCTTGAACCCCATTCAAGCGCGCTACCAAACTGCGCTACACCCAGTTATAAGCCGTTCCAACCGAATCAGCTTATATATTATAGTATAATTGTTTTTAAATTGCAAATGTTTTTGCCCTGTTTTTCTGATTTTTTGAAAATTTTTCCGTCGGATCGCAAAAACAGACTGCAGCCCCGAACGAAAAAACGCTTATTTCCCGAATTCGCTTTTCATACTGCGGGAAAATAACCCCAGAAGCTCGGACAGAGGATCTTTCCCTTCGAAAACGATGTTGTATACGGCTCGGGTGATCGGCATTTCCACCTGATAACGTTCGCCGAGTAAAACCAACGCCTTTGCCGTCGAAACGCCTTCCGCAAGTTTGGTAAACTTTCTGCCGAGAATCAGATCTTCGCCGTACATTCTGTTGTTGGAATATTGGGAAAACAGCGTAGTTTCGTAATCTCCGAGATGGCAAAGCCCGTATGCGGAAAGTTCGTTTCCTCCCATCGCCGCGATCAGACGGGACACTTCCCTTGCCCCTCTCGCCATCAGCGGACCTTTCAGCGAGGTATAGCCACCGCCGTCGAGGATACCCGCGGCAATCCCCATTACGTTTTTGGCTGCCGCGCCGACTTCGCTTCCGATCACGTCGTCTCCGTAATAAAAGCGAATGAGATTACTCCGGAAAGTATCGGCAAGCGTTTTCACGAGTTCACGCGAATAGCCGTCGATCACCATACAGTTAGGCTTACCCGCCGTAAACTCCTGAATATGCCCGGGTCCGACCCAAACGGCGATCTTATCCTTCGGAAAACCGTTTTCCGTCATAATTTCGGAAAGTCTCTTTCCCGTCTCTTCTTCCAGTCCTTTCATGCAGAGAACGTAAGTTTTATCGGTCGCACCGAGATCGTAAAGAGCTTTCGAAAGATCTCTTAACCCCTGCGACTTGATCGAAATCACAACGATATCCGAGCCTTTGACAACGCTTCCGAGATCGTCCGTCAGAGCGATCCGGTCAGAGAGCGTAACGTATTCGTTTTTCCTTGTTTCTTTCAGCGAGAGAAAGGTTTTGCTGTCCTTTCTGCCCCATACCGTAACGGAAAACCCTAATCCGTTCAGATACCATGCGATAAACGAGCCCCATCGCCCGCAACCGAGCACACCGATATTCATTTCTTATCTTTCTCCGTTTTTCGTTTGAACGTAAATCTCTTTTCTTCCCCTCTGAGCAATCTTCCGATATTTGCCCTGTGCAGAAATATGACAAGCAAAGCGGAAACGATACAGGCGATCATGCTGCCGACGTCTGTCAGCCCGAAGGAATAAAACGCTACGGATGCGACGATCAGCCCGCCCGCCGCGGAAATCGAACTGACGGAAACCGTTTTTCCGATCAGAAACACGAGAACGAACACGCATACGACGCTCAGAAACAATCTGTAGTCAATCATCAGCGTGACCGCCGCGCCGACGGTTACCCCTTTTCCCCCTTTGAATCGGAAAAAGACGGGATAGGCATGTCCCACGATCGTGGCAACGGCGGTAAAAAGCAGACAGACATGTCCGTAAGCCGTTCCGCCGATCGCAAGCGCGATCGCCGTCGCGAGAATCCCCTTTCCGAAATCGCATACGAGAACGATAATACCGCCCAGAAGACCGTATACGCGCGCCATATTCGTCGCGCCGGCGTTTCCGCTGCCGTGTTTGCGAACGTCGCTTTTATAAGCAAGTTTCGAAACGATAACAGACATATTCACGGAACCGATCAGGTAGCCGATTGCAACGCAAAGGATGATAAGCCATACTTTTTGCATACAAAACCTCCCGGATCGGACGGTATTTCGTCCTTTTTTATAAAAAGTATTTTAGCATGAAAACGCCTCATTGTCAAACAAATCGCACGCTGAAACAAACACATTCACAGGAATATCTTTTTTCTCGGAAATAGCGACGTTTTTCGACTTTTTCTTCCCCGTCCCGCCGTCATTTTCCGACGATTCCTTACGAAAAAGCCGATTGATGCAATCGTTCCGCACTTTGAAAAATTAAAAATTTCATTCTCAGATCCTTCGCGGGGAAATCCGCGCGGGTCGGTTCAGGATGACGAGAATGAAATTTGCGACAATTGTTAAATGATTTTATACATGCCTTATCATCCCGATCCCGGTACCTGCCAGGCTCATGAAGGATCTGATTTTATTAAGCTTTTTATCGCCCGATAAAAATATTTTCAAATCGGAACAGCTTTCAGAAAAGACTTCCCGTATTTTTACGCGAAAAGTCTGTATATCAAAAAAAAGCCCGGATCTCTCCGGGCTCTCTCTTTATACGGATTCTTATTCCATAACGGCGGTAGCGCCGGCTTCTTTAAGTTTAGCAACCATCTTTTCAGCTTCATCCTTCGGAGCAGCTTCTTTAACGGTGCCGAGTTTTTCAACCATGTTCTTAGCGTCGACAAGACCAAGACCGGTGATTTCTCTGACAGCCTTGATAACGGCGATTTTGTTGCCGCCGACTTCTTTAAGAACGACGTTGAATTCCGTCTTTTCTTCTTCAGCGGGAGCAGCTGCGGCAGCAGCGGCACCGGCAACCGCAACGGGAGCGGCAGCGCTTACGCCGAATTCTTCTTCGATAGCTTTAACGAGACTGTTGAGTTCAAGAACAGTCATACCCTTGATTTCTTCGATAAATTTTGCGATATCAGCCATTTTTTTATCCTCTTTTAATTATTTACTCTTAAAAGTTCAGGCGTTTTCCTGACCCTTCTTTTCCGCGACCGCATTAAGAGCAACTGCAAGCCCGCGTACGATACCGGAGAGTGCCCCGGCAAGTTTTGCAACGAGAACTTCTTTCGAAGGAATCGAAGCAAGCTGTTTTACACCGTCTGCATTGACGTAACCGCCGTCGACATAGGCGCTTTTAACGGAAATCTTGTCGTTTGTAGTTTTGCACATTTCAACGGCAATTCTTGCGCCGCTCGTTTCATCCGGGCAGAACGCAACGGAAGTGGTTCCGTTTAAGTCATTGTCAAAATCGGTAACGTTGAGTTCGTTGAACGCCTTTTTCAGCAAAGTGTTTTTAAGAACTTTGTATTCGACGTTCTCTTTTCTCATGTTGCAGCGGAATTGAGTATCTTCGGCAACGGTCAAGCCCTTGTAGTCGATCAGAACGACGGACTTGGAAGCGTTGATCTTTGCTTTGATGTCTTCAACGATTTGTTTTTTAGCCTCTAAGTTTGCTGACAACTTTGTTTACCTCCTGTGTTACTTGAAAACGAAAACAGCCCTCGACCGCAAGGCGACCGAGGGCATAAATTTACTATGCTTTTCGTCACCTCGGCGGGTAGCGGAAACCGCTTTAAAACCTGCTGTCTTCGGTATTACAATAGATATGATACCATTTTCTCGTTTAAATGTCAAACGATTGAACGGTATATTTATTGTTTTCGTGCAAAAATCGGAATATTTATCCGATTACGCGTTCTTCGGCATAACTTTTACGCCGGGACCCATCGTGCTGGTGACGGAAATGCTCTTCACGTACTGACCTTTCGCGGCAGCCGGTTTCGCTTTCAGAATAGCGTCCGCAAGAGCGTTGTAGTTCTCAACGAGTTTATCTCTGCCGAAGCTCTTCTTGCCGATCGCGCAGTGAATGATAGCCTGTTTGTCAAGTCTGTATTCGACTTTACCGGCTTTGATATCCTTGATCGCTTTCACAACGTCCATCGTGACCGTTCCGGACTTCGGGTTAGGCATCAATCCCTTAGGACCGAGCAATTTACCGATACGCCCTACAACGCCCATCATGTCGGGGGTCGTGATCACTGCGTCGAAATCGAACCAGTTTTCTTTCTGAATTTTAGCGACGAGTTCTTCTGCGCCGACGTAATCCGCGCCCGCAGCCGTAGCGGCGTCCGCCTTTTCGCCTTTGGCAAGAACGAGAACTCTCACGGTTTTGCCCGTGCCGTTGGGAAGGACGATAACGCCTCTGACCTGCTGATCCGCTTGTTTCGGATCGACACCCAGTCTGCAGTGGAACTCGATCGTTTCGTCGAATTTCGCTTTGGCGTTGTTTAAAACGATATCCATCGCTTCGCCGACTTCATATTGTTTCGTGCGGTCAAATGCCTTGATACTGTCGGCATATTTTTTTCCGTATTTCATTATTTAAGAATCCTCCTTGTGGTTCATGCGAGATAAAATCTCTCCCACTTCCCTTTATTTATTCTTCAACCGTAATACCCATGCTGCGGGCGGTGCCTTTGATCATGCTCATCGCGGCTTCGAGAGACGCAGCGTTAAGGTCGGGCATCTTCATCTTCGCAATTTCTTCAACCTGGGCTTTGGTAAGCTTAGCAACCTTGTCCTTGTTGGGCTTTGCGCTTGCCGTCTCGATTCCGCATGCCTTCTTGATCAGAACGGGAGCGGGAGGCGTTTTCAGAATGAACGTGAACGAACGATCCTGATAGATGGTGATGACTACGGGAATGATCAGACCGACTTCGTTAGCCGTCTTTGCGTTGAATTCCTTCGTGAAACCCGGAATGTTGATACCGTAAGGTCCGAGCGTGGAACCGACCGGAGGTCCCGGGGTTGCTTTTCCGGCTTGCAGCTGCAATTTTACGATTGCTGTAACTTTTTTAGCCATGTTTCTCCTCCAAATATTGTGGTGATATCGAAAGCGTCATTCAAAAAATTTAACGCCCCTCCCACTATCTCAATACGGAATTTCTCCCGTGATTAAGCAAATATAACGTTTGCCGCAATCTGCTTACGGTAAATTGCGGCGGAATACGGATATCAGTCCGTTTCTTTTTCTTCCTGATGATACTGATCGATATTCAGCTTGTCAAGCTGGATGAAATCGAGTTCGACTTCCGTTTCTCTGCCGAACATCGTTACCTTCACTTTCGCTTTCTGCGTTTCGATGTTCAGATCTTCCACCGTACCGATAAAGGTATCGAGCGGACCGGAAATCACCCTGACCGTGTCTCCCACGGCAAGGTCGCAATTTTCCACCTTGTCTTCAAGGCGCATTTTGCGGATCTCTTCCTCGCTTAACGGGATCGCCTTTCCCTGGGGACCGACAAAACCCGTAACGCCCCTCGTATTCGTGATGAGATACCACATATCGTTGGAATACACCATCTTGATGAAAACGTAACAGGGAAGAAGTTTTCTCTGAACCACTTTCTTCTTTCCGTTTTTCTCTTCGATGGTCTCTTCCATGGGGATCTGCACGTCGAGGATCGTATCGGCAAGATTGTTGTTCTCGATCAGCTTTTCGATCGTGTCTTTCACGAGCGCTTCATACCCGGAATAGGTATGGATCACAAACCACTGCGCCGCCTGCGGGCTACCCATGTTACAGTACCTCGCTCAAAAACGCCGCTGCGGACGACCCACCGCCCTGCAACAGTTTCAGAAGTTGCTGAAGCCCGAGGTCGAACACCATGACGACGACGAAAATAACCAAAACGAACGCAACGACGTATCCGAGCTGTTTCATTACCGTGCCGAAAGAGGGCCATGTAACTTTTTTCAGTTCGGAAACGACTTCTCTGATCTTTCCCCACATACGGACAAAGACGTTCGGTTTCTTATTTTTATTCTTTTTGACTTTTTGGTTTGCGGTTTTCGCCGCAACGTCTTTATTGTTTTCCATTTGACGATTTTCCTCTCAAATCACTATGCGGCAATATGCCGATTCGCTCGCCGGGAGACGTTTTCCGGAAACGGAAAATTACTTCGTCTCTTTATGAACGGTGTGTTTTTTGCAGAACGGGCAATATTTGCTGATCTCGATTCTGTCGGGATCGTTCTTTTTATTCTTGTAATCGTCGTAGTTTCTCTGTTTACATTCGGTGCATGCCAAAGTAATTCTTGCTCTGTTACCTTTTGCCATATCTTTCGCCTTCCCAAAAAATTAACACCCCGCATTTGGAGTGCTAATTCATTTTACTATATAATTTTATGCTTGTCAAGTTTTTTACCGTATTATTTTCGAAATATCGACGATTTCGGCAATAAAAATCGAAAATCATGCCGATAACGGGCATGTCCTTTCCCTGCGGAAAGAGCCGTAACCCTTCCGGGCGATCAGGAAAGAAAAATTACGCTTCTTCCTCTTCGCCTTCGTTCTGTTTGTACAGGAAATTCTCGACCATGCCGATCGCGTCCACTTCCTGGAACTTTTTGTTTTCCACGAGCCCGTGGCTTTCCGCGCACTGATCGATCAGAATTTTCGCATATCTCATCGCCCTGCCCGACTTGATACGAAGAAGAACGGGAACAGTGACGTACGTCTTCTTGTCTCTCATGTCCTTGCAGTGGAATTTCGGATCGGTCGTCGTAATATCCATATTAAGGTACAGTTTCAGCGTTTTTCCGGCGACGGAAAGTTTGACGAACTGCAGCCTCCCTTTGTTGATGGAATCGAACTTCTTGGAAATTCTCGATTTTAATTTCTTGAAGCGGAGAGCGTAGTTCTTGAGTTCGTCGTATCTGTCCTGGATCACCTCGTCGGCACGAAGCATCTTCTGCGCGAACGTGGGAGACGGAATATATTTCAGACCGACGGTTTCCCCTTCGGTTGCGGCATCCGCTACGGCAAGTTCTGCGGAATCGTCAACAAACTCCGTTTCTTCCGCGGAAGGAAAATACTTACGCTCGTCGCGAAGGGCAACGGAGATAAGTTCGGCATCTACGTCGAAACCCTCTTCGTAAACGGACGCAAAAAAACCGTTGGCGGCAAGATCTGCCTCGTTGACATATTTCCCCTGATACGTTCTCATAATTCGACCTCGCTTCCGTCTTCCGCACGCGGGCGGAACACGCGAAAATACTATTACAATATATATTATATACTATTTCTTTTCTTTTTTCAAGCGTTACGGCAAAAAAAATCGAGAAATTCAAAAAAATTTATCATGTTTTTCTTCTTTCCGCGGCAAAAAACAGGAAAAACGACCCCGCTCCGGGCACAAATACTTTCTCTCCGATTCTTTTCGGAAAATCACCGACCCGTTCGATTGACTTTTCTCTTCCCGGAGAGTATAATTTTCGGGTACGTGAGAAAAACAAAACGCCGCGCATTTTCCGATCCCGCGCGGCGGGAAACAAGGAATTGGTTTTATGGACGTTATCAATATTTTTTATTACCTCGCAATCATACTGATCTTTGCGAAAGCGCTCGGGCTCGCCGCGAGAAAAATCGGACTTCCGCAGGTTGCGGGCATGGTCGTTGCGGGGGTCATTATCGGGCTTCTCGGCAACCTGCACAACCCGGACAATTTCTTTCTGAATCTGTTTATGAAGCCGGACGAAAACGAACTGAACGTTCTGAAGGCTTTCAGCCAGGTCGGCGTGGTTCTGATTCTCTTCTCGAGCGGGCTCGAAACCAACCTGAACGATCTGAAACGCTGCGGTTTCGCCGCTACCCTCATCGCGCTGATGGGCGTGCTCGTTCCCATTCTGTTCGGAACGGTAACCGCCCTGTTCTTCATGGACGGTTATCGCGATTTCTCGCACGACAAGCTGCTTAACGCCATGTTTGTCGGCACGATCCTCGCCGCGACGAGCGTCGGGATCACAGTGGAAGCGTTGAAAGAACTCGGAAAACTGAACACGAAAGTAGGACAGACGATCGTGAGCGCGGCAATCATCGACGACGTGATCGGCATCATCGCCCTCAGCATCATGACAAGTCTGAAAGGGGGCGGCGCGACAGAGATCGGCATCACCCTTTTGAAAGCGGTCGGGTTTTTCGTCTTCTCCATCGGGCTCGGTGTTCTGCTCCGCATGTATTTCAAATGGGAAGAACACAAGTTTCCGCACAAGAGAAGAACGAGCATCTTCGCCTTCGGTATGTGTTTCCTCTACGCCTTCTGCGCCGAAAAATATTTCGGGATCGCCTCGATCACGGGTGCTTACATGGCGGGCGTGATGCTGAGCGGACTGGAAGACACCTCGTTTGTAGACAGAAAAGTAGTCGTGAGCGGCTATATGATCTTCTCCCCCATCTTCTTCTCTTATATCGGAATCAGCGCGGATTTCTCCGGGTTTAACGCGGGGTATCTGCTGTTTGCACTCGTGTTTATTCTTGCGGGCATCGCGGGGAAAATCCTCGGGTGCGGGCTCATTGCGAAGCCTTTCGGTTTCAGCGTGAAGGAGTCCGCAACGATCGGTTGCGGTATGATCGCCCGCGGCGAAGTCGCGCTTGCCGTATATGCGGCGGGTCAGCACTTCATCCTCGCGGAAGGCGGCGTGGATCCGCTGGTCGCAACCATCCTCCTTATCGTGGCATCCTCGGTTCTCTGCCCGATCCTTCTGAAGCTTCTGTTTAAAAATAAGAACGGAGAAAACAACGCGCTTCTCCCATCAAATCAGTCTGAAAAATAAAAACCAGCGCCGAAAAACCGAAAGCCCCGGGATCGCGAACGAAATCGCCTTCCCGGGGCTTTGTTTCTCTTTTTCAGACAAACATCACTTCATTGTATTTCGGAGAATAAAGAATATCGACCTTCCTGTCGGAATATTTTTCCAACACTCTGTAATAACCGTTCGCTTTCAGAATGTGGTAATTTTTTGCAGGGTCGCCGCTGTATAAAACGATCTTTTTCTTCTTGTAGTGAAAAATTAGCCTCAGCTTTGTTTCTCAATGCCGGGCAAGAACAAAACGAACCATGGTCTGACGGCATATTTTTGACTAATACGTCGTTCCGCTCGCGTGTTATACGATAAGTATTAACGCGCTCGCGCGCCTTGTCTTAGTCTGAAACTATGCCGTCAGACTTGCCCGCAACCAAAACGCCGATATTTTTGATGATTTCCGGTAAAGGCGAGCGCAGACGTACTCTTGTACTTCAAACGAGAATTTGCCGGAAAGCACGGAAATAGCGGCGTTTTGGCAAGGTTCGTTTTATTCTTGCCCGGCATCCGAAAACGAATCCTGCTCACGGCAAACGATTCCGCATAAAGAGAAACGGCATCCTCCATCCACAGATAAATCTTCTTTTTCAGCCGGTGTTTTATTATAAGGATATATACGACCAAAGCCGCCATGGGAACGCCGACGCAACTTATTCCTATCAGGCAAGCAATCTCTCCGTAATCAAAAGGTCTGATCCCGATCAATGCCGGAAAACAACCGATCAGACTTATCGCGGGAGACGTCAGACACAAAAACAGCATAAGCCACGTAAAAAGCCATTCTCTTTTATGAAATACCACTCCGTGTCTCAGCGTTGCGGACACCTTACGATAATCGTTTTTCTTATCTGTCAATGCCCATTCCAAGAACTCCTCGATCAATCCGGGAATTTCGCCGGCAACCAGATCAAACTTTCCTCTACGGATATTCCGACCGCCGGAGAAAATCTTTTATTGTTCGTTGTTTTGTTGTTATTCCCGATTTTCAGAATCGCATCCCGAATGAAAAATCAACAAAACGAAATGTAAAGCTTAACGCCTAACTCCTGCAAAATCTTTATTTGTTTCGGATTCAGGCATATATCCGTTTTATCTCCGCAATATAAAACCAAGTCAATAAAGCAATTATAAATTAACGAATACCGCTTGATCTCACTGCAATAGGCTTAGCATTCGTCATCACTGATTACGTTAAAGGCTTCTTTTCCGCCCTTTTTCCCGATTTCTCTATTGATGTACGATCAAGTACTATCGATTTCGAAATCGGGAAAAATCATCGAAAAATAGGTTCTTCATAAATATTGGTGTATAGGTGAAGAACGAGGAATGGAAAGAAAGCGAATATAAGCGAAGAAGAAATCAAGATTTCGGAAGCCATAAGCATTACGTTTAGCGACTTTAA
>CABUWK010000031.1 GCA_902495325.1 uncultured Acidiphilium sp.
GCGATAGCTCACCACGCGGTAAGCGCCGTCGCTCAGCGTTTTCAGACGGGAAAGCAGACGAACAGCACCCGCTTCCATTATGTAAAATGCGCGCGGGGATGACGGAAACTTACACAAAATATACCGATAATCGACTTATCCCTTTACGTTTACCGAAACAGCCACCGCCGCGAAAAACAGTACGATCACCACGAGGCAGAAAACGGTTCCGACCAGGGAAAGCACAAACGCCCAGCGAAGAGTCTGCGATTTTTCCGTTTTTCCTCTCGAAACCGAAAGGCACAAAGCCGGTACGGAGAAAAAGATGCCCGCACCGAACAAAAAAGAGGTTAAAATGCCGAACAACGCAAGAAACATAGGCGTCCGCACATAAGAACGCCTGCGCGCAAGCTCGCGCTTCGCCGCATAATCGTATTGCCGCGTATCTTCCATTTGATCTGCCTCCCGTACTATTTTTCCCTTTGTTGCGAAAATTATGTATCCATAGACCCATGCGGCATTTGCCGTAAAAACAGCCCGTAACGGGAAACGCCGGTTTATGGTATGATTCCTATTATATTATATTGGCAACTGTCGTTGCCACGCGCTTTGTCTTCGCCAAATCGCCGTTTCCGTTGAAATATTGCGCTCGGAAACCCTTGCAAGCAAGTTTCCTCTTTTATTATAACATCGAAACGGGACAAATTAAAATTTTGTCGGCAACTGCCGTTGCCACGCGCTTTGTCTTCGCCAAATCGCCGTTTCTGTTGAAATATGGCGTGAAAAAGTCCTTGCAAGCAAACTTTTTCACTTATATTATAACACATTTTTCCGGCGATATCAAGAAAATGGGGGGCATTTATTTTTCGCATAAACCCCGCGTTGTCTTTAAACCGAATCGAAGGTTCTGTCACGTTTTGCCAAAACACATTCTGATTTTTTTTGAAATATCGGAATCGATAAAATCTTTCTGCGCCATATCGTCGAGTATATCGCATGCTTTTTCGTGCGACAGCCCTTTCTTGTACGGTCTGTCCTCGGTAAGAGCCTGATAAATATCGATGCACGCCATGATACGTTCCGGCTTATTTAACTGCTCTGCAGTTTTTCCGAAAGGATATCCTTTTCCATTCAGCTTCTCATGATGAAAAGCCGCCCAGTCCCGGACTTCTTCAAAATCATCGACCTCCGATAATATCAGATAGGTATAACCGGCATGATTTTTCATCTTCGAAAATTCCTCATCGGTAAGTTTATCCGGTTTTTCTAGAATCTCGTTACCGATCGCCATTTTCCCGATATCATGCAGAGCACCCGCCAGATACATTTTCTGCACGCTTAACGAATCCGATTTTATGTATTGAGCAAAGAAAGCCGCTTTTTCGGCAACACCTAATGAATGTCTGCTTGTAAACGGAGACTTGTAGTCCACGATTCCCGCAAAAAAATCCGCGATGTTTTTGCATGTTTCCCGGTCAACTCCGCACTTTTCTCTCGGAACGATCTCCCACAATTTCGATTCAAACGATGAATCGCTTAAGCACATAAACGATTCTTTCGAAAATGCCCGAAAGAAAGCATTCACACATTCGCTATCGAATAACCGCCCCTTGTTTTCCGAAAGATACCGGCATATAAATTCCCAACGGTCGCCGAACTCCTTTCCGTTTCCGGCAACGTCAATCACGTCGGCAAGGTGAATAATTCTTGCAAACAGAGGAATTTCGCGCCATGTCTTCCGAAACGGTCCGGCACCGTCGGCATGTTCATGGTGATACAATATAACGCCGGTCACATCTGTTTTAAAAGGGATTTTCAAGATATTTTTCTCTCCGTAAATACAGTGGAGATTCGCTTTTTCCCCGAATAAAACTGAACCTTCGGAATCGAAAACCTTTTCCTTCCGCCATTCTTCCGAAATATATTGCGTCAAAGCGTTATCGTGCAACAAAGCGCATACGGCAAGATCTTGCAAAGCATCTCCCCGGATTGCCCAATATGCAGCCATACATACGCTTATATAGGCAACTCTTTTGCCGTGTTTGTTTTTTACCTTTACCAGCTCCGCTTCGATGCAGTCCAAAGCATAAGAACATGCTCCCGCCAGTCCGACAATATCAAGACAAAGTTGTTCTTTTTTCATAAATATACTCCCGCAAAATACGATCGCCTGCAGCTAAAATATTCGGATCGTTATTTACTGTTTTTCAAAATCCGATGCCGGGTGTTTGCATACGGGACACACAAAATCATCAGGTAATTTTTCTCCTGTATATTCGTATCCGCAGATTCTGCATCGCCATATCGTCTGTCCGATTTCCGTTTTCCCCGCTTTCTGCGGATTCGGTTTTATGTGACCAAGATAATACTCATATGTTACGGACTGATCGTCATTCAACAACGCCATATCCGTTATTTCTCCGATAAACATCGTATGAGAGCCAAGATCTACCGTTTCGGAAACATTTACGGAAATGTATGCATTCGTTCCTTCCGTGATATAATAAATGCTGTTTGAACCCCTGGCACATTTTGCAAACGTTTCAAACTTATCGGCGTTTCTTCCCGATTGAAAGCCAAAATGCTGAAACAACTCAAATTGTGCGTTCCGGCTCAAAACGGACACCGTGAATTTCCCCGTTCTTTCAATCATACCGTGCGTGTAATTTACTTTATTAACGCAAACGCTTAACCGATTTGGTTCCGAACTAACCTGAATCGCCGTATTAACGATACATCCGTTATCCTTTTCGGCTTCTCTTGCCGTCAACACAAACAACCCGTAGCTCAATTTATACATTGCCTTCTTATCCAACTTACCTCTCCTTTGTTTCTCCCCGAATCCGGGAGAACGATTCTTCCATAAATTTTACATTCTCGAAAACCGATCCCGCGAGCATCACAAATCCTTTCCGCCAAGTCCGTATTTCGCGTATCCGCTTATATACGGCATTTTATACCGTCCTCTTACAATCGAAGATCATTAGTTTTGTTATTAAGACCGATTCCTAATAAAATTATATAACATTTTTTTCTTTCTGTCAAGGAAAACCGTGAATATCCGATTTAACCCCCGATTACACAATGATTGTTTTACCTGAAAATATTCCGTCAGAACACGTCCTTATGCAACCGGTTCGCTTACGGATTTTGCGGAGCCAAATGATCCCTGATATGACAAACGGAACGGGAAAAGCGCGTCAGGAATTTCCCTTCCGCGCTTTTCTCGTTCCATACGCCCGCAGACTGACGAAAAAAGAACAGAGACTCCGTCTTTATTCTCCGCGAATATACCGTTCCACGCCCCGCTCTTCGTCATACCGCGCGACCGCCGCGAGATATTTTTCCGAAAGGCGAAGCAGATATCTCTCCCTTTCCGTATAAGAAAGAGAGGCGAAATATTCCTTGTCCATCAGCCGGTCGAGGGCGTCCGCCGGTCTGCCGTAGCGATCGAGCATGGTTTTCACTTCGTCGTAAAAGCTTTCGTCCTCTTCCGCCCTGCCCCGCACGCTGCGAACGACCTGCGCACGGTAATACTTTTCGATGGCGGAAGGCTGCAACCCGTCGTCCGAAGCCTTCTGCTTTTCCGATTCCATTTCTTTTTTGTAGTCCTGCCAGAAGCGATTTTTCAGTCTCATTTTCGCTTCTCTCGCCGCCGACTTGATACTCTTTGCCTGATTTGCCATTTTATCCCCCTTTTGTTGTCGCCGTTTCCGCGAAAGCGCGGAAAACGCCGACGTTTTCGATTTACGGAAATACGAAAAAACACCCGACGAGTCTTCATCGGGTGTAAAAAATTTAATTTTTCGTGGTATCTGCGAAAAGCCTTAGCCTTTCACGCTTCTCTTTCTTGCCGCTTCCGCTTTCTTTTTACGTCTCACGGAAGGTTTTTCGTAATGTTCTTTACGACGCAAATCTCCGATGATACCGTCACGGGAGCACTTTCTCTTAAATCTGCGAAGCGCGCTGTCGAGCGATTCGTTTTCTCCGACTCTGATAGTAGACATCCACAACCCTCCTTTGCCATCGGCATTTAGTGGCTTTCAAAAAAGCATACAAATTATAACAAATCGGGAAAAGGTTGTCAAGCGTTTTTCTTCCGATTTATGCTTTTCGACAAAATTAGACTTCCGGCTTGCCGTTCATTATCGCCGGCTGTTTTCTTTTGCCCGGCGTCAGCCCTTCGCAAAGCGGAAGCCGTTAAGAAACACAAACAGATCGACAAGGGCGTTAAGAGGAAGAATCAACCACAAGGCGTCTGCTTTTCCCGTAAGTTTTAACACAAGGAACAGGGCAAGCAGAACGGCTTTTCCGGCGATCGCCCCGATTTTGTTTGCCTGTTTCGCCCTTTTCTGCGCGATACAGCTTTTTAAAAGTCCGGGTAATTTGCGGATCTCTCCGTCGGAAAGGGAAATTCCCTTTTCGGCAATTCCGTTCATCCCGACGGCAAGCGGACATTTTTCTTTTACCGCACCGTCGGCACCGTTATCGCCGACGTATAACGTCCCTTCCTCCGAAGCGGTTTTCACCTTATATGCGGAAGAGGCGCCGGAGTAGGATCTCGGGACCCCGACTTTTTTCCCGAGCGCGGAAACGGCGGCGTTGCAATCGGAACTCACCAGCACGGAGGAAACGCCGAGATCCCCGGCAAGTTCTCTCACCGCGCCTGCGGCGTTTTCCTTTACCCGATAAGACACTTCGAGCATTCCCGTAAAATGCCCGTCTTCCGCAACGTAAACGGGGGTGTTTTCCCCTTCGTAAGCGGGAACTTCAACTCCGTTTTCTTCCGCGAATTTCTTGTTTCCCGCCACCACGGTTTTCCCGTCGACCGAACAGATAACGCCTTTGTTTTCCCTCTCTTTCCTCTCCGAAACCTCGCCTTCGGCATTTTCGTCAGCAAGCGCGGCAAGCGGATGCTTACTGCCCTTTACGGCGAGAGAGAACAGACGAAGGGTTTTCTCTCTGTCGCCCGTTATACCGACCAAAGTACAGGCTCTCTCCGTAAGAACGCCTTTCCCGTCGAACGCGACTTTTTTCACTTCCGCCAGACGATCGAACGTTTCTTCTCCGCAGTTGCAATAGATTTTTTTCCCGAAAAGCCCGATCGCGAAAAACCGGGCGATATCCGCAACGCTTGCCAGACAGGTTCCGACCGTTCCGAACAAAGCGACCCCGATCCCAGCATAAAGCCAGCGGGACGTCAGAAGGCTGCCGTACGATTTAATATGAAAGAAAGGAGGAATAAACGCAACGAGCACGCCGGCGCCCAGAAAGGCAAGATTGCAGATCGCTTTCTTTTTCTTAAGGCTCTCCGCCGTTGCGTCCCTTCTCGCTTTCAATCCGTCGAGGTATTCCTTCTCCCCGCGAAGGGCGGCTTTCTCCTCTTCCGTTTCCGCATTATCGATCGCTTCCGGAATTCCGTCTGTCTTTTTCTCCGCAAATCCGTTTCCGAGGAAAAGCATGAAATTCAGAAAAGCGTAAAGAAACATCGCAAAACATCCCGTCGCCTGATAGCCGAGATAAAGAAGAGCAAGCGACGAAAGGGTCACGATCGCCTCTTCGCCGATATATTCTTTCTTCGCGATTTTTTCGAGCGCTGTGTAAAACGTCGCATAGCCGGCAAAAACGAAACCGATCATATAGATCCACATGCGCGCCGTTTCGTGTTTTTTCATAAACAGCCCGACGATCATCAGAACGAGAGAAATGCCGAGCACGACGAGCCGTTCTGCCAGATCCGACCTGCGCTCTTCTTTCTTTTCCTTCGTCTCGCTTTTTTTCGTCTCCTCTTCCGGCTTGATCTCCTCTTCGTTTACCTCTTCGGTAAAGCCTTTCGATTCGAGCGTTTCCGTCCCGTCGCCGTCGAGCACAAGCTCCGCGCCGATCTCGGAAAACAAAGCCATAACGGCGGTCAGAACGTCGTATTCGCTCGCCCATTCGTCAATGGCGTACGTCACGTCTTCCGCCTCGTAATCGAACTCCGCCCCCGTAACGCCGTCCGTCGCCTTCAGTTTTTTCAGAAGCTCCGCAAGCGTTTCGTTTGCCTTGAAATCGAGCCCGTTCACGCGATAAGTGAACGTTCTTTTCCCTTCCACTTTAACCTCCTTCTTTGTGCATTTCTGCGCAAAAGGCTATCTATAAGCCGTTTAATAACAATTTTTATCATTAGGCTTGTGCCTGCGATAAACAGCTGCCTTCCGTTTTTCAGATCGCCCAGTCTCCGTTTTCGAAAACGACTAATTTTTCGCCGTTTTCCTTTTCGGCAACAATCGAAAGATCTTCCGTTCCCACCATGAAATCAACGTGCTCGAGAGAATGGTTCAGCCCCTTTTCTTTCAGCTGCTCTTCCGTCATTTCGCCTCCGCCTTCTATGCAGCAGGGATAACAATCGCCGATCGCGAAATGGCAGGACGCGTTTTCGTCGAACAGCGTTTCGTAAAACATGGCGCCGAGCATCTGGATGGGCGAATGATACCCCACGAGCGCGATTTCTCCGAGACTGCGGGAACCTTCGTCCGTCTCCACGATGCTTTTCAGATTCTCATACCCTTCTTTCGCACCGTAACCGACGATTTTCCCGTCCTTGAATTCGAACCAGAAATCCCTGATCAGCTGACCGTTCCGGCAAAGGGGTTTGCTCGCGACGAGTTTCCCGTTCGCCGTGCGGTAATCGGGACAGGAAAACACTTCTTCCGTCGGCATATTGGCGGTAAACGGGATCCCGTCCGGCACGCTCTTTTCCGCGCCGCCGCAGAAGATATACCCCTTCGGCATGGCAACGGTAAAATCGGTTCCGAGAGAATTGCGATAAGTGAAACTGCGGATCTTCGCGCCGTTTAAAACAGCCGAACGCCGTTCGAGATTTTTCTGATGTTCTTCCCATGCCGCCACGGGATCTTCCGCGTCGAGCCGCATGGTCTTTGCGATGTATTCCCACTGCTTTTTCACCGCTTCGCGCGCGGAAAGATCGGGAAACATTTTCTTTGCCCAAGCCTTGTTCGGGTAACTGCCGATGCACCAGCGGATCTTGTTGGAAGAGGTGTACTCGCGGAACTCCGCAAGCGCTTTGGCGCGCGCCCTTCTCGCCGCCGCCGTTTTTTCGGGATCGATCCCTTTCAGGTTTTCGGGATCGTCGGACAAGATCACGAGGTAGGCGATCTTTTTTTCGATAAAATGTTTGCGCTGCGCGATCACCCATTCCGGCACTTCGGAAAGAGAACGTTTCGTGCGGTAACGGTATCCCATGCGGGCGATCTTTTCGTCCGTCCAGAGCATTTCCACGTTCGCGGCTTTTTTGCGGTAAGCGCAAAGGGCGATCTCTTCGGCAAGATCCGCCGCCCCGATCGGGGACGAAACGACAAGCGTTTCTCCCTTCTGCAAATTCACGCCCGTTCCGACGAGAAGTTCGGCATATTTTTTCAGTATCGATTTCTGCATTGTCTATTTTCCTTTCCGGCGCCCGTCCGCCCCGCGGAACAA
This sequence comes from uncultured Acidiphilium sp., assembly GCA_902495325.1. GTDB lineage: Bacteria > Bacillota > Clostridia > Christensenellales > Borkfalkiaceae > UBA10281. Next base: position 7,459 of record CABUWK010000031.1, read on the forward strand.
AAAAGCTCCGGTACTTTTTTCTTCTTCAAGTATACCGAAAATCGCGTGAAAAGTCAACAAAGATCGTGAAAAGCTGTTATAAACCTTGAATTATTTCCGTAATTATGTTATAATTTTCCCGTCAAGGCGCGGAAATCCGTCATAAACGGATCCCGCGCCGACCATTTTCCGAAAAAAAAGGGGTAAACCATGAGCCATACAAAAAAAACGCAGGATGAGATCCGCCGCCAGATCGACAGCGTGATCATCCCCCTGGCAAAGGTGCAGACGGTAAAAAAGAAAGCGGGGAAAAAGCCCGTGCCCGTTCCGCCCGAAAACAGATTTCCGCCCGATCCGAGGAAAGGTCTTTCGACCAATCAGGTAAGCGAACGGATGCTGCAGGGGCAATTCAACCGCAAAGGAAAACAGTATTCCAAATCGACGGCAAAGATCATCTGTTCCAACCTGTTCACCTTTTTTAACCTGCTGTGCCTGATCTGTATCGTCGCCCTCATCTCCGTGAAGGCTTCCGTGTTCAATTTCACGTTTGCTTTAACGTATATATTCAATCTCTCGATCGGGATCTTTCAGGAGATCAAAGCCAAAAAGGCGATCGAAAAGCTCTCCCTTCTGAACACGCCGACGGCGCAGGTCGTCCGCGACGGCAGACTGACGGATATTTCCGTGAACGACATCGTTCTCGACGACGTGATCCGTTTCGGTTCGGGCAATCAGATCTCGGCAGACTGTACCGTGCTGGAAGGAATGATCGAAGTGAACGAGTCTCTCCTGACGGGAGAATCGGTCCCCGTGCGCAAGCAACAGGGAGACACCCTTTACGCCGGCAGTTTCGTGGTGAGCGGTTCCGCTTACGCCGTTGCCGACAAAGTGGGAGAAGACCGCTATATCCAAACGCTCAGCGCGAAGGCGAAAAAATTCAAAAAGCCCTCTTCCGAACTTCTCCGTTCTCTCCTGTGGATCATCCGCTGTATCGGTATTCTCATCGTGCCGATCGGCGCAGGCGTACTGTTCACCAATTATAAAGTAACGATTTCGGGCGGATTGCCGAAATTCGTGCAGAACGGATCTCTTACCTTCGACGGCATGCGCGAGATCATCACGAGAACGACGTCCGTCATCATCGGCATGATTCCCGCGGGCATGTTCCTGCTCACCACCCTCGCTCTGGCGGTCGGCGTCGTCAGGCTCGCAAAAAGGAATACTTCCGTGCAGGATATGTATTCTCTCGAAATGCTCGCCCGCGTCGACGTGCTCTGTCTCGATAAAACGGGAACGATCACGGACGGAAGAATGAAAGTGGCGAACTGTATTCTTTTCAACAGCTCTTACCGCTATTCGCTGAACGATATCATATCGTCCATGCAATACGCCCTGCCGGACAACAACCAGACGGCGATCGCCCTGAAATCTTATTTCGGCAACGACCTGAAACTTGCGGCGTCGAAAGTGATCCCCTTCTCTTCGGGCAGAAAATACTCGGCGGTCTGTCTGAACGATACCGAATCCGACCTCGGGACTTTCGCCCTCGGCGCGCCCGAATTCGTGATGGGAAAGAAAACCCTTTCGCGCAACGTGCAGACGCAGATCAACCGCTATACCGCGCTCGGTCAGAGGGTCCTTCTTCTCGCCCACTCCCCAAACGCTCCGACGGGAGACACCCTGCCTTACGACTTAAAACCCTTTGCTCTGATCACCCTGACGGACAACGTGAGAAGAGACGCGATCAAGACGATCAACTGGTTCAAGAAAAACGACGTTGCGGTCAAAGTCATTTCGGGTGACAACCCAGTGACCGTTTCCGAAGTCGCCCGCCGCGCGGGCGTGGAAGGCGCCGACCGCTACGTCTCCCTTGACGGCATGAGCGACAGCGAAGTGATAAACGTCGCCACGAAATATAATGTTTTCGGCAGAGTTTCGCCCGAACAGAAAGCGTTGCTCGTTCAGGCGCTCAAAACGGCGGGGCATACCGTCGCCATGACGGGCGACGGCGTGAACGATATCCTTGCCATGAAAGAATCCGACTGTTCGATCACCGTGGCTACGGGAAGCGACGCGACGAAAAACATCGCCCACCTCGTTCTGATGGACAACAATTTCGATTCTCTGCCCGCCGTGGTCGGAGAGGGACGAAGAGTGATCAACAACATCGAAAAATCCTCTTCTCTCTACCTGATGAAAACGCTGTTTATCACCTTATTCGCCATCATGTCCATTTTAAGAGGAACCATTTTCCCCTTCGACAATCAGATGCTCGTTCTTCTCGAAACGGTCGTGATCGGACTCGGCTCGCTCTCCCTTTCCCTGCAAACGAACATGAACAAGGTGGACGGAAAGTTTATTTCTTACGTGTTCGCCCATGCGATACCGGGTGCAACGATCCTGATTTTAAACGTGCTCGCATTCGATATCTTAAACACTCTCCCGTGGGAGATCGTCATTCCGCCCGCTTTCAAAGACACGCTGATGGTCGCGGCGCTGACGTTCGGCGGGCTTGTATACCTTTACATTATCTGCAAACCGCTCAATCTGTTCCGCGGCGTACTGGTATTCGTGTTAACGGCGATCTGTATCGTTTTCATCGGATTTTTAATGCCGATGTTCAACTTGCCGAACATCTTCTCCGACCCGAAAGATAACTGGCAATACGTCGTTCTTCTTCTCTGCCTGCTCCAGTTCGACGTGACGCTCGCCCACTTCCTCACCTTCGTGACTGAAAAGATCCGGAGCGAAGTGAAATTCGGCGCGTCCGCCCGCTGATGTCCGGGGAACGCCACCCGGCGGAACAGATGCTTTTGCCCGAAATAATTTTCGTCCGGGCTCGAAAATCCTTGACAATGTTGTTGATCCGCTATACAATATAGTCACAAAATCTGTATGGATTTTTCTGAGATCCGATCTCATTTTTCGCCGTACGCCCTCATCGGACGTACGGCGATTTCAATATCGGGAGGTAAAAGTATGACAAACGAAGTATTGAATACGATCAAATCGCGCAGGAGCGTGCGTGCTTACAAAACAACCGCAATCCCTCGGGAATTACTGGAAGCGGTATGCAAAGCCGGCACTTACGCACCGACGGGCGGCGGACGGCAATCGCCGACGATTGTTGCCGTTACGGATGAAAAGTACCGCAAAGAACTTTCCCGCCTGAATGCCGAAGTCATGGGAGCGAACACAGATCCGTATTACGGTGCACCCGCGATCGTTCTCGTGCTGGCGGAAGGAAGCGCAAGCACTTTTACGGAAGACGGAAGTTGCGTTCTCGAAAACATGATGCTCGCCGCCGCCTCATTGGGACTGGGATCGGTCTGGGTACACAGAGAGCGCGAAATCTTCGACGGCAAGCAAGGCAAAGCCCTCCTGCGCGAATGGGGATTACCGGAAACGTTGCGCGGCGTAGGCGCGATCGCCCTCGGGTATGCAAAAACTCTGCCGGAAAAAGAAGCCGAACGCAAAAACGATTATATCCGGTACGTCTGACATGAAAAAGATTATTTTATCGAGCGAAATCATCTATCTCGTTGCGATCGCTTTGCTTTCGCTTGCGGTCGCGGCGCTTTCCGCCGCAGATTTCGGGATCTCGATGATCGTCGCGCCGGCATATCTTTTAAGTCTGAAAACGAATTTTTTAACTTTCGGACAGGCGGAATACGTAATACAGGCAGGCGTGTTTATTGTTCTGTGCCTTGTTTTAAAAAAATTTAAATTCATATATTTGTTTTCTTTCGGCACCTGTCTGCTGTATGGATTCGTTCTCGACATGTGGAGAAAGTTACCGCTTTTCGATCCGCAGACAACTCCGCCGGGAAGCAGGTCTCTCCCGTTCAGAATTATTCTGTTTCTCTCGGGAATTATTTTAACCTCTTTTTCCGTCGCTCTTTTCTTTAAAACCTATCTCTATCCGCAGGTATACGATTTTTCCGTAAAGGCGATCTCCCGCCGCTACGGGATCAGATTACCGATTCTGAAAACGATTGTAGATCTCACCTGTCTCACGACAAGTTTCATCATGACGCTTACCTTTTTCGGAAAAATCAGAGGGATCGGATGGGGCACCGTGATCATGGCACTCGTGAACGGCACTCTGATCGGGTTTTTCTCGAATTTGCTTGACCGGATCATTGAATTCCGTCCGATCTTCCGAAAATTTTCTCTTCTGTTCGTATTGCAACCGAAAAATGAAACGACCAAATAGATCTGAACGCTGTTTTCCGATCTTACGTAAAACGCAAAAGCACCGCTTTCCTTCCCGGAAAACGGTGCTTTTATTTTATCGGGCTTATGCCGAAAGAGAATATGATTACTGAGGCTGCCGTCAGTTGTTGGTACCGACCGTCTTTCTTTTTCCGCCCGGAACGCGATAACCGGAGCCGGCGGACCGATCGGGAGAATTTTCCTTCCGCTCTTTGACGGGAATGTTTGACAACGCGATGATAAACGGGGCGGCGGCACATCCCGCCACCACGAAAATAACGGGCAGAAGGCTTCCGCAGGCAAACATCGCCGCGACGCCGATTGCCGTTCCGAACAGGAGAGAATCGCGCGAATAGCGGATCGTTTCCGAAAAACGGAATTTTTCGGACTGTTTCGGCGTTACGATAAACGTCGCTTTTTTCCCGAAAAGCCCGAGGAATACCGTTCTCAGCATCATCGGCGCGAGGGACGCGTAAGTTGCCACGTTCACGATGAAATACGGGATCAGCAGAAAAACGTTTTTCGTGCGCCGATAAACGAACAGATCGGGGATCATGGGCGAACACAGGAAAAGAATCATGATGCCGTAAACCGCAAGCGAATACCGGATGACGGGATACCCCAAAAAACCAAGAACGATCGTGCAGACTGCGAGAAGAAAACTGAGCACGGGAACGATCGGCAGACTGTAATGCGACAGTTTGATATCGAGTTTTTCAAACCATGCCATTTTGCTGTTATCGATGTCCTTATTGTATTTTTTCATGTATTCGAGATTTCCCTGCGTCCACTTGCACTGCCGCTTCTTAAGCGAAACGTAGTTCACGGGGAATTCCTCGTAACAAAGGATATCGGGGGCGTAAATAATATCGAATCCCGCGTTTTTGATCTCCACCGCGAAAGAAATGTCCTCCGCCACAACAAGGGGAAATCCGCCCGTTTTCTCGTAGCATTCGCGGCTGATCGTCATCCCGTGCCCTATCAGGGCGTTCGCGCCGTAAAAATTTTTGATCACCTGCACCGTTTCGCCGTTGCTGCCGACGCAAAGCCCCATAAGCCGCTGGAACACGTTTTCGCCTTTCTTCGCTTTGTGCTTCGCCTGCACTGCGCCGCAGTTTTTATCGTAAGCAAAATATTTCAGCACCTGACGGATGTAATCGGGCGGGATCACCTCGTCGCTGTCCAGCACGACGAAATAATCGTAATCGGTTCTTCCGGCAAGATAATGGTTCAGATTTCCCGCTTTGTATCCCGTTCTGTCCGCGCGGCGGATCACTTCCACGTTTGTGTGTTTGCAACGGTATGCGTCGATCTCCGCAAGACAGGAAGGATCCGAGCTGTCGTCCAGAATCACGGTTTTAAAATCGGGATAATCCTGTTTACGGCAGGCGGAAAGCGCGGCGGCGTTGAAATCGTTGCACGTGCAATATAACAAAAGAACGCGCGGCGCATTCTGCGGGTCGACCGGCACCTCTTTCACTTCCGCATACCTTTCCCCGAGTTTTTTTCGCAAAACGGCATAGCCGACCGAAAAGACAAAATCTTTCAGACTTCCGAACCACAACACGGCAAGAACGAGGGTGTTGACCGCAAGCAGCGCGATGATAAACCCTTTCTTTACGGCAGAATAATCGCCGAGCCCGAGAATGACCCGCGCGAACGCAAAACCGAGAAGGGCAACGCAGCCTGCCCAGGCGCAAAGGATGATAACATATAAAGTCGGTTTCTTTTTCATAAGTTTCGCATGTCCTTTTCCGGACGATCTCCTTTTGAGTTTACCTATAAAACAACCATTGCTTTTATTTTGTCCACGTTTTCCGAAAAATTTTCAATCCGTCGATTCTGCTTTACAAAGAAAGACGATTTCGGTATAATAATGATACAGGCATCACACGGTTTACGGAGAACGACTATGAAGGACGAATTATACGAAAAAACCGAATATGCGCTCTCCCTGATCCGGGAGGGTAACGATGCGGGCGTGGATCTGCTGTATTCCTTTATGGGAAAAATCATGTTCATGATCGCCCGCGGGGTCGTAAGAGACGCCTGTCTGGCGGAGGACGTCGTTCAGGAAAGCTTTCTGAAGATCGTAAAGAATATCGACAGATATAAAAAGGGAACCAACGCTTATTCCTGGGTCTGCAGGATCGTAAGAAACACGGCGCTCAACGCTTTGAAATCATCGCAAAACCGCCCGACGGAAGATATAGACGAATTTTTCGGACTTTCGGACGGCGCCGACCTCGAAGAGAAAACGACGACCCGGCTTCTTGCGGAAAAACTGATGAATTCTCTCTCCCCGCCGATCGTAAAACAGATGATCTACATGAAATATTTTCTCGACATGACGGTGCGCGAGATCGCGAAGGAAATCGGAAAATCGAAATCTTACGTGGCGAAAGAAATTTCGAAAACGGAAGAATTTATGAAAAAACTGCTCTGACCGCGGACAAAACGGGGAATGAAACTGTTATAGTGATAAGAGGTTTGATATGAAAGAAAAAAGGAATAAGGACGAACAACTCGACGCTCTGTTTTCCGACTATATGCAAAGCGGGAAAACACCTTCCGCCGACGTAACGCGGAAAGCAAAGGGATATATGGAAACGGTACGGGCAACCGAAACGGCAACTGTTCCCGCCGCCGAAGCCGTCGGAGGGGGAACGTCGGCGCAAACCGGAAGGAAACAAACGCAGGGGAAAATCATATTTCTCGGCGCATTTCTGGTTCTGATCGTCACGATCGCCCTCGTTTTTTACTACGCGACAAAAACTCCCGCCGGAAGCGCACCGCTCGCAACCGCCTCCCTCGCGTCCGCTCAGCTGACGGAAGTTTCCGCCGGATACCGGGATCATGAATTTCTTCCTTTCGTCGACGAAAATTCCGTTTCCGTCTATAAAGAATACGCCCTGAAAGAAAACACCGAACGCTATAACAAGGCGGATATCGTCGTTTTCCTCGTCGAATGGGAAACGGCGGACGGTATCCCCGTCACGGCATTCGTGGAAGCCGACGGCATTCAATGGAACGAACTTTCCTCTTTCAAACAGCTGACGAACGAAAAAACGCTGGAAGGAATTTCCTTCCGCTACGGCGTGAGCGAAAATTTCTGTCTGTGTTATTTCACCCGCGAAGAATACGGCTACAATATCCGGATCGGAACGGAAAACGACGAATCCGTAAACAATATTTTAACCGACATCGCGACAAGTTTCCGATAAACCGGTAAACCCGGACGGCAGAAAATTCCTCATAACAAACAAAAAACGCACCCCGGAAGTCGGACAGAAATAAAAACTTCCGGGGTGCATTTTTCAGTTTAAATTCGATTTGCTTCTTATAGTCTTACCAAGGCGGTTCTGCGCCGTCATTCTTCCGTTTTCTGCCCGACCCGATACCATTTTACCGTAATACCGTTCAATAATCCCTGCGGAATGAGCGCATAGGAATCGGTATAATCTTTCCCCTCGGGCAAAAAGATTTCGGGACCGTACGCACCTGAGAAAACGGGGGCGTAATGCAAAGGACCGAACGTATTGCGCCTTGTAAGAACGACTTCGACGGCAAGTTCTCCGTCCACGTCGAAAATCGAGCTTTCATACGGAGCATATGCGACATATTCGCCGTGCACCCGATCTTTCACCTTGGAAACCGCACCCTGGCAGCCTCCGAAATTCACGCTCACGCGCCCCGAAACGATCCCCGTAAAGTAGGTGACCGAGCCGCTGTAAAACGGCAGTCCCTGATACGTTATATCTCCCGGGCTCAACTTATCGGGCAGGTGCGAAAGCGTAACTTTCCGCCCGTTCAGCTCCACGCCGAAATTTCCGAGCAGATATGCGCATTCAAGGTTTAAAGCATCATCGAAATCCGCCGTAAGAACGATTTCGTTTTCGCCTTTCTTTAAATATTCCGCCGGAAGCGGAATTTCGTCGAAACAAACGTCTGTCCAATGCCCGACCACCTTACCGTTCAGATAATTTCCGTTCACGGAAATCTTCCAGCGTTCGCTCTGTTCCGTCACAAACACAAGGTTCGTATCGGGAATTTCTTTTACGTGAAAGCGATATCTGAGCCGTAACTCATGCCGTTCGGCGTTGCCCGAGGCAATTCCGTATTTTTTCCGATACCACGGCTGGATCATTTCCCCGCCGCGGCGCGGCAAGCCGACTTTATCCCTCACGGCACAATCGATCTGCAATATCTCGGATTCCCCGTCCGACGCTTCGCCGTCAAGAACGTACGAAGCAAGATCCAGCGGCAATACGTTTCGTTCGCTCAGCTTATAAGCGAACGGTCCCGGGAGCCGCGTTTCCTTTACGGGATTTCCGATTTGCGGCAACGGCAGTATTTTTCCGCCCTTGAAAATGCGGAATGCCCTGCATTCGCCCGCCTCGAACCGCACGGAAAGGCTGTCGCGATTTTCTGCGACCCCGAATTCACGGTCCCGGTCCAGAAGTATTTCTTCAACGTTATACTTTTCGCGAAAGCGAATGGTCAGATCGTCTTTCGCATGCTCCCGATCGACGTTCAGACAAATCAGAAAGTAAGTTTCGCCCTCTTTCCGTACCGTTACGACAATATCCTCGCTGTCGATCGTAAACATCCGGTGCTCTTTCAGGGCGGAAAGAATTTCCTCTCGCTCCATGGCGATCCGTTTGCTGTTTTTCATCAGATCGACGGGAAGTTCCGCCTGTTTTGCGTCGATATACTTCGGCAAATCGCCGATGAATATCACTTCCCCGCCGACCGAAGCAAATTCCCGCAAAATGTCAAGCGTAGACGATCGTATGGTATCCGCTCCGCTCACGACCACCGTCGTGTAACGCGCTTCCCCGACCGCAAGCACGGGGCGTTCTTCTTTCTTTTCGATCCGGTAACGCCGCGACAAAATATCCTCGTCTCCGTAATCGAAATCCACCTGTCCCGTAACGAGAATACGGAAAAGACGGGTATATAAATCTTCGAGACGGCGACATTCGGGAACTTGCAGCTCGAAGAAATTCTTTTCCCAACCCGCGCGCGGATATAACCACATACTTTCGACGGGGTTTATCACGAGCGTGGAGCACAAAGGTTTTCCTTTGCTCGTCAATTCGCCGAGTCTCGCAAAGTAATCCTCGACATAAGAATAATCGCGGTACCAGCCGGACTGATAAAAAATACTCGCGGGGTAATCCCTTTTTGCCTGCCCTTCCATCGTATACCAGGAAAGATGATGACAACGCATATTGATACCGAGCAGCGTCTGCCACGCGCCGACGTCGCGATGGCTGCGGAAATTAAACTGCCAGCCCGTCGCTCCGTACAACTCGCTGAGCGCAAACTTTCTCCCCAGCTGTCTTGCAACCGACTGCACCTGTTTTGCCACCCAGTAGGCGTTGTTTCCTTCCGTCAGGATATCCACACCCGGGCAGTCCATGTGTTCGTAATAACGTTGCACGCTGCCCTGAAAAATCGTCTGAATGGCAAGGCTGTCCTCATGCAGGATATGCCCTGTGGCGAGCAGGTCGTTTTTTTGGCACCACTCGTGATAAGGCACGGCAAAGTTTTCTATAAACAACTGCTCGATACTCTCGATGTAATGATACATCGTGCGGTTGACCGCGCTGTCCGCCCGTTTAAAATATAACTCCGGAAGTTTTTCCGAAAGGTTTTCTCCGCAGACTTTCCGATACCGGTCGTATAAACCGTAAGTATACGGTATCAGGTTCATGGTGTTGCTGCTTCTGGAAATAAAACCGTTGAGAACGGCGCCGCGATGGGGTTCGTCCGCAAAGATTCCTTTCAGGGTGTTTCCGAACAGATCCCCGCAATGTTTTCTGTATTTTTCATGCGTCGAAGCAAGAAAGGCGTCTGTCGCTTCGCGGTTCATCGTATCGAGATAAGTGTATCCGTTATAAAACTCCTGCGGTTTCATATGCTCGATCAGGAATTTTTTGACGACGTACCCGTCTTTTACCGGCTTATCGCCCGCAACGGAATAATAGTCCTCGAGTTCGTTTTGTCCGTTCAGCTTCACGGCGAATCTGCCGAGTTCCCCTGCGATATACACCCCGTCCGCAGGCGCTTCGTCTTCATCGTACATCGAGATGAATTTCATCTGATATTCGGTTTTTTTCGTTACCTCTCCGCCCGCCGTTCCGGACGGCCAGCGGTCTTCGTCGTAAAGCCACGCGTTCATCCCGAGCGATCTTCCCTCTTCCGCCGCTGCCCGGATCAGTCCGAACCACTCTTCGCCGAGATATTCCGTTTCGAGCCCCGTGCGGCTGTGCATAAAAAAACCGCCGAACCCCATTTCTTTCAGAACGTGGACCTGCCTGACGATCTCTTCTTTTTCAAGTTTTCCGTTCCAGCTCCAGAACGGAAGCCCTCTGTATTTTTCATCATCAACCCTAAACGGCTCAGTGCGTAAGCCAGTATTCAAGCTGTTGTTTTGCGAGCCCTAACGAATAGTCCAGAGTTCTGCCCGTATCGATATAGTTTCCTATCAACGTCTGTATAACCTTCTGCAGATCGTCCGCACGTTCCGCATGCGCAAGAATGAAATCGGTCGGACAAATCGCATTGTTATTGCTTGCCCAGGTAAACGCTTCGAGATTATACGCCTCGTAACCGACGCCCCAATGGTTTTCGGGATTTTTAGGATCTGCCATGTCTTTGCGCATAGGCGGATAATTCGTACCGCAATCGGCTATTATGTTTTGCCCTTCTCTGGTGAGCATATATTTAAGGAACTGCCATGCGATATCGCGTTTTGCCTGATCTTTTATCGTAGAAGAAACGCAATATCCCGAAACGCCCGTTCCGACCAGAGGATTGTCTTTATCGATGATCGGGAAGGTGACCACGTTATAATCGTTTTCTTTGAAATCGGATTTATACACGCCCTGAAGGTTTCTGACCTGAATAGACGAAGCCTGAGAGTGGAACATAAAGATCCCTTCACCGCCCTGGAAGTTTGCCTGTACGCCCGTAAACTTCGACGTGATTTTTTTATCGACGAGTTCTTTCATCTTATTCAGCGCCGTGCGGGTTCCTTCGCTGTCGATGATCACTTCGTTATTATCGCCGTAATATCCGCCGCCGCAGGAAAGAATTATGGGGTTAAACACAGCTTCCCAGTTCAGGTAACCGTCCAGAAGAGTTCTGCCGGAATTCTTCCACACGTCCGATTCGCGGACCTGTTCGCATACCGTAAGAAAATCATCCCACGTCCAACCGTTTTTGATAAGGCTGTCCGGAGAATCGACGTCTACGCCCGCTTCTCTCAGAAGACGCGCGTTATAATGACAGACGACCTGATCGGCGGCACGCGGGATCATCCATTGCTTGCCGTTAAAATTGCTCTGTCCGAGTTTGAAAAACGACTCGTAATAGTCTGCCGTCGAGAACGTTCCCGCGCTTTCTTCCGCCTGTATGTACGAATCGAGATTGAGCGTAACGCCGGCATTTCCGAGACTCAGCATTTCAAAACTGGACGTCTGAAAAATATCGGGCATATTTCCCGCTCTGAAAAACCCCATCATGGTCCCGATCACGTTACCGGAAATCGGCTGAACGTCGATCGTTACGTTAGGATAATACTTTTTGAAACCTTCTCCGAGTTTCGTAACGATGTTACGCTCGTCGTTACTCGCCTGGCAAGCCACGACCAATGTGAGTTCGGTCTGCGTATCGGGCGTGATCGAGTAATCGAAATCATCACCCACGGTCGGGTTTTTCGGACCGCATCCGACTGCCGTTCCCAAGGTAAGTGCCGCCGCAAACATAATGCTTACGATTTTCTTAATTAACTTCATCTTTTCCTTCTTCCTCCGTTTTTGGGATATTGAAATTATGTATCATGCGACCGGTCGACAGGTAATTCTCGAAAACACGATACGTCCCCGCCGTCCAGCCTAACATTTTCGATTCGTTATATTCGTGAACAAAAGCTTTCCGTCCCGAAATGCAATCATATTTTTCCCACAAACTTCCCGTATCTATCCATCCGCGATCGACCATTTCGACATATTGCCGCGCCAGGAGCTTTGCTTCGTCTTTCAATCCTACCCGATCTGCCGCCATTACCGACAAACATACGAGCGGCGGCCAGATATTGGGATAACTCCACTGATATTTCCCGTATTCGTCGCTCTTTTCGGTTGCCGGAATGCCGTAGTTCGTGCGCAGGCGATTCAAAATCTCCATCGCTTTTTCCTTATCGTCCGACAAACCGCAAAGATACGGCATCAGAAGCGCCGAACTGATCACGGGAGAACACGCGTTCCGGTCTGCGTCATAATCGTAAAAGATCCCGTCTTTTTCGGCATACCGGCTAAGCAGTCCGGCGCGACGCTCCGCCGCTTCGCCGTACGAGTTCTCCTCGCCTGAAAGTTTGCCGAAAAACGCCAGTATTTTCTCGTTTTCATATAAAAGGCTGTTCAGATCGATCGGGGCGTAATGCTCTGCCCGGGCATTGAACCTCGGCGTAAAATCCCATCCGCTCTCCGCTTCCGACAGCAGATTCGACCCGAGGCTCTCCATCTCGCTCTCCGTTTTTCCCGCTTCGCCGTCAAGTCTTGTATCCGTAATGATTTTGTAGAAATCGCTGCAGGTTTTCGCGTCCGCGTTATTTCCGTAACGATTCAGCCCGCAAGGCAACGTTCTCCGGCTCATCCAGAAGGCATATTCCTTTTTCATGGCAGGATAAGCTTCGCGCACAAATTCTTTATCTTGGGTATATTGCCAATAAGCGTGGCACATCGGGATAAACAGAGGAAACTGGGAACGATTGTCTCCGCCCTCCGTCGCCACGTTCGGCATATAGCCGTATTTATCTATCAGAAATATCATGTTCCGGATATTGTTGAGCGCCTGCTCTTTCATCCCGTCGATCAACAAACCCAGATTTATAAAATAAGTATCCCAGTAGAAAAAATTTTCAAAACCGACGTCGCTCGTCTGTTCGCAGGAAGGCGAATTGTACGGATAGGGTAAATTTTTGTATTCTCCTTTTCTGATACTGTTTTTCCAGTTAAACCGAATGTATTCTCTTACAGTCATAAAAACCTTTTCATTTATATTTGACAACAATTTATCTTTTCGATATAATTGTCTCACACAATGCTTCTCTTCTCAATACCAAAACAGGACATTTTAGCGACAAATATTGCTATCTTTCAGGATTATGATTGATTTTTATGAAAAGCACAGAGAGCTGATCGACCAACTTTATATCAGCGAAGGGCAAAATTTCTGTCAGTCGCATTTCCACAGACACATCGAATTGCTTTACGTTCTGGAAAACGGACTTCTTGTAACGGTGAACAAAGAAACGCGTCTGATGAAAGCCGGCGAAGTGGCGATCATGGACAGTTTCGATATTCACAGTTATTCAAACCCGAAACAATTGAGGTCCGTTTCGATCGTAATTCCCGTGGCGTTTTGCCCCGAATATAAAAAAAGAACAAATCATCTCGCGCTCTCTTCCAATTTCATAACGGAACCGGAAGCCTGCGAAGAGATTTTCTGTTTTATCCGGATGATGCAGAAACACACATATAATCTGGATAATCCTCTTTTTCTGACCACGCACTATCTCGATCGGGATAAACTTTTTCTTCTCGGGTGCATCGCCGCGATCCTCGGCGTCGTTCTGCGCGTGATCCCCCTTTCCAAGCGCGAAAAAAACAAGAACGACACCTTAACGAAAAGTCTTCTGATTTATCTTGACGATCACTATAACGAAAATCTGACCCTGGACGGCTTAGCCGACGAGTTCGGATACAGCAAATTTTATTTTTCGAAGATCTGCCAGAAAATTCTGAACACTTCCCTGACGAAATATCTGAATAAACTGCGCATTATGAAATTCCTCGAAGACGACCGTGGCGACGACACCTTGACCGAACTTGCCTTTAAACACGGATTTTCGAATATGCGCACCTTTCAGAGAGCATTCAAAGAGTACGTCGGAATCACCGCAAGCGAATACGTCAGCAATCTTATAGACAAATCGAAACCATAGGCTCAGCATTCGTCATCACTAACTATTTTCACGGCGAAAAATCGGCTTGTTATGGCGAATGCCAAGCCCGAAGAAAAACGAATTACAACAATCATAAAAGACCTTACGGCAAAAACCGAAAGGTCTTTTATTTCTTCTGTTAATAATAAGAAAAGACGAGCTTTCCGCTCGCCTGAATTTGGTGCTGCTGATCGGATTTGTAAGGAGCGAAAGCGACGGAATAGCGATTGTTCGGGCTTTGTTTCCCTTCATTCCGGTCGTTACTTCATGCCCGCAATCGCGTCACCGATACGGTCTCCGTATCCTCGGGATAAAAGAAAAAGATGGGCAGTTTACTCATCTTTTCATGGTGCTGCTGATCGGATTTGAACCGATACGGATTTAACTCCGAGGGATTTTAAGTCCCTTGCGTCTGCCTGTTCCGCCACAGCAGCATAAGCTATACTCAATGCGGCAAAACCGCACCGTCTTTTAAAATTATAGCATAGCATGCCGGAAATGTCAAGAAGAGGAAGATCGTTGCCGGAAGGTTTTTAAAACTTTTTTATATCGACGAAAGTTCAGGGGAGATCCTTCCCGGCCCTCCCCCGGAAATCGGCGATCCGCGTTAAAACAATTTCTCAGACCCGGCTTTTCCGTCGCCCGAAGTCTGTTTTTCCCACGGAAGCTCTTCCCCCGCTTTGAAATTGTATACCGGCTTCATCACGTCGACGATATCGACGGTATCGCCGATCACGCCGATAATGTCTCCGAGCGACTTATATGCCATCGGCGATTCGTCAAGCGTCTGCACGCCCACGGAAGTGGAATAAACGCCTTTCATCTCTTCCCTGTAAACCTCCGGATCAAGAGTTGCCTTTGCCTTTTGCCGGGACATGACCCTGCCTGCCCCGTGAGGCGCGGAATCGTTCCATTCGGGATTCCCCTTGCCGATCGCAAGCACGGAACCGTCGCGCATGTTGATCGGGATCAGAACTTTCTCCCCTTTGCGGGAGGAGATGGCGCCTTTTCTTAAAATCATCTCTTTCGTATCGATATAATTATGCACCGTGTGAAAACTTCCGGCAGAGGTCATTCCCGTTTTTTCAAGGATGATCTCTGCCATTTTTTCGCGGTTTCTTGCGGCAAAACGCTGGCATATTTCCACGTCGTGCAGATAACGGGAAAGAAAATCGCCGTAAAGCCAGCACAGATCTTCCGGCACATCCGGTTCTTTCTCTTCATATTCTTTCCCGAGCGTTTTCAGCGCAGCCTGTATCTCCGCCCTTCTCCCTTCCGCCTTATACGAAGAAATAATTTCATCCCGCCGACGGAAATATTCCGCTTTTCCCGCATGCAGATCGATCGCAAGATTCTGGTAGACTTCCGCCACCTGTTTGCCGAGATTCCGGCTGCCCGAGTGAATGATCAGATAAAACGTGCCGTCCGCCGCCCTGTCGATCTCGATAAAGTGATTGCCTCCGCCAAGCGTGCCGAGAGAACGTTCCAACCGACGGGTATCCCGCAGATCCCGATAGCATTTCAGTCCCGTCAGATCGAAGCGTTCGATCCGCCCGTCCCACACACGCATTCCGGAAGGGATCGCATGACACGCTTCGTCTGTTTTTGCAAAATCGAGTTTCGTTCCGGCGAGTTTTACGGTATACATGCCGCATCCGATATCCACGCCGACGATATTCGGGCAAACTTTATCTTTTACCGTCATAGTCGTTCCGATCGTGCACCCCTTTCCGGCATGAACGTCCGGCATAATGCGGACTTTGCTTCCTTCCGTCAATCCGTAGTCGCACATGCGGCGGATCTGCCCGATCGCCTCGTCTTCAATCACGCTTGCATAGCAGATCGCCGTGCAGAACTTTCCTTTGATTTCCACAGGCTTAACGTTCGTCATCTCTGCCCTCCCGTTCCCCTTCCGCCGATCATTCCGACAAGTTTTGTCAGCATGTCGCCGTCACCGCTCAGCGAAATGTTGCCCACGTGTTCGCAGATGCGTTCCACGTATTCCAGTTCTTTCAGGCGATACAGCGTTTTGTTTTCTTCCATCAGTTTTGCCGTATTCAAAAGCGATCTCGTGGAAGCGACCTCTTCGCGGCGGGAGATCACGTTTGCCTGCGCTTTTTTCTCCGCCACGAGAACGGTGTTCATGATCTCGCGGATCTCGCCGGGAAGAATGATATCCTTCACGCCCGCACCCGTAATTTCCACAAACAGCTCCTTCTCCTTTTCTTTCAGGCGGGAAAGCACGTATGCCGAAAGTTTTTCTTTGGCGGCGAGAATGTCGTCCAGCCGGTATTGCCCGACGAAATCGCGCAAAGCAAGCTGCGCCGCAACGTGCAGATGTTCGGTGAAATCGTCCACTTCCGAGAGGACCTTCGCGCAGTCGGTAATGCGATAATCGAAAACGAAATTGATCCTGAGCGAAACTTTGTCCTGCGTCATGATCTCCTGCCCCATAACGTTCATCTGCGTAAGGCGAGTGTCTGCATAGCCGACGTCCGTTTTCACGTTCGATTTCCAGAAATAATACACGCCGGGTTCCAGAAGACGAACGAATTTGTTATCGAAATTCAGCCGCGCTTTCTGATACTCTTTCACTTCGATCCTGCTATAAAGAGAAGCGGGGATCTTGTCGAATATGTATTTCGGAAAATTTTCTTCCACTTCGGGCGTAGAAGTATCCGCCGTGCGGAATTCATGCGTTTCGCCGTTTTTCCAGAACGCATATTTCCCGCGGGAAGACAGCGCATCGGCAAAACCCCCGTTTACGAAATGAAAAACGATCTGCTCGTCGCCGACCTCGGTCACGACGACGCGTTCCGCAAAACTTTTATCCGCCAGCAGAACGTCAAGCGGACAATCGGGGCAAACCGCCTGTTTTCC
Organism: uncultured Acidiphilium sp.; assembly: GCA_902495325.1. Taxonomy (GTDB): domain Bacteria; phylum Bacillota; class Clostridia; order Christensenellales; family Borkfalkiaceae; genus UBA10281. The sequence continues at coordinate 24,548 of CABUWK010000031.1, forward strand.
GTCCGAAACAACGATCTTTCTGCCGCCGTAAAGACGATATTTCCCCGCATCGAGCGTTTTTACATACTTTCCGTTCTTAAACAGAAACCCTTTCTGATTTTCGTTGATAATTACTTTTTTCATATATAAGATCCTCCTTCGGGATGAATTTTGCGATGCGTTTGTCCGTTTGCCGAAAAGTTGATTTCGGATCCGCAGAATACGGCGGCGGACTCGTTGAGTTTCCCGTGGCGCCGGAAGAGAACAGATCTCTCCCGACCTGCCGGGCGATCGGATTTGACCCGGTCGCCTGCGGCTGCGAAAGCGGAAAGGAAAATTTTTCTCCCGTTCGGCTTTTCGCCCCGAAAAACGATATCCCGAATCCGGCAAAGCCGTGTTTCCGCCGCTTTCAGCCCATCGGAAAACGGGTAAAAGCGGAACAAACGCTTTTCGTTGGTTTGTGTTGTTCTTCGCTACCTTGCGAATTGATTTTGCTCCTTGCGGAGCGAGACGTCTGCCAGACACGCTTCGCCTTGCGGCGCGGCGTTTCGGGGATCGAACCCGAGGTTACGCAATTACAGCCCTGCGATAAGGCTAACAGCGCCGCATTTCTTCCCTGCGGCAAGGGAGTAAGCAAAACCGTCATACGCGCCGGAACCTCCTTGCGCAACGCGGCGGTTTGTATCCGCCTGTTTTCCTCTTACACCCCTATTATAGCAAAGCGAAAAGAAGTTTTCACGGAAAAAAAGTTGCGAACTCGATCTGATATGCACCCCAAAAGTTAGACAAACTTTTGGAGGTGTATATTTTTATGAAAGGAAGGAAAAGAAGAAACAAAAAATACTCGCCAGAATTCAAAATATCTGTTATAATGGATATGCGAGAACATCATTTGAGCTACGGTGAAACAATGCGAAAATATTTTCCGCATTTAGCCCCTCGAGGCATTGGCTTTCTGAAACAGTGGGAACGCATATATTTAGAAGAAGGAAAAGTCGGCTTTTACATAGAAAAGCGTGGCAGATCGACAAAAATGGATAATCCAAGGAAAGGCAGACCGAGAAAGAAACCATTAGATAAGCAGGTAGAAAATGACTTAATTGCAGAGCTGCAAAAATTAAAAGAAGAAAATCAATATTTAAGAGCGGAGAACGAATACATAAAAAAATTGAGTGCCTTAATTGCAGCGGAAGAACAAAAGAAAAGCAAAAAGCAGAAATAGTTACGCAATTAAGGCAAAAATATCCGCTTGAAATCCTGTTAAAAATCTCAAAGGTTAAACGAAGTACTTACTACTACAACGAAAAGAAAGGTAAAGTAGATAAATACGCTGCTGAAAAAGAAGAAATCATAGAACTTTTCAATTACCATAAGCAAAGATACGGATACCGTAGAATAACGGATGAAATGAGAGCCAAAGGTTATATCATAAACCATAAAACGGTATTAAAGCTAATGAAAAGCCTTAATCTTAAAGGGAAACAGCGTAAAAACGAAAAGTATCATTCTTACAAAGGCGAAGTAGGAAAGGTAGCGGAAAATCTCTTGCAAAGAGATTTCACGGCAGAGACGCCTTTTGAAAAACTTACAACGGATGTAACGCAGTTTAACGTTTGTGGGGAAAAAGTTTACTTATCCCCTACGTTGGATTTATATAACCGAGAAATTATTTCCTATTCTATTTCGTTAAGTCCGAACTTGGATCAAATACGAGAAATGTTGAACGGGTTATTTGAGAAACTTCCCGAAAATGCAAGACCGTTATTTCATTCAGATCAAGGTTGGCAATACCAACACGCAGAATA
>CABUWK010000032.1 GCA_902495325.1 uncultured Acidiphilium sp.
TCCGCCCTTTTCCCCGATTTCTCTATTGATGTACGGAAAGTACTATCGATTTCGAAATCGGGAAAAATCATCGGAAAATAAGCTCTTTAAGGCGCAAGGCGTTTTTACGGATGAAAAATCGTGTTTTGACAAGACAAACACCCGAGATAATACTCTCTCGTATATTGAAGGGTGTTTAACACAGTCATAAACCGATTTTTCGCCGTAAAAATAGTTAGTGATGGCGAATGCTAAGCCTATTTTTCTCCGATCGTAAGCTTGCTAAATTTTATTGCATTCCGCAAGGAGAAATGATTTCCGCTTTGCCCCGAAGATTTAGACGAAAAAAGTGCCGACGCAAAAAACGCGCAGGCACTTTTTTAAAAAGAAGTGTTTTTCGGGCAAATGTTCGATCATCTGAGAAGAAGCTTTCCGAGGGACAGAACACCGGAAGAAATCGCGGTGATTCCGCCGACGATCGCGCCGTAACCGAGTTTCCAAACTGTGGAGTTTTCGCTGTTATACTCGGCAAATTTGTGCGTTCCCGAGAAATTGACGCCGATCAGGGAAGATCCGCCTTCCGTTGTGATCGAGGAAAACTGCAAGGGAAAGAAAAAGAGGATCCCGCCCGCGATCAGGGCAGCCGCGGCAACAAACGTGACAAGTTTGTTCTTTTTGCCGATCCCGAGCATCTGAAGAACGAGAGACAACAGCCCTATGGTTACGAGCAGATATGCGAGAAGGTTCGGGAAAGAAAAATTGATTTTCGCAGACGCGGAAAAAAGCGAGTTGCCGCCGGCGGAAATCGTGTAGCCGAAAGCAAGTTTCAAACCGTTGTAAACGGTGTCTCCGTCATTTGCCGAGACGATCTGCGGCAGGAAAATCATGACGAATGCCGCGATTGCGAGCAATACGCCCCCGAACGTACAAACCTTTTTTAAGGTTTTTGCCTGTTTTGTTTTCATAAAAATTCAGCCTCCGTTGTGTTTCGACCGATCGTGACTTCCGGATCGGTATGAAATATCGTTTCAAGAAAATGCGCATTTCCTATGTTATGATAGCACAGGAACATGCAAAATGGCAAGTTAAGAACGGCGAAATTATCGCGTAAATTATTTCATGAAATTTTTAGGGCTTTCATGCAACAAAACACAAATTTGTATTCTGCGTTTACGGGTAAGTTATGTCTGACGATAAATCCGACAAATCATGTTGTAGTATCCGACAGTTCGTTTTTAGTGGAGAAAAGGCAATGAAGGTATAGTTTTGTGCATAAGAGTGAATAATGCATGAAAATATAAAAGAGATGTCTCATTTTTACCTTATTCTAATTGACAAACGGGATAATTATTTGTAAAATATCAGTATAGGATAAATCGAATGCGCTTGTCCGGATAGTTTGTCTGCTATGCGCGGAATGTGTCGTTTTGTTTGTCCGCAACGGAGGGAATGAAAAATGAACAGAATCAAAAAAATCAGAATCGAGGATTTTCGTACCGACTCGCTTGTGATGTCGGAAGAAAACCGCTACGTAAGGTACATGCCAATGCTTTGTATCGCACAGTCCACCGTCGGCAGATATCGCATTTCGATCGACGATGCGCCCGAACGCGAGACTGCCTGCAAAGGGGTATACGTCGCGCCTGCTTATTCCAGACAGGCGATCACGCATGTGCTTGACGAGAAAACCGGAACGATGCGTGCCCATTGGCTTGCGCTTGACGTGAGGGTAAACGGCGATTACCGGCTGGAAGATATGTTCCGTATTCCGACGGTTCTGCCCACGGAATATAACCGCGAGATCGACGCCGCGATCGAAGAGATCGCTTCGGAAGAATGCAACCTTTTAAGAAAAGAACAACTGATGTTCCGCATTGTGGAAATTCTCGTGTTGTGTTCCGAACCGATCGATCTTCGCCGTACAAAGGAACTTTCCGCCGCGCTCAAGTGGATCGATCAGAATCCCGCGGAACATGCGGAAGTGAAAAAGCTCAGCGATATGTGCCACATGTCTCAGGTCGTATTCTTCCGTAAATTCAAGCAGGTGCTCGGGATCACGTCTTCGTCGTACTGCAACAGAAGAAGGATCGCCCTTGCAATGGAATTGCTTGAAACTTCCGATATGTCCGTTACGGACGTCGGTATCGAATGCGGTATTCCGGACGCCTATTATTTCTCGAAAATATTCAAAATGTATACGGATCTCGCCCCGACGGCTTTCCGTTCCATGATGAGATACAGCAAATAATTTCCGCTTTTTTGCCCGTCGCTACACGGGCTGACCCGTGCGGAAAACATAAAAAACCGCCTGTAAGTCGATTAACGGTCGATTTACAAGCGGTTTTTTATTTATCTCCCGGTAGCCGAGAGAGATATGAATGAAAAGCGGATGCCGTGCGGGGTTTGCACGGCGTTTTTTTTCTGCCTGGGGAAGTGCTTTTTTGTTGCCAGAATCAGGAAAATGCGCTTTTTTACCATATTCCGTAAAGATATTTATGTGTATTTGCCATAAAAAGCGCGCTTTTCGGCAAAAATCCGTTCATAGGGACGATCGGAAAAAAACGGCTCGTTTTGAAAACTGAGCCGTTTTTTACTATTGAGTAACGGCTTGTTTTATGTTAAAATAAATACGCTGAAATTATGTGGATTAAAAACGCAAGATTTCTTTTCCGGATCCTTTGCGGGCAGGTCTGCGGGATCTGTCCGGGCTGACGGGAAGGAAATTTACGAGGTAAAATATGGCGCAAGCGGAATGGATCTGGTATCCGGACGATTTCGAAATCGAATTGTCCAATCGATTTATGGCGGAGCGGTATGAGAGAGACGTGATGATCCCGCCTTTCTGGAAAACCGCTACGTGCTATCAGAACGTGAAATTCAGAAAAACATTCGATCTTTCGCGGGAAGAATATGTAAAAATAACGACGGAAGGCGTTTTTAACGTCATGATGGACGGCGCTTATCTGTATTCGGTAAAAAACGGTTTTTCCGTGCCAGCGGGCAGACACGAGATCGTGGTATCCGTATACAACGGAAACGGGCTTCCCTGCCTGAAGCTGGAAGGCGAAACGATCGTCACGGACGGAGACTGGGAAGTGACCTGCAACGATCACGTGATGAAAAAAGCGGGATGTGACGGGGAGTTTTTAAGCGGCAACACGCCCAACACCTTCCGCCTTCCTTCCCGGGAAGTGTTTCCGAAAAGAACCATCCCGTTTCCCGGGGGAATCGTTTACGATTTCGGCGAAGAGATGTTCGCCCGCGTAAAGCTGACGGATGCCGTTTTCGGCGAAAATCCCCGCGTTTATTACGGAGAGAGCTTTGCGGAAGCAACGGATCCGGAAAACTGTGAGCTTATCAGCGAAGATTTCGAAGAAAAAGAGGGATATGTTACCGTTTCGATCGCAAAGGCGTTCCGCTATGTGGTAACGGAGAATCTTTCTTTCTCCACTCTTTCCGCCTTTGCGGAACTTTCGCCGGGCAGGTGCAGAAGTTCGTTCGTTTGCGACAATGAGGAGATCAACGCCGTTTACAAAGTGGCGGAGAGAACGATGGAACTGTGTTCGCGGGAATTTATTCTCGACGGCATCAAGAGAGACCGCTGGCTCTGGGGGGCTGACGTGTACCAGTCCTCGCTGATGCATTATTACAGCTTTTTCGACACGAAATCGATCAAGCGTTCCATGATCGCCCTGTTCGGAAAATCTCCGTTTAATCTGTATATCAATCATATCATGGATTATTCTTTCTTCTGGATCATCTGTTTCGACGATTATCTCACCCATTCGGGAGACGAGAAGTTCGGCAGAGAGAATTGCGGAAAAGCTTTCGAGATCCTCGATTACTGCCTCGGCAGAAGAGACGAAAACGGACTGATGGATTCCCGCCCGGACGACTGGGTATTCGTGGACTGGGCGGATCTCGACAATACGGGCGAGGTCTGTTGCGAGCAGATGCTGCTCGTTGTGGCTCTGAAACGCTGCGTCGGGCTTGCCGCAAAATTCGGTTATCCGGAGAAAGAGGCGGAATATGCGGAAATTCTGAAGGAAACGGAGAAAAAACTCGAAAAATTCTGGCTTCCCGAAAAGAACGCTTATACGTATTCTTATAAAAACGGAAAGCCGGATAACAAAATACTGATGCATCCGAACATCTTTGCCGTATTGTTCGACCTGTGCGATGAAGAGAGAAAAAAGGCGATCTGCGGGAACGTGCTGAAAAATCCGTCCGTTCCGAAGATCGTTACGCCTTATATGCGCTTTTACGAGCTTTCCGCGCTGTGCCGCCTCGGCGATACGCGCTACGTGACGGAAGAGATCGGAAAGTATTGGGGCGCGATGATCAAAGAGGGCGCCACGACGTTCTGGGAACGGTATGACAGCGAGGAAAAGGGAGACGAAAAATACGCCATGTACGGCAGGAAATACGGTAAAAGCCTTTGCCATGCCTGGGGCGCGACCCCGCTGTACCTGCTCGGCAGATACGTGGTCGGTCTGAAAGCGGCGGACGACGCGAAGTCCTTTACGATCGCTCCCGATCTCGCGGGGCTGAAGTGGTTCCGCGCGGAAATGCCCCTCGTGAAGGGCTGCGTGAAGGCGGAAGCCGACGAAAAAAAGATCCGCGTGTATTCGAGCGAACTCGGCGGCGTGCTGATCGCGGGAGACCGCAGATATCCCGTCCGTCCGGGCGAGTGGACTGAGGTTGCAAGATGATATTCAATATAAAAATGTACGACCCCGAAAAACTGTACGCCGTCGTGAAGAGCGTCGGGTACGAGTCGGTGCTCCGCCACAGCCACGAGTTCATCGAAATGGTGTACGTGGAAAGCGGAACGGCGGTGCAGAAGATCAATTTCGAAACGATCGAACTGAAAGCGGGCGATCTGTTCGTGATCGCGGACGACAGCGAACACAACATGCGCCCCACCTGCGAGGAAAACGATTTCCGCGTGGTGAATATTATCTGGTGCAAGGAGTTTATCGATTTCGATTATTCCGTGTTTTCCCCCGTGACCCCCGTGAACATCGCCGCCTATCCCGAAATGACGGAGTGGATTTATAAAGCCCTCAGCGTTTACGAGGAGAGGGGAAAATATGCGGACGGACTGGTGAGAGGCTGTGTGTATTTCCTGCTGAGCAATCTCGCGATGATCCGCGAAGGCGCGTTCGGCGGCAAACGGGAAAGAAACCGCAACGCCGATTACGTGGCGCAGGCGGTGAAGTATATTTCCGATCATTTCGACGGAAAGATCTCTCTTGCGGACGTCGCGGGGAGCGTCGGGCTTTCGAACGGTTATCTGCAAAAACTTTTCAAAAAAGAACGACAGACTTCCGTGATCGAATACCTTCTCCGGTATCGGGTGGAGCAGGGGTGCAAACTTCTGCTCGAAACGGATAAAACGGTGGCGGAGATCAGCGACGGGATCGGCTTTTCGGACATCAAGAATTTCCATTATACCTTCAAACGGGTGACCGGCATGACGCCGAACGAATACCGGCGCACGCACAAAATGAAACTTACGGAGAAAGAGAAATATGACTGATACGAAAACCTTATCTTCCGGGCAGAATACGGCGCGGGGAAAGCTCGCCCCGGAAGCAGTGAAGGGGATCATCGTCACGTCGGTCGCGGCAATTTGCCTGATCGCGTTCCTGTTTCTGGGAATGATCCGGAAAAGCCAGATGGATCTCGGCGCGACGTACGATTATTCTTTTGTGAAATTTCTGCAGATCGCGTTTTCCGCGGGCGGTTACCGCGTTTACGATGGGTACGGCAATCTGCTCGACGTCAGTTTCCCCGCGATCGTCCTTTATATCGCGATCGTTCTGTTTGTCCTTCTTCTTCTCACGATCGTGTTTCTTTGTCTCAGATATACTTGTCTGAAACAGGTGAAGAACGTTTCTGCGGTCGCGCATTGGGTCTGTCTTGCGGATGCCGCGGCGTTTATGGCGGTATATCTCTTCCTGATGTTCTATAAGGGGGAAGTGACCAAGCTTTACGACGGCGAAACGACCCTTTACTATCGCGCTTTCGAGTGCAGACCGCTCATTCTCGTGATTTCTCTCGCCATGGCGTTCGAGGCCGTGCTCGAAAAGAAGATCGGAAACAAAACGGTCGGATTGATCAGGCGTTTTCTTCCCATTTACGGGTTTATGGTGATTCCGCTCGCGTTTATTTTCGTGTTCAATCTCTATCCCATCGTCATTCAGAGCGTGCTTTCTTTCAAAGATCACACGATGAGCGGTTCGGTGTGGAACGGCGAGTGGGTCGGTTTCAAGCATTTCAAAACGATTTTTACCGATCCTTCCATGCTCGAAGTGATCGGAAGGACCCTTTACATCAGCATGCTTCGTCTCGTGGTCGGCATTCTGCCCTCTCTGATCCTTTCGATCTGTCTTTACGATCTGAAAAGCAAGACGATGCGCAGTATTTTTCAGAATATCGTTTACATTCCCCACTTTTTCAGCTGGGTGGTGGTGTATGCGATCACTTACGCGCTTTTAAGCCCGAACGGACTGATCAACACTCTTTTCCACGGTTCCACCGATTATATCGTAAACGAAAAGTGGTTCATGCCGATCGTGATCGTAACGGCGGTGTGGAAAGAGCTCGGCTGGGGCACGATTCTCTATCTTGCGGCTCTTTCCGGAGTGGATATCTCCCTGTTCGAAGCTGCGAAGATCGACGGAGCTTCTCCCTTGCAGCGCATCTGGCACGTGACCCTTCCCGGGATCAAATCGACTGTCGTTTTCCTTACGGTCATGTCTCTCGGCAGCATTTTAAAGGGCGCCGGCGGCGAGCAGTTGCTCCTTTTCTACAGTTCGTCGACCAAAAAACAAGCGCTCGTGATCGACACGTGGCTCGTCTGGACGGGATTGAAGGAATTTAAATACAGCCTCGGCGCGGCGATGGGCTTCTTCCAGTCCGCGATCGGCATGATCATGGTGCTCGGCAGCAACTATCTCAGCAAAAAACTTTGCGACGTGAGCATGTGGTAAAGGAGGGAAAAGGACAATGTCGGCAAAAACAAGCGAAAAAACTTACAACGTCGTAATCACCCTTATCTGCACGATCACGGCTCTTCTCTGTCTGTATCCGCTGATCTACACGTTACTGGTGTCCTTCTGTGCCCCTACGGATATCGACGCAAGATATATTCTTCCCATCCCCAAAAAGTTTACCCTGCAGGCTTACGCGCAGGTGATCACGGCGGGAAATTACATCGTCCGCGCGCTCGGCGTTTCCGTGTTCAGAACGTTGTTCGGAACGGCGATCAGCCTGTTTGCGTGTGCTCTGCTCGCATATGCGCTTTCTCGCAGGGATCTTCCGGGAAGAGGGGCGGTGATCAAACTGCTTATTTTCTGTATTCTGTTCAACGGCGGGCTGATCCCGACTTACGTCGTGATCGAAGGTCTCGGGCTTACGAATAATATCTGGGTCTATATCCTGCCGAACGTGATGAACGTATGGAACGTCATCGTGATCAAACAGTTTTTCGAAGGGCTTCCGAGGGAGATCGAAGAGGCGGCGAACATCGACGGCGCGAGCGAATGGAGAATTTTCCTGAACGTCGTATTGCCCATGTCAAAGCCGGTTATGGCGGCGATCGGGCTTTTCACGATGGTAGGGCAGTGGAACAGCTGGTTCGACGCTTTCCTCTACGTGTCTCAGACGCCCGATCTCTGGCCGTTGCAGTATTACATTCAGATCTCTTTCAATAACCTGAATCAGATCAACCAGGGCAACGCCGATAAATGGCAGGCGATCATCGGGATCGGCAAAGTGGACGATATGACCGTGAAAATGGCGCTCACCGTGATCGGTTGCGTTCCCATACTCGTCGTTTATCCCTTCTTCCAGAAATATTTCGCGAAGGGCGTTTACCTCGGATCGGTCAAAGGCTGAAATTTCAAATAAAATGCGGCGGCAAGGATCTCCGGCAAAGGGAGATCCGCGAGAAAGCCGTGAAAGGAGAAAAGATGAAAAAGAATTTACTGAAAACGTTTTTATCGGCAGTGCTTGCGGTTTCGTTCGTAACGGGCGCCGCGGCATGCGGTAACAGCATCGGAAAGGTTGATTCCGTATCGACGGACGGCGGATCTTCTTCCGCCGGCGGCGACGAGGACGCGGTATACAATGCGACCCTGCTCGTGAGCGGATGGACAAACACGCCGACTACGGCGGACGATCCTTATAAAGCGTGGATCAGAGAAAATTACGGGCTGAACGTTTCGCTTAACGCGACGACCGATTTCGATAATTCGGTCACGATCGGGTTTTCTTCCAAAAATAAACCGGATATCGTGTCTTTCCCCACGTTTACCTCTTTCCAGACCGTCCGTAAACAGGGCGTTCTGCTTGAAGACTGGACGCCTTATCTCGAAAAAATGCCCAATTTCAAAAAACTTCTCACAAGCGACAGCCAGAAGTTTACCAGGCAGATCATGACGGACGAAAACGGAAAACTCAACGCGATCTGGACGCCCGCCACGCCTCCGACCTGGTCTTTGAAAATCAGGGAAGACTGGGCGACGGAATACCGCGCGGATACGAACGCTTACGACGAAAACGGCAACGTTACGACAAAAGCTTCCGATATTTACATTCCCGCCGGCGCGACCTGCACCAAGGGAGGCGAATGGATGCCCGATACGCCGGAAGATCTGATCTATTTCGCGAGATGGATCAAAGTCTTCAAAAATAAAGGGCTTTCCAAAACCGATTATTACGGCTTTACGACGGCGGGCGGCAAAACGTCGCTCGGGACCCTCGAAACGTGGATGCCCCTGATGTGGGGAAGAGTTCCCGTCGTTCCCTACGGTTTCTATATCGATAAAAACGGAGAAGTGCAGTTCTCCACGACGGACGGTTCTTACGAGCCTTACCTCAATTATCTCCGCCAGATCTGCGACGAAGGACTGATCGATCCCAGCTGGTTTTCTCAGACTTTCTCCGACGATAAGAGAACGACTTCCGGAAAGATCGGCATTCAGTGGTATCCCGGTTCCATTTCCACTTCCACGCAGATCGACGCGAACGCCGGCAGAGGGGATAACGATCAGATCGACACCACCGAATGGTGGATGACCTATCCGCTTCCCGTTTCCGAAGACGCCGCGAACGAATATGCCGGTTATATGGCGGGGCAGGGGCTTGCCGGAAACATCATCACCGTTTCCAAACAGACCGCGCTCAACAAGCCGCTGATGGAACGGATCTGCAAGCTGATCGACGATTGTTACGCTTATCACGACGAAGAAAAGAACGTGTACGAAAGAGGGGTCGCGTACGACGCGCTCCGCTGGGGCGTCGGCATCGAAAGCAGCATTTCTTACCAGACGATCGAGGGCTCGCCTCTCGTATACTGCAACACTGCGGGCGACGACAACACTTACCGCGGCAGATACAGCGGCGCGTGGGACTGGGGCGCATGGATCTCCTCTTCTTACGACGGCGTTGTGCAGGGCACGAGCGAAGAGATCACGGGCGTTATCCTGAAAGTCGCGGAGCACGACCTGAAAACGGCAACGTTCAAAACGACGCCGCAGATCGGCGAATTCCTCGATCTCGATTCCTCGAAAGTGAACGACGTGGTTGCGGACATGGTGAGCTTTGCCTATAAATACGCGACCCGTCAGACGAATACTTCGGTTGCCGATTACTGCAGATCGATCAATACGAACGCTTCGATGAGATCGCTGAAAGAAGAAGCTGGCGATCAGTTTAAAAAACTCGGTCTTATATACTGAGTTTTAAAAGAAAAAAATATTTCCGCCGGATGCGGAAAGGAGAAAAATATGAACAGAAGGAAAATGTTGCTGGCATCGTTTGCGACGGCGCTCGTCGTGGGGCTTACGGGCACGGGCGTCGCTTACGGAGGATCGGTCGCCCGTGCGGACGAAACGCAGGCGAAAAACTTCTCCTGCGACTTTACGACCGCGGGATCGCTTTCCGCGATCGACGGGCTTGCCGTCGGGTTCGATCCCGCGGCAAACAACGAAACGTATACGCAGGAAGAATGGGTCACCTATTCGAAAACCCTCGGCGATCTGTTTACTTTGGACGGGGGACTGAAAGTCAATACGTCCGCCTATTCGGGAGACGCCGTGGACGGAAACCGCATTTACGTCCGTGCGGACGGTGCGGAATACCGCTATTTTACCGCGGAACTCGTTTACACCTATAATTCGGAAGACAGAAACGGCTGGGCGGGATTTATGTTCGGCTATACGAATTACGAACGCCAGGCGCGTTGGGGAGACAGCCCTTACGGTGTGGAAATGTTCGTTCAGAAAGAAGGGAAGGGCACTTACGCTTCGGCAAAACTGAACGATTCCGGTTTTACCGAAACGAACGCTTACGAAGGTTATACGATCCTCGGTGAACACAAACTCGTTCTCACCGTTTCCGAAACGGGCGCGACGATGACGGTCGACGGAAAAAAATCTTCCGGGATCACGAAGGATTTCATGACTTCGAAACAATATGAGATCCCGACGGCGAGCGTCGGTTTCTTCCTTACGAACGGCGATTTCACTGTGAAGAGCTTTTCGGTGACGGATAACGGCGGGCAGAGCGGCGACGTTTACGATCCCGAAAAAGATCCCGATAACCCGATCCATTACACCTACAGAAACGTTTACGATTTTACCGGCGTGACGGACGTTTCCTCGGTGAAGGATTTCTCCGCCGGCATCGATCCCGCGCAGAACGACGATCGCTATACGTCGGACGGCTGGGTGACTTACGGAAAAGCGTTGAACGAGATCTTTACCGCAGACGGCGGACTTAAGATCGATCCGTCCGTGTACTCCGGGAACGACGTTTCGGAAAACAATATCTACACGAGACTGAACACGAAAAACCTGCAGTATTTCAAAGCGGAACTCGTTTATACCTATAATTCCGCCGACAGAAACGGCTGGGCGGGCTTTATGTTCGGCTATACGAACTTTGAAAAAAAAGCGCGCTGGGGAGACAGTCCTTACGGCGTGGAACTCTTCGTGCAGAAGAGCGGAAAAGGTACGTATTCTTCCGCAAAACTGAACGACGCAAGTTATACGGAAGGAGAAATCCCCGCGAAGTGGGAACCGGTGGGAGAACATAAACTTACGGTCGTGGCGATCGGCTCCGGCGTGACCCTTTATGCCGACGGCTATAAGGTGGTCTGGATCACCCGGGAGAAGATGGAAGAAAAGGGTTATGCCATGACTGCCGCGTCGATGGGGTTCTATTTTACGAACGGCGATTTCACGGCGAAAAAATTCAGCTATTCCGCCCTCGGCGCGAACGGCGAGGAATATGTTGCCGTAACGGGGATCTCCGGGAAAGATTCTTACGAAACGTCTCAGTTCGAAGGGGTTGCCGTGGAAGCGAAAGTCCTTCCCGAAGACGCATCTTTAAAAACGCTGAATTACGAACTTCCCGCAGGGGCGGTCGCCGTGGGCGATAAGCTCTATTTCGCAAACGCGGGCACGTATACGATCCGCGTGAGTTCCGCAGACGTTCCCGAAATATATAAAGATATCACCGTTACTGTGACCGAGGACGACAAATATATCGCTTACAGAACGGACGAGGCGAGCGCGAAAAAGAATTTCGAACACTACGTGGTGACGAGCGGCGGCGCGAAAGACGGACAGCCGCAGAATGTGGAAAACTACTGGACGTTCAACGAGGACGGCAGCATGACCCTGACCGAAAACATCAAATCGGCAGTCGACGCGGGCTTCTCCATGCTCTATCTGAAAGACGTTGTGAGCGGCGCGGCGATGGCGCAGAACTGTTTCGAACTCAGCTATATGGTAAAAACGAACAACGCGCCCAACGGCTGGCACGGCGTCGGCTTCGCTCTCGGCGACCGCACGACGATTCCCAACCAGAACGGTATTTCCGCCTTCATTCAGGAAGAAGCGAGAAAGGCGACGATCTGGGGCAGCGGCAAATCGGGCGTTTCCGGTCCTTACGAAGTCGACAGTTTATATGCGAGAAACACCTGGAACGTCGTCCGCGTGAAAGTGTTCGGCGCGGGCAACGAATACAAAGTGCAGTTCTTTATCAACGATATGGAAACCCCTGCGATCGAAAGGGAAACTTCCGCGATCGCGGCGGAAGACATCGCGCTGTTCACCACGACCGTCATCACCCTGAAAGACGTTTATTATGCTCAGCTTAACGCCGAAGGGGAGAGGATCGATCTCGTTTATCCCGAAAGCGTTACCGTGACGAACGAAAAGAAAACGGCGGAAATCGGCGAAACCTGGCAGATCGAAACGGAAGTTCTCCCCGCGAACGCAACGCAGAAAGGAGTGACTTACGAAAGTTCGGACGCCCTGATCGCCACCGTTACGGCAGAAGGGCTCGTGTCCTTCCGCAATGCGGGCGAAGTGACGATCACCGTTGCGTGCAAGGGCGATCCGTCGGTAAAAACGGAACAGAAGGTCACCGTCAAGGCAAAAGAAGTTCTTCCGACGAAGATCACATTCGACGCGACGCCCGGCGCGGATAAAACGGTTGTCGGCAGGAAATACACGCTGTTTGTGACCGTTTCTCCCGAAAACGCCACCAATTATAAAGTGCATTTCTCTTCGAGCGACGAAACGATCGCCACGGTAGACGAAAACGGCAGGATTTCCTTCCTTGCCGCCGGCACCGTCACGATCACCGTCACCGCCGACGCGGACGAAACGGTGAAGAACTCGATCACGCTGACGGTCACGGGAGACGCGAAACAGGACAGCGCGGCAGCTTCGGACGGAAAGACGACTTCCGGCGGATGCGGCAGCAGCTTCGGCGGGATCGGAGCCCTTGCTGGGCTTGCCCTTCTCTCCGTTGCGGCGATGAAGAGAAAAATGAAATAATAAGCCTATAAGCCGATTAACGGAAGATTTTTCCCGCTAGGGATAGATCTTCCGCCCCCGGGCTTCGGACAGAATACGGGAACGATCGGCTAAGATACGGAACGCAACAGGAGACAGGATGAAAAGAAAAATCAGTTTGGTGCTTGCCGCGGCTCTTTTTTGCGGCGCGATCGCAGGGTGCGGCATCGGGTGCGGCGCAAAGAGCGACGCGTCGGAAAGCGAAAGCGGTTATCATGACGGAGGAGAAATGATCGGGACGAAAAAATATGACCTCGGAGAGATCGCATATGCTCTTTCGAAATACGAAAAGACGACCGACGACAGCGAGATCACCGTTACCGTGCCCACGAAAGATTCTTTTTCGACGGGCGAAACGATCGAGGTTTCTTCCAAAATAAAAGCGACGAAAACGTGGAAGCCGCAGGGCGGAGCGGTCGTTGCCGGCGCGACGTATTTCGTGGTGGACTGGGGCGACGGCACGTGGAGCTATAACGGACCCGGCGTTCAGAAGGACAAAATGAAATCGACGGTCGTGAACAGCCACCGCTATAAAAGGGCGGGAACTTACGAGATCTCCGCGGCGGCTTACTGTATGCAGACGAACGAGATCGTCGGCTGGTCGGAAGGAAAGAAGATCTCGGTGAAGGGGAACGACGTTTTTTACGATAACCTGATCACCGATTTGAAGCCGATCTCATCCGCGGCGTACGGAAACGATTTCACGGCGGAGAACGTTGCCGACAACTCTTCCGCAACCTATTTCCGCAGTGCGGAAGCGGAAGACGCTTACGACGAGCAGTACGTCGGTTACCTTTTCGACGACATTTATACCCTTTCGGATATCGAGATCCAGATCCCCGAGGCGGCGGACGTTTTCCCTTCCAACGTGGCGGTGGAATATACGAGCGACGGCGGAAAAACGTGGCAGTCTCTCCCTAAATACTATTATCTATACGATTATGCGCAAGGTATTTTCAACCCGATCATGCGGTTTCCGAATCCGAAGGGCGCGACCCTCGTTTTAGGGCTTGACGGCATCGTTGCGAACGGGATCCGTTTTGTTTCCAAGCTGACTTCCATGCAGACGGAAGATCTCTCGAAAGAAAAGACCCTGTACGTAAGCGAAATGAGAGTTTACGGCACGAAGAGGACCCTTCTTTACACTTCGATGGGAAGCACGTTCGACGCCGATCTCAACAATATGTGGACGATATACGGCTCCGCGAAAACGGAACCCAATCTCACGGGAAATCAGCTCAGTTCGTCGACGAATTTCACACCCTTCCGCACCGGGCATGCGATCATCGGTTCTACCGAATGGCTCGAGTGGTGCGGGCTGAAATACAACTGGACGACTTACGACGCCGCGAGAGATCTTTGCTACAGCTATCTGAAATCGACGCGCACCGGAAGCGACGGGTGGTCGAAGGACGACGGTTACGTGTGGGCGACCGCGAACGGACCGGATCATCTCGATATGGGCAGACATTACACCTATAACTCGATTTTCATCTTAGCCGCGCGCAATTATCTTCTGCAGGGTAACAACGTGGGCGAATACGACGAAAACGGCAACCCCGTAGCCTTTATGGATATGAAAAACGCCGCGGGGCAGACGATGAAGACCCGTCTCGAAAAAGCCATGAACTATATGCTGAAAACCCTTGACGGCGAAAAGGGCGTGCTCGTGATAAAAGATCCGAAAAACCAGGGGCTTGCGGGCGCGGGCAGGAGCGTGGCTTCCAACTATTGGGACGCGATGTCGGCTTTCGGCTATATCTCTTCTTACGAAAACATCTTCTTCTACGAAGCGGTGAAAGCGTATGCGGATATTCTCGATTATTACGGACAGGACAGTTCGTATTATAAACAACTCGCCGTTACGATCAAAGAAAAGTTCAATGAGACTTTCTGGGACAGAATGAAAAAACGCTATATCACTTCGATCAATGCGGAAAACGTCTCTCTCGATTTCGGCGTGACCTACGTGAATTTCATGGCGGTTGCTGCGGGGCTTGCGGACGACGTGAAAGCGGAAGCGATCTATGCCTGGGTAGACGGCGAAAGGATCATCGAAGGGGATACTTCCACCGGAGAGGATATTTACGGCGCGTTTAAATTTTCGGCGCGCGGCAACACGCTCGACGTTTCGAAGGTGACCGATAAAAACGGGCAGTGGTACTGGTGGTATAACGCGGAAACGATGTCTCCCGCGGCGGGGCTCGGCGCGTACGGCAACCAGATGCAGAACGGCGGAACGATCTTCTATATCTCCTATTACGATCTTCTCGGCAGAAGCACCCTTTCGGCGGACAAATCGTTCGGCAGGTTTAAAACGATCATGGAAGAATTTCACGTCGATTCTCTCCGTCGCAATCCGAGAACGTATTACGGCGAATACGTGGCGGGGGTTCTGGGCGAATTTCCGGAAAGTGGGCTCGTTCCGTATACCTTCGTCTCTTCGGTCGTCGGTCTGAACGCCACGGTCAGAGGACTGGAGATCAAAGCCGGGCTTCCGGCGGAAATGCAGTTTGCCGGCGTTTCGGAATATCGTTACGGCAACCGGATCTATTCGATCAAGGTCGATAAGAGAATTACGGAACCGAAGGTGGAAAAGTATGACGACGGCACTTTCTACGTGACCGTTCCCGCAGACGGAACGTGGTATATCACGCTCGACAACAGACTGATCAAAGGGTAATATAACATGAGAAAAATTCATAAAAACGTTCCGCTTTGTTACACCCCGTACGACTGGAAGGTGACGGAGACGGAATACGGCGAAAAGACGAACAAGGTGGACGAAACGATCTTCACCCTCGCAAACGGGTATATCGGGATCCGCGGATTTTACGAAGAAGGTTTTTACGGCGAAAACCCGTGGGAAAGCGACCCTTCGGTCATGCTGAACGGCGTTTACGAGTATTATCCCTATCACCACATCTGGTGCAGACCGGGTTTCCCGGAGAGATTCCATTCCATCGTGAACAACGTGAACCCGATCTCCGTGAAGATCAGGCTCGGAGACGAGATCGTAACGATGAACGGAAAGGTTTCCGGGTTTGAGAGAACGCTCGACATGTACCGCGGCGAAATGACGAGAACGTTTGCCTACGAAACGAAAGCGGGCGAAAAGGCGATGCTTAAGTACACCCGTTTCGTCTCGCAGACGGAAAAACATCTCCTTGCGGAAAAAATCGAGATCACGGCGGGAAAGGGAGTGAAAGTTTCCGTGATCGGTGATCTCCGCACGCTTGACGGAACCGTGCTTTCCAAAAAGGAAGAGATCGGCGCGGATATGACCAATCCCTTTGCCTTCCTTGCTCTCAGAAAAGAAGGAAAAGAGGATAACTTAAGCTATAAGACGATTAAAAGCGGATTTGAGATCTCCTGCGCCATAGCGGAAGACCTTTCCGCGGCGGCGGAAGAAAGCGAGGAGAACGGTGAAAACTATGTGACCCGCACGCACTCGTTCGTGTCCGGCGGCGAAAAAGTAACGTATTACCGCTATGCGGCTTTCGTGACGAATACCGACGGGGAAACGTATGCGGAAAAGGCGACGGCGATCGTCCGCGCGGCAAAGAAAGAAGGGTTCGAAAGCCTTCTTTCAAAGTCCGTCGATTACTGGAAGGATTACTGGGAAACGTCCGATATCGCGATCAAAGGGGATACCGCCGTTCAGCAGGGCATCCGCTTCGGGCTTTTCATGATCAATCAGTCTGCGGGAAAGGACGGAAAGACGAACATTTCCGCAAACGGGCTTACCGGCACGGCTTATTCGGGGCACACGTTCTGGGATACGGAGATCTTCATGTCTCCCATGTTCCTCTATGCGCATCCGGAAATCGTGAAGCAGCTGCTTATTTATCGCTATAACATTCTTCCCAAGGCGAAAGAACGCGCGAAGCAGATGGACGACGTCGGCGCGCTGTTCAGCTGGAATTCCATCAACGGCGAAGAATGCGGGCACGTTTTCGAGGCGGCTACCGCGCAGTATCACATCAATAACGACGTTTTCTATTCGATTTTCAAATATTACGAAGCGACGGAAGACTGGGATTTTATGGAAAAATACGGCATCGAGATCCTTCTCGAAACCTCGAAATGCCTGTCTCATCGCGGAAACTTTATCGAAAGAAAGGGCGGAAGATTCTGCATCAACTGCGTCTGCGGACCGGATGAATACAATCCCGTGGTGGATAACAACTTATACACGAATTTCCTGACGAAAAAGCAGTTCCTTTTCACCCTGGATATGTCTGCCCGGCTGAAAGAGAAAAACCCCGCGAAATACAATGAGCTGATGACGAAGTGCGGGATCGACGAGGAGCTGAAGAGATTCCGCGAGGCGGCGGATAAAATGTATCTGCCGTTCGACGCGGAAAACGGGATCTACATGCAGGACGATAACTTTATCTATAAAGATCCGATCGATCTCGACGCGATCCCTCTCGAAAAACTTCCTTTATTGACCCATCTTCACCCTCTGAACCTCTGGAGATATCAGGTGTGCAAGCAGGCGGATATCGTTTTGCTCATGTTCCTCGAAAGCCACGAATTTACGGCGGAGATGAGAAAGAAGATCTTCGATTTCTACGAGCCGAAAACCATTCACGACAGCTCGCTTTCCGCAGGCGTTCACTCGATCGTCGCGTGCGATATCGGCTATCGCGACGAAGCTTACGGCTATCTTAACCAGGCTTGCCGCATGGATCTCGACAACGTGAACCGCAACACATGCTACGGCATCCACGCGGCGTGCATGGGCAGTTGCTATATGATGATCGTGAACGGTTATGCGGGTATGCGGATTTTTGACGGGCGCGTGCATTTCAGACCGTATATCCCCGCCAAGTGGGAAGAATATACCTTCCGCATCCGTTTCCGCGGGTCTGTCGTAAAGGTGAAGATCACGCAGCGGCAAACGGAATATACCCTTCTCGAAGGCGATAAACTCACGATTTGTTCGGGAGACGAAACGGTGATCCTCGAAAAAATAAGAGAGACGAAAACCGCGGGCGTTCTCACGGACGGCGAATGAAAGATTCCGCAACGGTTTCGCCGCGGGCGGTTGCCCGGAAATGCGGCGAAGCTTTTCGCGGTCGGAAAACGGAGAAAAATATGAAAAAGACATTGAGATCTTTCGTGCTCGCACTCTTTGGTACGGCGGTCTGCGCGGCGGCTTTTTCCGCTGCGCCGAAGCGTGCCGCGGCGGCGGGGAACGATTATGACGAAAAGCCGGACGATTATTATTCCTACGTGCAGAAGTTCACCGACGAGGCGGACGTGAACAAAGCGTTTCATGCCTGGTATCGCGAAAACGCGCTCGGTTCCGCAAAGGCGGAACAGGTCGTTACGGATGTAACTTCCGAAGAATCGCACTGGGCGATCGAAGACGGCGTTTTAAAACGGATCAATGACGTGAAGAAAAACGCCGACACCGGAAAATACGAAACGAATCAGGTGGCGATCCTGACTTTCACGAAGGAGGCTTATCTGAATTTCGAACTTTCCGTCGACTACAAGCGGGGAACGAACGGTTATTGGCCCGTCGTGGGGATCCGCCAGGTGGAAGAAGGCAAATATTATCTGGACGACGGAGCGGGCGTTTTCGTGCAGGAAAGCGGTATGGTCACCCTGTGGGGAGATCAGATCGTTTCCGGTCCGCACGAGATCGAAGCGCTTGACGGCTACGACAAAAAAGAGTGGCACAACATGCAGATTCACCTCCGCGGGAACGAACTGAAAGTCAGTATCGACAATCGCCCGTGGGCGACGAAAACGGTGACCGAGGAGTTCTACGAAACGGGATACGTTTCCCTTTGCAGCGTGAATAACGAAACGGAATACCGCAATTTCCGCATCAAGGCTCTGCCCGAACCGGAAAAGGCGGAAACGAAGGATTTTCTGCCCATGGAAGAGGCGAAGACGGACGACGCGCTTTCTTCTCTTGCGGGCGAGGTGAAGCCGAAGGGAGAACTTTTCGAAAGAGAACCCGAGCGCGCTTCCGTTGCGCCCGCCGACAGCGCGACTTCGCAGAAAACGGGCTGTAAAGGTTCGCTCGGCGGCGGTATGTTCCTGTTTGCGTTGCCCGCGGCGGCGTTTGCACTGAAAAAAAGAAAAATTTAACGGGGCCTTCGGGAAAGGAAAGCTTGTCGGAAAAGAAAATGCTTCTGCGGAAGAAAAACTTTCGGGGCGCATCGGATACAAGTTCGGGGCGCATCGGATATAAGGCGGTTTTCTTTTCGGGAAAGGATCCGGAAAAAGGAGAAAAAGATGAAAAAACTATTGGCGCTCGTTTTACTTGCGGCAACGTTCTGCTGTTCGGCGATCTCCGTCGCCTTTGCGGCAGGGATGCCCGGTATCACGAGAACGAACGTGACGAAAGGTCTTGCCGATGAAGCGGTGAAAATCACCGATCTTTCCGGCAACGAAGTTTCGCTGGCGGCGGGACCCCACGGGGGAACGCCCGAAAAGAGTACGTTTACGGACGGGACGATTTCTTCCACCGCGACGGCAAGACTTGTCGACGGCGAGGGGAACGGCGTGATCGGCTACGTGACGCTCGACGCGGGTTCGGAATACGTCGTGGACACCGTCCTTGTGGATATCTGCCACGACTGGGGTGCGGCGAATTTCGCGATCCAACTGTCTCTGACGGAAGATTTCGGAGATCCCGTCACCGTTTACAGTAACAAAGCGGGCGAAAAGTTTTCCGCCGATCCTTCTTACAAAACGGACGACGTGATCTACAACAAGGCAAATCAAGGGCTTACCTTCCGTTTTTCTCCCGTTAAGGCGAGATACGTGAGGGTGACGGGAGACACCGTGGGAAACGGTTCGAATCTCGGGTATACCACGCTCGGTGAAATTCAGCTTTTCGCTGCGGAAGGCAACCTTGTTTATACCGATACGCTCGACACGGCGAAGGACGGAAAGGCGAAACTTTACGCCGCCGAAGAGGGCGCGAAGATCTATTACACCATCGACGGCAGCGCTCCGACGACGAGATCGGCTTTGTATGAAGACGGCATTTCCGTCGACGGTTCGGTCAAAGTGAGAGCGGTCGCTTATAAAGACGGGAAATACGGCGTTCCGTGCGATTTCGAGTTTGCGGGAAAGGCTGCTTTCGTCAGTGAAAACGCGGCGCTCGGAAAAACGGCGAAGGCATATCTTCCCGACGGCACGGAAGCCACGGTCACGAACCACAACGGTGGGCAGACCCTTGCCTGCGTGACGGACGGAAAAACGGGAGCGGAAAACTCGATCCAGCTTGACGGGAAAACGGGGTGGATCCAGGTCGATCTGGGCGAAAGCGTTTGGATCGGCAAAGCGGTGCTGAATCTCTGGCACGATCACGTGTGGAGATCGATCACCGTTCAGCTTTCGGACGACGAAACGTTTAAAACGGGCGTGCAGACGATCGTCTGTACGGACGGCAGTAACTGGAACGGACTTGCGGTGTATGCGGGAACGCTCGATCCCGCATGGCAGGAAAACTGCGGAAAAGAGTGGATCGCGGGACATACGGCGGCAAGCGGTTTCGAATTTAATTTCTCTCCGATCAAGGGCAGATACATCCGCGCGTTCGCGCAGGACGGCAGCGCGCCCTACGGCTCGATCTATACCGAACTTCAGGCGTGGACGTGTGAAGAGCCGGATCGGGAGTTCGTATACGAAAACGCGGCGCTCGGAAAAACGGTCAGATTTTACGATCGGGATCTTTCCCGGGAGATCGGTTTCAAAGGCTTTAACGGCGCGGCGGGCGATTCCGCACTTGTGACCGACGGTTCTTATAACCCCGGTTCCTCCTGTGTGAATACCGACGGCGAAGTCGGGTGGGCGGTTGTCGATCTCGGCAAGGAATATACCCTCGGCAGGATCAACTTTTCTTTCTGGCACGATTGGTGGTTCGGAAAAGTCGAGATCAGGCTTGCTTCGAAAGACGATTTCTCCGACGCGGTCACCGTATACACGATCGCTTCGATGCAGAATACCCCGAATACCGGAACGGACGTGACTCTGGAAAAGATCGTGAAAGCGCGTTACGTCATGGCTTTCAACGACGCGAAAGGGGAAGGGCAATATTCCGTTTATACCGAACTTCAGGCATGGACGGCGGATCCGGACGCAACGCCCGACACGCCGTATGAATACAAGACGTATGTGACGGAAGTTTCCGAACCTTCCGCGATCGAGGTTTTCTGCGGAAAAGAAGCGGACGAACTCGGACTTCCCGATACGATTGTCGTGAAATATTCCGACGGCACCGAAAAGGCGATCTCCGCGGACTGGACGATCGAAGGGTATGACAAGACGAAAGCGGGCGAATATTACGCAACGCTCGGCAACTCTGACGAAAAGGACGTTTACGGATTTATAGCGCAGGTTAAAGTGAAAATCACGGTGAAAGCCGCAGACGATTCCGCGCTCAGAACTCTTTATGATTCTTTAAAGAACAGCGATATCGGCGCATATACCGTTTCGTCGGCGAAGCCGCTTGTTTCCGCGTTGGAAAAGGCAAAAACGATTCTCGAAGCGGCTTATAAAACGCAGGCGGAGATCGACGGCGCGACCGCAAAGCTGAACGCGGCGAAAGAAGAGCTCATTCTCCGCGGGGACGTTTCCGCTTTAAAAACTTATGTGAACGGGCTTGCGGACAAGACGGAAGATAAGTATACGACGGCTTCTTTCGGAGAGTATCGCGTCGCGCTTGCGAAAGCAAACGCCGTTCTTGCAGAAAACGGAAACGCAGATATGACGCAGGAAGAGGTAGACGAAGTGAAAGCCGATCTCGAAAAGGCGGAAGCGAAACTGGTTTTAAGAGGTAACGATTCTTCGCTGAAAGCCGTTTACGACAACGCGAAGAAAGAAAAAGGTTACGGCGAGGAATCGACGAACGGATACACGCGCGAAACGTGGTCCCGCTATATGGACGCGATGTATCTCGCGGAGAATTTCTTCCGGGAAAGCGCAGCCGCCGAAAACGGGCAGGACGCGTTTGACGAAGCGGAAGAAACTTTGAAACAGGCGATCGCGGGACTTACGGCTCTGGTCGACACGTCGGAACTGCGCGCGGAAGTCGAAAAGGCGGAAGCCCTTGCCGAAGCCGATTATACGGCGATTTCATATGCCTTGTTAAAGGACGCGATCGCGCAGGCGAAAGCTCTTCTTGCGACCGATCCCGCTTTGATCGGGCAGGAGAAAGCGGACGAGACGAAAGCAGCCCTTTCGGAAGCGATCGGAAACCTTGTTAAGCGCGGGGACAAAAAAGCGATCAGCGAAGCGCTCGGCGCCTATGCGGGCGAAGAGGCAAACGATTACACCGCGGCAAGCTATGCCGTTTACGAAAGCGCGCTCTATGCGGCGAATAAAGGGAAAAACGACGAAAACCTGACCGAGGAAGAAGTTACGAAGATCGCAGGCGATCTGAAAGCCGCTTACGAGGGACTTGTGAAACTCGGCAACAGAGAAGAGCTTTCGGCGCTCGTCGAAAAAGTAAAAGGGAAAACTCTGACCGGAACGGCGAAAGAAAACGCGGACAAGGCGATCGCCTATGCGGAAAAGATGATCGCGTTCGAAGGCGAGGTGACGGAGGCGCAGGTCGAGGAGGCGAAAGCTCTGCTCGAAAGCGTGCTTTCCTCTTCTTCGGGAGACGGTTGTTCTTCCGCGTTCGGCGGTGACGGGTTTGTTCTCGCCGGCATGCTCGCGCTGCTTGCGGCTTTCGTTATCATAAAAAAGCAAAAGGGGATCTCGGATGAAAACGTTTAAAAAAATCATGGTTTCGGCACTGACCGCTTCTATGATCGTTTCCGGCGTATCGTTCGGCGCCTCGGCGGTAAAAGCCGACGGACAGACGGCGGAAACGGTCGCTTCTCAGGAATGGAAAAACGAACTGACCGTCGGCGGATGGGTGCAGTTTTACGACACGTCGATCAGATCGTACGACGAACAGGTGGAAGATCTGGCGAAAGCGGGTATGAACACCATATTGCTTCCCACTTTTATCAGTGCGCAGACAAATTACGGTCAATCGCAGGGGAAAGAATTCTGGGATAACCTCGAACGGCTTTCCGAAGCGCTCAACATGTATTATTTCTATCAGGGATCGGACGTTACGGAGTTCGATTCCGCTTACGAAAGGGTGAAGGATTACGCGCGCTGCATCGGTTATCATCTGAAAGACGAACCGAGCTCGGCGCAGATGGACGCCTTAGCGGAACTCTGCAATTCCTTTAAACAGGGAGATCCGTCGAGAATGGCTTTCGTCAACCTGTTCCCCTCTTATGCGGGTGCGACGAACCTCGGCGGGACCTATCGCGATTACGTTACGAAATGGGCGAACCTTTACGGGTCCGGCTACAGCGAAGACCTGTTCTATTTCGACCACTATCCCTTCACGCAGACGGAAGACGTGCGTTCCACCTATTTCTCCGATCTCGAGATCATCCGCGACGTTGCCTATAAAAACGGAAAACTGCGGACGGGCGGTTTTACGCAGATGGGTTCCTGGAACGGCATGAAACGCCCCACGGCGGACATGGCGCGCTGGAGCACATATTCCCTTCTTACTTACGGACTGAAGAGCATTTCGCACTTCTGCTGGGTCGCGCCCCAGTACGTTTCGCCCGAAAACGGCGGCGAAGGCATGCGCGACTTCGTGACCGATTCCAAGGGGAACAAAACGGATCTTTACGAACCGATGAGCATTCTGAACTGGCAGATCCGTCAGCTCGGCGGCATTCTTTCCAATATCGACGTGAAACATGCTTATCACACGGCGAAAGTGCCGGCGGGCGCCGAAGGGCTTCCTTCCGGATTTCTGATGCAGCCTGACGGATCGGGCGATTCCTTTATCTATTCCATCGCATACGACAAGGTGAAAAACGAACCCTATCTTCTCGTATTTAACAAAGCGCTTTCCGGCGGGGCGAAAGAGTATACCTTCCGTTTCGATCTTAATTCCGGCATCCGCGCGATGCGGTATTATAAACCGACCGACTTTTCGTACGACGCTCTTCCCGATCCGACCGATCTCACGACCCTCGGAACCCCGGAAGAGATCGTTTACGACGTGTCCGGCGGAAGTTTTACGCAGTCTTTCCTGCCGGGTGAAATGAAAATTTATAAGCTCGAAGGGGAAAACGGCGCGCCCGTCGAAATTTTCGAAGACCTTGCGGTTCCCGAAAGTTCGCACAGAAGCGGCGTTTACGTCGGACCGCAGAAAGTTACGCTGACCACGGGAGACAAAGGCGCGAAGATCTATTACACGACGGACGGAAGTTTCCCGGATGCCGATTCGGCGAATACGAAAGAATACGACGGCAAAGCGATCGAAGTGGGCAGATACGGCGAAACGGCGACTTATACCGTGCGTGCGGTGAGCGTGCGCGGGGGAGACGTAAGTTCCGTGCTCGATCTCGATCTTATCATTGCGGACGCTTCCCGCAATGCCGCAAGCGGAAAAGGGGCGAAATTCTACAGCAAGGATCTCACGCGGGAAATTTCCTTCAACGGCTTTAACGGAGCGACGGCGAATGCCGCCCACGTGACGGACGGGTCTTACGACGCATGGCAGTCCGTGGTGCAGACGTCCGAACTCGGTTGGGCGGTCGTCGATCTCGGAGAAGAACTTTCCGTCGACCGGTTCAATTTCTCCTTCTGGCACGACTGGGCGTTCGGAGACGTTCAGCTGAAAGTCGCCACGAAAGCGGACTTCTCCGACGCGCAGACCGTTTACGCGACCGAAGCGATGCAGAACGTTCCCGAACGCGGGACGACGATCGCGCTCGATTCTCCCGTAAACGCACGCTACGTCATGTTGTACGGCGATTGCAAAGGGGAGCACCAATATTCTCTTTATACCGAATTGCAGGCTTACACCGCATACAATCCGGGTACGGATCTTATCGCCGACACCGCGAACTGGGCTTCCTTAAAGGGCGGCGCATTCACGAACGACGGAAAGACCATCCGCGAAACGACGGAATATCAGACAACAAACTGGGATAAGGCGTACAGTTATAACGGGAAAACGTTCGGGAATTTCATGCTGGACGTCAATATGTCGATCGACGTTGCGGATCCCGGCGCATGGGGCTTTGCTGGCTTCATGATTTTCCGCGACGGGCAGAACGTCGTGCAGAACCAGACGGGGCACGGGCTTACCGTCGGCATCGAGCCGAAGGGCAGAGTGCTTTTGTGGAACGGTTCTTCCGAAGTCGGTCCGCTTGACGCGAACATCGTCGGCTGGCAGGTCGGAAACGCGTTCGATCTTAAGATCGTCGTTTACGAAGGTACGATCGCGGTTGCCGTCAACGGCAGACCGGTCATGACGGTGAGCGACGCTTCGTACATCGGCAAGGAGGGGCTGATCTCTCTTCACAGCGGGCTTCTTCCGCTCACCGTGAATAAACTCCGCGTGACGGAACTCGGAAGCGATTTCTCCTTCCCGCAAAAGGGCGCGGCGGTGCAGACGACGGAAGAGAAGAAACTTGCCGTCGAACGCTTCACCGCAGAAAAAGAGGTGATCTCCGGGCTCGGCAATACGATCGGAGTGACGGACACCAACGGCAACAGCCACATTGTGGGCGTTACCTGGACGGCGGACGGCTACGACAGAACGAAGACGGGCAATTTCGATTTCATCGGCACTCTTTCCGCCGAAGATCTGCAGAAAGCGGGGCTCTCCAATCTGTACGGCGTGAAGGCTTACGCAAAGGTCTTCGTCCGTTCCGAAACAGACGCGAGCGTTTCCGAAAATCTTCTCGCGCTTGCGGCGTCTCTGAACGAAAACGAATATACGGCGGATTCCTGGCAGTATCTGCAACTGAAGGTGCAGGCGATGCGGGATATCCTTGCCGATCGCTTTCTCGTTCAGTCCGACGTAAACGTGGGAATGTTCCAGCTGTACGACGCGATCTATAAATATCTCGTTTATGCGGGAGATACTTCCTCTCTGGAAACGGCGATCGCAGACGCGGAAAAGACAGACGCATCCGCCTATACGGAATATTCGTATGCGGATCTCAGACAGGCGATCGAAGAAGCGAAGACATATTACGGGCAGACCTTCAAAACGTATGCCGGAACGGAGAAGATGATCGCCGCGCTTGCGGCGGCGAAAAAAGGACTTGTGAAAGCCCCCGCTGAAGTTCCTTCGTTCGATGAGACGAAACCCGAGCTGAAACCGGTCACGGCGGAAGGAGACGGTTGTCAATCTTCCGCAAGCGGATCGGCGGCAGCCGCGCTCGCGGCGGCGGGAATTGCCGTGATTAAGAAAAAGAAGAAAAAGGAA
>CABUWK010000033.1 GCA_902495325.1 uncultured Acidiphilium sp.
AAACGTATAACACGCGAGCGGAACGCAGTATTAGTCAAAAACACGGCGTAAGACCGGGTTTAAATGCAATCACCTGTGGCTAACGGCGATAAATTCAGGAAAATCGAGGCAAACGAGCGAAGTCATACTCGATCGTATTACAAGCGAGTTTAACAAAGATTTTACGAATTTTGCGCCGTTAAAACTTAATGCGGTTCAAATTTCTCTCGGCTAACGGAAAAGGAAGAAAACTTTCTTAAAACCATATAAAAACGTTTGACAAAACAAAAGAAAAATACTATAATATTTTAGCATTCTGAGATGTGGTGCGGTATTTTTTGATATCGGTTTGCCGGGAATTTCGGGAAAGCGGTTTTCGTTATCCGGTCGGATAATTCTTTGGTCTACGGAACCAAAGGCGAAAACAACTGAATAATCAATATGCACCATTAGCTCAACTGGATAGAGCGTTGGTCTACGGAACCAAAGGTTGGGGATTCGAACTCCTCATGGTGCACCAAAAACAGCCCAAAATCAAACATTTTGGGCTGTTTTTTACTCGTTTTAGGTCTATTTATGGCTAACTTGTTGTTTGTTCTAATAAAATTTCGCGATTTTTATTAGAACAAAACGGGGTGTTTATGTTCTCCCCCAAAACCCCCGAAAATGCCGAAAATGGCTCTGTTCTAATAAAAGTTCTAATAAAATCGAAAATTTTTGTGCAAGAGCGGCGGTCATTTTTACCGTTATCGACAGTTAAATTTTGTTTATTACTATTGAATCTTTATAAGTTTTTTTTGAATATTTTTATAAAAACAACGAAAAAAGGACGCCGATCGGCGTCCTTTTTCTACATTTCGATGGGGTTCTTTTTCATTCCTTTAAGCGATTGCTCGTCTTTATACGCAAGATATTCCTCAAGAGAGTTAAAGCCGAGTTTTTTCATTTCGTCGATTGCCTGCATAAGTATTTCTACATTTTTCCTGTCTTGTGCGGGTGGCTTTTCTTCTGTCGGTTCTTCATAGGCTTGCGTAAGAGTTTGAGCCGCTTTTACCTTTGCGCTGAAATCCAAGTGAGAATAAACGTCCGCCGTCGTTCCGAAATTCGAGTGTCCGAGCCACTCCTGTATTTCTTTCAACTGCACTCCGTTTGCTAAAAGGTTACTTGCACAACTGTGCCTTAAATCGTGCAGACGGATATGTTGCAGATTTTTCTCTTTCAACAAATCGGCAAATTTTTTCGTCATGTGGTCGGGGTAGATTATTTTGCCGTTTTCCTCTACGCAAACGTAATCGAGATAGCGTGTATCGTAAGTATTCCCGTAGAATCGTTTATTCTCTTCTATCTGTGCTTTATGCTTTAACAGAGCGGATTCTACGGCGGGGATAAGCGGAAGCGTGCGATGGCTCTTTTCGGTTTTCAAATCGTCCGTTAAAATGACTTCTTTGTCCACGACGAGCAGTTTGTGATTTACGGTTATCAGTTTATGGTCAAAGTCTATTGCGCTCCAACGGAGCCCTAAAACCTCACTACGGCGGAATCCGTAATAAGCAGCAAGCATAAACGGTATTTCGAGTTTATGTCCTTTTATTGCCGCAAAAAACGCCTTCATTTCGTTTTTGTCGTAGAAAGACATAGAAGTCTTTTCTTTCTTTATGGAATCGATATAGTCAAACGGGTTATCCGGAATCAATTTGTCCCTGTATGCCTGTCTTAAAGCCGGGCGAAGCACGCAATTATAATGTTTCAGGGTAATTTTCTTAACCCCGTGCTTTAACCTGTCTTCGTAGAAATCGTTAATTTCTTTTTCAGTAATATCGATTAACCGTAGTTTTTTCGGGTCGAAATACGACTTAAAAAGTTTTATGTAGTGTTTTAGATATAAACTGTATACGGACGGGGATAATTCGGATTTTTTACTTTCTACATATTTCAGACAATAATCCGAAAACAACATGGTTGCATCCGATTTATCTACGGTTTTGGGTTTGCCGCGGTTTTCGAGTTTATTGAACAGATTTGTCTGTTCTTCTTCAAATCCCTGCATTTTCCGTGCAAGAAATTCTTTTGCTTCTTTTTTATTTCCGCGTTCTGTCAGTCCCGTGGCGTACCATTTATATTTTTGTTTTCCCGCCTCGTCCTTGTAACCGATTTCGTTGAATCTCATATTATCTCCTGTGTTTGTGTTTTTTGTTGAAACTTGTCTATTTTTAGAAAATTTTACTCTATACAGTAAAAACTATTGACTTTTGATTGGTTTTTACTTATAATGAATAGAAAGGAGTGTTGTAAAGATGATATACAGAGTTGATTATATGCGCCAATTGCAGGCATTTAAGGATAACAAAATCATAAAAGTTGTTACCGGACTTCGCCGTTCGGGTAAATCCACGCTTTTACAAATGTATCGCGATGAACTTCTTGCTAACGGGGTTTCTCCCTCTCAAATACAGTTCGTCAATTTTGAATTGATGAAATACGACTATATCCGCTCGTACAGACAACTTTACGACTTTATAACGCAAAACATCGTTGCAGACAAAAAGAATTATTTGTTCTTCGACGAAATCCAGCAGGTCGAAGGCTGGGAAAAGTCTATAAATTCGCTTACGCTTGAATATGATACGGATATATACGTTACGGGTTCGAACGCATATCTTCTTTCTTCAGAACTTGCGACTTTAATCTCCGGGCGATACGTCGAAATAAAAATGTTGCCGTTGTCTTTCAAAGAGTATTACGAGTATTACAAAAACGACGGGAAAAGTACGGAAGAACTTTTTAACGATTATCTGAAATACGGCGGACTTCCGCAATTGCTTTCTCTGCCGTCGGACGAAAAAACGATTTCGTTGTTTTTGGAAAGTATTTACGACACCGTAATTCTGAAAGACGTTGTAGGGCGTAATAAATTGAAAGACGTCGATCTTCTGAAACGCGTATTTGCCTTTGTGTGCGGAAACGTCGGCAGTATTACTTCGACGAACAGCATGGCGAAATATATCGCAATGGAAGCAAAACTTGATACTTCGTTGCGTCCTGCGACAATCGGTAACATTCTTGAAATGCTTGAAAACGCATTTATCATTTACAAAGCGAACCGTTACGACGTTAAAGGCAAAGAAGTCTTAAAATCGCTTGAAAAGTATTACGTTGCCGATACGGGATTAAAAAATACCGTTGTCGGATACAATTTGGAAAATTACGGACATTCGATAGAAAATGTTGTTTATCTTGAACTGCTGCGCCGCGGATACAAAGTTTATGTCGGTAAATGCGACAATAAAGAAATCGATTTCGTTGCTATCAAAAAGGAAGAAACCCGCTATTTTCAGGTAACGGAAAGTCTTGCCGATGCAAAAACACAAGAGCGTGAAGTCGCACCTTTCTACTCAACAAACGATTTTTACGAGAAGACGATCATCACAACCGACAAAACTTACGCTACAAATGTAAACGGTATCAAAATCGTTAATCTGACCGATTTCCTTTTATCGGAATAAGAAAGCGGGTATCCCGCTTGTCTTAAAAAGCGTGTTTCGGGCGGGCAAAACGCCCGACTGAATTGCGACTGATCCTGCTTGGAAAAAACAGGTCTGTTTTACCCGTTTCCGAGCCGGTTGTATCATTTTCAAAAGGCTTTGCATCGTGCCGTTGATCATTTTCCCGACCTCGGGAAAATGATCTTTTCCTATGCCGGGCAAGAATAAAAACGAATCATAATCTGGCGGCATATCTTTGACCGATAAGACTGTATAAGTACAAAAAAACGGTGTGAAAGAAGAATTTTTTCACATCGTTTTTTTTATTCTGTATTACGATAATCGGCTTATAGAGCGATATATCTTTTTTTATTTATACGGAAGCCTTGGATACGGTTTCTTCCGGTTCTTCGGGGCGTGAGGGGAAATCTTTCGTGGTTTTCCGGTAAACGATAAAGAAATAGATCGCTTCGAAGATCGCGGTGATCGTCCAGGAAAAACTGTAGAGAAGGAAAAGTGAGGTAAGGGTCCCGAAATGACGGAAAACGGTGTAGATCCAGACGATGCGGAAAACGCAGGACCCCAGGATCACGAAGATTGTCGGGATCACGGTTTTGCCGAGCCCGCGCGAGGCGGCGATGGTGCAGTCCATAAACACGGAAACCATGTAGGAAACGCCCATTACCTGAAGGCGATATCTTCCCGCTTCGATCACGGCGTCGGACGAAGTGAATATGCCGAGGAAAACGCGATAGAATTTCGCCAGCCCGAGCCCGAGAAATGCTCCGAGGGCGAACGAATACAACAGGCTGATAAAATAGCTGTGCAGGATTTTCTTTTTGTTTCTCTGCCCGAAACTCTGCCCGATAAAGCTGGAACATGCCATGTAAAAGGCTGCGAGAACGTCATAGATCAGCGGGTCGGCGTTCTGAGCGGCTACGATCCCTTCCACCGTGACGTGATCGAAGGAATTCACCGCCTTCTGGATGAACAGATTGGCGATTGCGAAAATGATGTTCTGTAGCCCCGCCGGCACGCCGAGCACGAGGACCTGTTTCGTTTTGTCTTTATCCGGTTTCAGTCTGGAAAGCCTGAGACAGAAAATATCGTTGCTTCTGAACAGAGAGAACAGAATGAGAAAAGCCGAAAGGTATTGAGAAATAATGCTGGCAAGCGCGACGCCGGCAACGTCGAGCCGGCATACGATCACGAAAAAGAGGTTGAGCGCGATGTTGAGTATGCCGGAAATAAACAGAATGATCAACGGCTTTTTCGTGTTGCCTACGGCAGAATACAGACCGTTGCCGAAGTTGTAGATGGCGACGGCAGGCATGCCGATGAAATAAATGCGGAGATACAGTTCGGCGCCGGCGATCAATTCTTCTTTGGTGTCGAGAATTTCGAGAAGGGGTCTTACGCCGATCATTCCGATCAGGGTAAGGATCAGCCCGATGACGGGTGCGAGAAAAGCGGAGGTGTGAACGGATTTTTCCACGCCTT
Organism: uncultured Acidiphilium sp.; assembly: GCA_902495325.1. Classification (GTDB taxonomy): domain Bacteria; phylum Bacillota; class Clostridia; order Christensenellales; family Borkfalkiaceae; genus UBA10281. Next base: position 4,962 of record CABUWK010000033.1, read on the forward strand.
TTTTATCGCCCGCTCCGAAGCAGGTGGCGATCACGACGTTGATCCCGCCCCCGATACCGATCAGAAACCCGGTGAACAGGGTGACGATCGTAGAGGTGGAACCGACCGAGCCGAGCGCGGTATCGCCGTCCGAAGCGAAATTGCCGACGATCGCGATATCTGACATGTTGAACAGAACCTGCAACAGGTTCGATGCAACCAGCGGAAGGCTGAAGAGGAAAATGTTCTTCCAGAGGTTGCCTTTTATCAGGTTTTTAGCTTTCGAAACCATAATTTTTGTATTTCCTTGATCGTTCGCAGGATCCGGTGCGGGATCACGGTTTGTTTCATATTTTTGCGTTGACCCTGTTTGGCGGAATCCGGAAAAGAAAAGATTGCACCTGCAACAACAGGTGCAACGTAATTCAACGTAACTCGGATTAAGTATACAATTTACGTTGCGTTTTGTCAATCAAATCGCCTGCGTTGCGTGTGCCGCCAAAAAATATTTTCGGGGGCGGATCAGGGGAAGAAAAAATTCCGCAAGGACAGGGGCGGTGAGAAATTCCGTATAAAACCTGGAAAGGGAGCGGTGAGAAATTCTGTATAAAAAACAGAATACGCGGAAATTTTACGCATGCGTTTCTTTGCGGGGTTGACAAAAAGCCGGCATTCGGGTATAATAACGGTATGATGAAATACGCGCTTATAAACGGGAAAATTCTCGACGGTAAAAAGGATATGAAGGTGCGGGAAGGATTTTGTATCCTTGTCGACGACGGTGTTATCACGGCTGTGGCGGAAGAAAGCCGCACGGACCTGAACGGATATAAAAAAATCGACCTCGGCGGAAAATACGTCATGCCGGGGCTGATCAATATGCACGTCCACCTGGCGGGCAACGGGAAACCGCAGAAAAAGCAGAAAGACAATGCAAAACTCGTAAAAAAGATCATGAGTACGCCGCTTACGCGGGCAATCGCTTACCGGATAGTGGCGGGGTTTGCGAAAACGGAACTTTTCAGCGGCGTTACGTCGATCAGAACGATGGGCGGGCTTGCCGATTTCGATTCGAGACTGCGTGACGAAATTCTTGCCGGCAAGAAGGACGGTCCGAGGATCCTGGCGGCAAACCGCGGCATTTCCGTGGAAGGCGGACACATGGCGGGTTCGGTGGCGATCGCGGCGAAGAGTAAAGAAGAAGCTCTCGCGATCCTCGGAAACAACAGAAAGGAAAAGGTCGATCTCGTGAAACTGATGATCACGGGCGGCGTTCTCGACGCGAAAGAAAAGGGTGTTCCCGGCGAGGTGAAAATGCCTGCCGATATGGTGAAAGCCGTTTGCGAAAAGGCGCATGAAGAAGGGTATCTCGTTGCGGCGCATGCCGAATCTTCCGCAGGGGTGAAACTCGCGCTCGAAAACGGCGTGGATTCGATCGAACACGGTGCCGCGCCGACGGAAGAGATCCTCGGGCTTTTCCGCAGCCGCGGAGCATTTTTGTGTACCACGATCTCTCCCGCTCTCCCTTACGCTTTGTTCGATCGTTCGGTTTCGCATGTGTCGGAAACGGAACAGTACAACGGGAAAGTGGTTTTCGACGGGATCATTGCCAATTCGAAGGCTGCCTTAGAGCAGGGGATCCCCGTCGTTCTCGGAAACGACGTCGGATGCCCGTGGATCACGCAGTACGATTTCTGGCGGGAGCTGTATTATTTTCACAAGTATACAGGCGTAAGCAATTCGTTTGCCTTATACACGGCAACGCTCGGCAGTGCGGAGGCGGCGGGGATCGGCCATATCACCGGATCGATCGAAGAGGGAAAGTGCGCCGATCTGATCGTCACGAAAGACGATCCGCTCAGCGATCTGCGCGCCCTCGAAAGGGTAGAAACGGTGATCGCCCGCGGAAAAATTTACGATCGTCCGAAAGTGAAGGTCAATAAAAAGGTAAAGGCGGAACTCGATAAGTTTTTGTGATAGCGTTCCGGAATTTTCAGAAGCAGTGTAATAATAAAAGCGGTTAGCTTGCGCTAACCGCTTGAAAATTTTCTACGGCTGTGATATAATGTTTCCGGAGAAAAAATTTGCGTTCGGGTGAGTTGCGCAATGCAGTCGCCTGCGGATAAAACGCAATCGCATGAGGAGAGAAGACGGTTATGAAACACATTCATTTCGATACGGAAACAGACGGGTTTTACGGCGCTTACTGGAAAAGCAAAAAGCCTGCCGACAGTGCGATCATTGCCATGCTCGGCGACGATCCGGAAGATTATATGGCGCGCACGTGCGTGAAATGGCTGAGCGGTCTGAACGTGAATGTTCTTACCATGTCACCCGCGAAAAAGAATTACAGCCACCATAACTATCCGTTGGAAAGGATAGAAAAAGCCGTGGAATGGCTGAAACAAAACGGAAACAAAAAAATAGGGATCGTCGGGGCTTCCACCACGGGCACTCTTGCGCTCACGGCGGCGTCTTATTTTTCCGATATCACGCTGACGATCGCGCTTACGCCGAGCGATTTCGTCTGGCAGGGTTTCGCGCAGGGCAAAAAAGACGGTTGCGGCGAATGGCCGATCGAAGGGGAGTCATTGTTTACTTACCGAGGAAAGCCTTTGCCGTATATGCCGTTTTGTTATGCGCATCCCGATTATTGGAATACGATGCGGGAAGAAGCGAAAAGCACGGGAAACATGACCGCGTCCCGCAAAATTTTCGAAGATTCCGAAGCCGCGCATCCGATCGCGGAGGACGAATTTATCAGAATAGAAAACATAAAAGGAAAGCTTCTGATGATCGCCGCGGAAGACGACAGTTTGTGGAATGCCGCGAAATACGTTCGTCGTGCGGAAAAACGCCTTTCGGAAAAACCGCACGGGTCGGATGCGGAAGCCGTTGTCTATGAGCACGGGACCCATTTCGTTTTTCCGGAAAGTCTTTTGAAAAAGATTTTCCCGATCGGCTCGGGGGTTTTACTGAAACTGATGTTCAGGGCGGCAAAAGAATATCCGAAGGAATGTAAGGAAACAAGGATCGATATCGAACGAAGGGTCGTGAAAACGATAACGGAGTGGCTGAATGACTGAGAATAATCTGCTCGCGGAGACGGCACTGCTCGATTATTCCGCCAAGCCGATACGGGAACTGATCGGATCGCGCGGATGGAAGAAACTGCCGGAACCGGTAAAGGCGATTTACGATTTCGTGAAGGACGAGATCCTTTTCGGCTATAACGCGGGAGATAAGATCAAAGCGTCCCGCGTGCTGAAGGACGGCTTCGGGCAGTGTAATACGAAAGGGATCCTGTTTATGGCACTTCTTCGCGCATGCGGCGTTCCCTGCAGGATTCACGGGTTTATGATCGATAAAATTTTACAAAAAGGTGCGATGACGGGGCTTGTGTATGTTTCCGCGCCGAAGGAAATATTTCACAGCTTTGTCGAACTTTATATCGATGGCAAAACTTACGAGGCGGAAGGGTTTATTCTCGATAAAAAATATCTTTTTTCTCTGCAAAAACGTTTTCGCCCCGAAGAGGACGGATCGTTTATCGGTTACGGCGTAGCGACGAAAAACTTTGCCGATCCGCCCGTCGAATTTTGCTGTTGCAATACCTATATACAAAAGGAAGGGATCGTGCGCGATCTCGGCGTTTTTGACGATCCTGACGAATTGTTGTCCCGTTACGGGCAGGATACAGGGGTTATCAAAGGGCTTTCTTATCGCCTGATCGGTCGGCATCTTATGAACCGGAACGTGAAGAAAATCCGAAACGCGTGATTTTTGTCCGGGCGGTTTTTCCATAAAAATAAAAAGGAAACGGAGACGGGTATATTCGCCCGTCTCCGTTTCCTTTTTATTTACAGAGTTTTTCGAGTAAAGAAAATTATCTGCATTCGTCCGCTTTTCCTGCGCAACCGAGAACGTCTACCAGCTTGTGTTCCACGATCTTCTGAACGTTCGCTCTTGCGTCTCCGAGATACTGTCTCGGATCGAAATGATCGGGGTGTTCTACCATGTGCTGACGGATCGCCGCCGTGCAAGCCATTCTCAGGTCGGAATCGATGTTGATTTTGCAGACAGCCATCGTAGCCGCTTTACGGAGCATTTCTTCGGGAATACCGATCGCATCCGGCATTTTGCCGCCGTTTTCGTTGATGACTTTTACGAATTCCTGCGGAACGGACGACGCGCCGTGAAGAACGATGGGGAAGTTCGGAAGTCTTTTGCCGACTTCTTCGAGGATATCGAAACGAAGCTGCGGTTTCTGACCGGGTTTGAACTTGTAAGCGCCGTGGGAAGTTCCGATCGCGATGGCGAGAGAATCGATCCCCGTTTTGGTCGCAAATTCGTAAACTTCGTCCGGATCGGTGAACATCGCGTCGTCGCTGTGAACTTTCACGTCGTCTTCGATACCGGCGAGTTTGCCGAGTTCGGCTTCGACGGTAACGTTTCTGTCATGCGCATAAGCAACGACTTCTTTCGTGATGGCGATGTTTTCTTCGAAGGGGTATTTGGAAGCGTCGATCATGACGGAAGTAAAGCCGTTGTCGATGCAGCTCTTGCAAAGTTCGAAACTGTCGCCGTGATCGAGGTGAAGAACGATCGGGAGACCGGTGTCTTCTTCCGCCGCAAGAACAAGGTGTTTCAGGTAAATGGGGTTGGCGTATTTTCTCGCACCGGACGAAACCTGAAGAATGAGGGGAGCGTTCTGCGCTTTGCCCGCATTTACGATACCCTGGATCGTTTCCATGTTGTTGACGTTGAACGCGCCGATCGCATAGCCGCCGGCATATGCTTTTTCAAACATCTTTTTCGTATTGACTAAAGGCATAATGAATGACCTCCGAAAATAATTTACAGGAATATTATACTACTTTTTTTCCTTTCGCGCAATAAAATAAACTTGACAAACGGAAAATATTTTAATATAATAATCTTGTTTCTATCAGAAGCCCCGAATCGATGAAAATCCGGAGCTTCCGGCGAAAACGTTTCGCGCGGAAGTTCCCGGATGCCGGAGAGGAGGCGCGGAAATTTATCGGTTATCCGGGCTTTGCCGTACTTGCGGTCTTATTCCGCCTGTCCGCCTGAAGCCTGCGGTCGTTTTTTTCGTAGCGGAATGCGATCGGTAACATAGGTTTTTGCGCATACTCTTTTTCGGAAAAGAAAGGGTATGCTTTTTTTGTGAGGTGTTTTTATGAGGATCGCCGTGATCGGGATCGTGATCGAAAAAGACAGAAGCGCGTCTGCTTACGTAAACAAAATTCTTTCCGAATACGGAGAATACGTTTTTTCGAGAACGGGCGTGCCCGATTTCAGAAACGAGATTTTCGTGATCAGCGTGATCGTAAAGGCACCGAACGAGATCATATCGGCGATGACGGGGAAACTCGGCAGGATCGCTCACGTAACCGTGAAATCCGCCGTTACCAACGTTGAAGTCGGGGAGCAGACGGAAAAAGCCCCCGAAAAAGGAGAAAAAATATGAAAAAATTTCTTGCGTTTCTGATTGCTGCCGTAATGGCGATCGCATGCACGTCCTGTCTCGGAACGGGAGACAACGAGCTTCAGACAAAAACTTATACCATCGGCGTGGTGGACGGGGCGCCCGCTCTTGCCGTGACCAATCTTGCCGACGGTTACACCTATAAGGGGGCGAGCGAAAACGTTACCGTAAAAACCGAGATCACGAGCAATCCTCAGCAGATCGTTGCGGGAATGAACAACGGAACGTTCGATATGGCGATCGTGCCGCTGAACCTTGCTTCTACCTTATATAACAAGGCGGCGAATGTCGGCGCGAAACTCGTTTCCGTCAACATCTTCAGCGTGCTGTATGTGGTGGGGCAGACGGAAATGACCGATCTTTCTTCTCTTAAGGGAAAAGTCGTTTACAGCGTAGGCGAAGGCGGAACGCCGGAACTCGTGCTGAAAAATCTTCTCACCGCAAACAATATCGCCTATGAGGACGGCGAAACGGCGGAAGATCCCGAAAAGGTATACGTGAAAATGGTTTCCGAAGCGCCTCTTGCGATCGCCGCGCTGAAGGAGGGTAATTTCGCCCTTCTCGGAGAGCCTGTCGTTACGCAGGCGATGGCGAAAACGGGCGCCGCGTATTCCCTCGATTTAAGCGAGGAATGGGAAAAGGTGTACGGCAGCGAAAACGCTTTCGTTCAGGCGGGGCTCGTCGTGAACGGAACGGTTGCCGGGGATCTCGGATTCATCAATGCTTTCGTGAAAAAGATGAGCGAAAACAAGGATTATCTCTACGCGAACGTAAGTGAAATTTCCTCGAAATTGCAGTCGATGGGCAGCAGTCTTTCCGTATCTTTTACCACGGAAACGCTTGACAGATGCCATATCGGTTGCGAAACCGCAAAGAGCCAGAAGAGCAACGTGGAAGCATTTCTCTCTGCGTTCGACGCGTCGAAAATCGGCGGAAAACTTCCCGGTGAAGATTTCTACCTGATCTGATCAAAGACGGTTTTATCGTCTTACAGGCTTTTGTTTTGCCGTTCCGATGTACCGGGCTACGGCAAGGCGGACAAAAATAAGGGCAGATATGAAAAAGCGAATCGCGGAAATCGTTTTACCGATTTTGTCTGTAGCGGCTTTCGTGGCGATCTGGTGGGCGTTTGCAAAAAAAACGAACAGCGAGATCGTCGCGCCGGAGCCGACGCTTGTCGGAAAAGAACTTTTATCCCTGCTGAAAAACAAAAACTTTTTTTCCTCTCTGGGAGGGACAATGAAAAGGGTGACGGAGGCGTTTTCCCTTTCTTTCGTCTGCGCCCTTTTGTTTGCCGTGCTTGCCGATCGGTTTTCTTTTCTGAAATCGGCGTTTTCGCCTTTTATCGTTTTCATGCGGGTGACGCCGACCATGAGCGTGATCCTTCTTTGCCTGATCTGGCTGAAGGAGGCGAAAAGCCCGATCGCCGTATCCCTTCTGGTCGTATTTCCCATGTTGTATTCGGCGATCCTCGGCGTTCTTTCCGGCAGGGATCGCTCGCTGGACGAGCTTGCGGAGGTTTACGGCGTGAAAAAAAGCAAAGTGTTCTTTCTGATGACTTTTCCCGCCGTGTTCGAATCTCTGTTTTCTCAGCTTGTTTCCACCTTTTCCTTCTGTATCAAACTGACGATCGCCGGGGAGTCTCTCGCGGCGACGAAACTTTCCGTCGGAAAGGATATGCACGACGCGAGCGTGAATTTCGAAACGGCGAAACTGCTTGCGTATACGCTTTGTGCCGTGGCGGTGGCTTTTTTAGCGGAAATTTTATTAAAGCTGCTCTATAAGTTGATAAAGGGGGTAATTTATGGATCTCGTCGTAAGCGGATTGACAAAGAAATTCGAGGATAAAACGGTTCTCGACCGCCTTTGCGTAACGTTCCGGGAGAACAGAATTACAGCCCTTCTCGGCGGATCGGGCGTTGGGAAAACAACTCTTTTGCGATGTATTGCGGGACTGAGCGATTATGAAGGAGAGATTCTCGGCGCGGAAGAGGGCGTGGCTTACGTGTTTCAGGAAGACAGGCTGATCCCTCATCTTACCGTATACGATAATCTGCTTTTTACCGCAGAGAAAAATACGAAGAAGGAGAAGATCGCGGAGATCCTTCGCGCCGTCGAACTGACGGAAGAAGCCGCAAGGCTTCCTTCGACCCTTTCCGGCGGGCAGAGAAAAAGGGTTTCCCTTGCGCGGGCTTTTCTGTCGCCGAAAAAAGTGCTTTTAATGGACGAACCCTTCGGCTCTCTCGATGCGGGGCTGAAAAAAAGATTGAAAAAGGTGTTTTTCGATCTGAACGAAAAATATCCGAAAACGGTCGTATTCGTAACGCACGATATCGAAGAAGCTCTCGCTTTTTCGGACGACGTGTTCGCGCTCGGTCGGGGCGGAATTGCTTTTTCGGCGGAGATCCTTTCCGCGAAGGAAACGAGAGACGTAACGGACGATCGGTGCAATGCGATACGCCGCGATCTGCTTTCCGTTCTCTCATAAAATACAGGAAGTATCGGGTGCGGTAAAAGCCGCATCCTTTTTTTATAAAAGACGTATAAAAAAACTTCTTCCGGTCGAGAATAATAGCGAACCCCTTCCGGTATCGTTTACATATGATACAGTAAGCCGAAAGGCTTTCGTCCGACGATCCGTCGGAGAATCGTTTTCGGTCGGGGCTGCGGGGAAAGATTTCGTTTTTTTTCCGCGAAGGAGGCGTCGATCATGATCAGAAGAGGAGAATTGTACTATGCGGATTTAAGTCCCGTTGTCGGGAGCGAGCAGGGCGGTATCCGCCCGGTGCTGGTGGTGCAGAACGATATCGGGAACAAATACAGCCCGACGATTATTGCCGCGGCGGTCACAAGTAAAATCAATAAGGCGAAACTTCCCACGCACATCGAACTGAGCGCTGTGGATTACGGGCTTACGAAAGATTCCGTAGTGCTGCTCGAGCAAATCAGAACGCTTGACAAACGCAGGCTGAAAGAACGCATCGGAGAGCTGCCGGCAGGAACGATGAACCGGGTAAACCACGCGCTGCTGATCAGTCTCGGGTTTGCCGCAAAAAGCGTGTGAAGGGGATCTTCGGCATGTCTGCCGGAGATCCCTTTTTAAAATAACAGGATACGTTCCGGCGCGAGCCCGGAATTTTTTTGAAATTTTTTCCGAATACCCCCTTCAAACGCTTTACTTTGCTAAAGCGTTATGTTATAATTCAGACACTTTATTGATTTAGCGCGCTGAAGTAAAACAGAAATGAGGAGCGCGCTGTCTTCCGGCGGAAAGCCGTGACGGGAGACAAAAGGAGATAGCATATGAAAAAAGGATTCGCCGCGGCGGTCGCGGCATGCGTTATGGTTTGCTCGGCTATGTTCGGCGGTTGCAAAAAGAACGAAAACACGCTTGAAAAAGACACGCTTGTCGTCGGCTACACCATTTATGCGCCGATGAATTATTTTGACGACAACGGAAAGCTGATCGGGTTCGATACCGAGCTCGCAGAAGAAACGGGAAGTTTTCTCGGTAAAAAAATCGAGTTTAAAGAGATCAACTGGGATAATAAAATTTTCGCCCTGAATTCCGGCGAGGTCGATATGGTCTGGAACGGCATGACGATCACGGACGATCTGAAAGAAGCCATGGCGATTTCCGATCCGTATATGGAAAACAAGCAGGTCGTTGTCTGCCGGAAGAGCGAAGCGGAAAAATACAAAACGAAGGACGATCTGAAAAAAGCGAAAGAGGTGCTTGCCGAAAGCGGTTCCGCGGGCGAGGCGGTCGCAAAGGAGATCGAAGGTGTGACCCTTCTGACGATGACCGCTCAGAGAGATACTTTGCTCGAAGTGAAAACTTCGGCGGATAAGATCGCCGTGATTGACCTTGCGATGGCGCAGGTTTTAACGGGCGAAGGCACTTCTTATACCGATCTTACTTTTGTTGACGTGGGCTTCGAGGCGGAACTGTTCGGGATCGGTTTCCGCAAAAACGATACCGAACTTTGCGGAAAGGTGAACGAAGCGATCGCAAGCCTGAAGGCAAACGGTAAGTTCGACGCGCTTAAGAAAAAATACTTTGCCTGAAGCGGATATTACAGGAATCCGGATAAAAGGAAAAAATGGACTTTTTAAACGTTACCCTGAAACTGATGGAAGGTTTCGGGAAGACATGCGAAATATTTGCGATCACACTGGTCTCGGCGCTCCCGCTGGGACTTTTGGTCGCTCTCGGCGCGATGAGCCGTTTTAAGGTGTTGCGCGCCGTGATCAGAACGATCATATGGATCATCCGCGGAACGCCGCTCATGCTTCAGGTGATCGTGGTGTATTACGGACCCGCTCTGATGTTCGGATGGGGGATCCTTCCCCGCATGGTTGCGGTTCTCATTGCGTTTATTATCAATTATGCCTGTTATTTTGCGGAGATCTACCGCGGCGGGATCGAAAGCGTGAACAAAGGACAATACGAAGCCGGGCTTGTGCTCGGCATGACGAAAAAGCAGATTTTTTTCCGTATCATATTGTTGCAGGTGATCAGAAGGATCGTTCCGCCGATGAGCAACGAGATCATCACCCTTGTGAAAGATACGTCGCTTGCCCGCGTGATCACGGTGGCGGAAATACTGAAAGTGGCGCAGGATTTTTCGGCGAAAGGGTTGATCTGGCCCCTTTTCTACACGGGGGCGTTTTATCTTGCGTTTGTCGGCATTCTTACGGTGATTTTTCATTTCATTGAAAAGAAACTTGCGTATATCAAGGTGTAACATGGCTTATTTCGAAGTGGAAAACATAAAAAAGTCGTTCGATAAGACGGAAGTTTTAAAAGGCGTCGGGTTCACGATGGAAAAAGGGGAAGTGCTGTCCGTGATCGGATCATCCGGAAGCGGGAAAACAACCCTTCTGCGCTGTATCGATTTTCTGGAGCGCGCGGACGAAGGGAAGATCACGCTGGATGGAGAAGTTCTGTTCGACGCCGGAAACGAAAGAGGGAAGGACATGCGCGACAAACGATTGAACCTCGGGCTCGTGTTTCAGAATTTCAATCTTTTCCCGCAATATACCGTAAAAGAAAACGTGATGCTTGCGCCCGGACTGAGGGCGAAAGAGAAAGCGAAAAAGGAAAAGACGGGGAAGCTCGCTTATCGCGACGAGCTGAGGAAAATCGAATCGGACGCCGAAGCGATCCTTTCCCGTGTGGGGCTGTTCCAGAAAAAGGACAGGTATCCTTCCGAACTTTCCGGCGGACAGCAACAGCGCGTGGCGATCGCAAGGGCGTTGGCATTATCGCCGAAGATCCTCTGCTTCGACGAGCCGACTTCCGCTCTCGATCCGGAGCTTACGGGCGAAGTTCTCAAAGTGATCGGGGAACTTCGCGGGAGCGAAATGACGATGATCATCGTATCGCATGAAATGGAATTTTGCAGAAGGGTTTCCGATCACGTTCTGTTTCTGCACGACGGTGCGGTGGAGGAATACGGCACGCCGCAGGAGATTTTCGACGAGCCGAAAAAGGAAGCGACGAAGCTTTTCCTGAAAAATTATAAAGAGTCGTCGCTCGGGTGAGGAATATGGAAGATAAACTGAAAAACACGCTGAACGACGAATTGTTCGGAACGATTCTCGGGCTTTCGTCTTTAGAAGAATGTTATGCTTTTTTCGAAGATCTCTGTACGGTGAAGGAGATCGAGGCGATGGCGCAAAGGCTGCGCGCTGCAAAACTGCTCGGCGAAGGGAAAACGTACGAGCAGATCATCGGCGAAACGGATATTTCGTCCGCAACGCTGTCGCGCGTATCGAAATGTCTGCAATACGGCGAAGGGTATCGCGCCGTGCTCGCGAAAGGGAGCGGAACGGAAAATTTCCCGAAAACGAAAAAAAAGTGAGCGAAAACGCTTACTTTTTTCGAAAAATTTTGCTATAATATCCGCATAACAACCGTCGCGTTCGGGCGGAAAAGACTGAGATAAAAATCGAGTGGCTTTCAGGCGTAAATCCGGATTTTGCGTCTGAAGGCTTTTTATTGTCCCGACCGCACGGAAGATCCGGAGGTAATATGGAACAAAAAACAAACAAAATGGGCGTTATGCCCGTAGGAAAGCTGACCCTTACGATGGGTTTGCCGCTGATTCTTTCCATGATCCTGCAGGCGCTTTATAACATTGTGGACAGCTATTTCGTATGCCGCATCCCGGGGCAGGGAGACGTTGCGATGAATGCGCTCACCCTTGCTTTTCCCGTGCAGATGCTGATGATCGCCGTCGGCGTGGGAACGGGCGTCGGGGTGAACGCGCTGCTTTCCCGCAGTCTCGGCGAAGGGGACAGAAAGAAAGCTTCGCTGATCGCCGGAAACGCGCTCTTTCTCGGCGCGTGCGTTTACGTCATGTTTCTTCTGTTCGGGTTATTCGGCGTCGGGATCTATTTCCGCTCGCAGACGAGCGACGAAGAAGTGATCGCCGTGGGAACGAAATATCTAAGAATCTGTTCCGTTCTTTCGCTCGGCTCTGTTCTCTACATGATCTACGAAAAGCTCCTTCAGGGGACGGGAAAAACGATTGCCGCTACAATCGCTCTTGTGGCGGGGGCGGCTACGAATATTGTGCTCGACCCGATCATGATCTTCGGATATCTCGGTTGCCCCGCGCTCGGCGTAGACGGCGCAGCCTGGGCAACGGTGATCGGACAGTGGGTCTCGCTGATCGTCGGAATGGCGTTTCACTATTTCTCGAATAAAGAAATCGACGGTTCGCCCCGCTATCTTCTGCCGAAAAAGAAAATTATTGCCGAAATTTATCGCGTCGGGGTTCCGGCGATCGTCATGCAGGCGTTGATGTCTTTCATGACGTACGGCGTGAACCTCGTGCTGTATCTCCGTTCGGCAGACGCCGTTACCGCGTACGGTATCTATTATAAAATACAGCAGTTTGCTCTGTTTGCGGCGTTCGGGCTGAACAATGCGCAGATCCCGATCGTCGGATATAACTACGGCATGCGTGATCCCGTCCGCCTGAAACAGGCGATGCTCTACGGGTTCATCGATACGATCGTCGTGATGGCGATCTGCATGATCGGATTCGAGATTTTCGCTTCGCCCCTTGCGGGAATTTTCCGGACGAACGAGGAAACGGGAAAGCTCTGCGTGCAGGCGCTCCGCGTGATTTCTCTCGGGTATCTCTTCATCGGTGCGAACGTCTCGTTTCAGGGGATCTTTCAGGCGCTCGGGAAAGGGATGTTGTCTCTGATCCTTTCCTTTCTGCGATTGATCGGGTTCGATCTTCCTCTCTTATTCCTCTTTGTGAAAACGGGCGCAGGCGCTCTTTTGTGGTCGGCGTTTCCGATTGCGGAAGGCTTGTCGTTCCTGATCGGATGTTTTATGATGAAGAGGGTGTACAGCCAAGTGAGATTTGAACTTCGTTAAGTTTTAACGGCGCAAAATTCGTAAAATCTTTGTTAAACTCGCTTGTAATACGGGGCAAGTATGACTTCGCTCGTTTGCCTCGATTTTCCTGAATTTATCGCCGTTAAAATGCTACGCACCTTAAAGCCGTTTTTTTAGGCAGTTGTGGTAAAGATTTGCGCAGGCGTACTTTCCCGTACTTCAAGCAAAGATTTGCCGCAACGGGCAAAAAAGACGGCTTTAAGGCTTGACGAAGTTCGAATTTCGCTTGGCTAAGTCTATTATTTCACAACTTTCTTCTTCGGAAAACCGATAGGAAGGCACGTTTCGCCGTTATTTCTGTCCGGCACGGAAAACGCCGCTTCGTCAGGGAAGCGGCGTTTTTTTGTTTTATCGTTGAAGGATCAATGCTTTTTTAAACGGATGATTTTGAAAGAAAGCATCGTGATAAATTCGGCAGGGATCCCGATCAGGAATACGAGGGGGGAGCATTTCGCGAAACGGGTGAGAATGAGAAAAATCACAAGGATCGTAAGCCAGAGGAAAAGGGACATAAATACGAACATATGCGAACGCCTTCCCCAGATCGCGCTGAAAATAAAGCATACGAGCGCGGTGACGGGCAAAGGATAAACGAAACAGAAAACCGCATTGTAAGGGGTAGGGCAGATCGATTGCAGAACAACGAAGGCGATCAGCGACATCACGACGATCGCCGCTACCGTGATAAAGGAAATAAACAGGTGGTTGCGCGAGTTTATCTTTTTTGCGTAAGCGGACTGTTCGGCTGCGATTTTTTTGTCGTCGTGCTCGGTTAAAAGATAGTCGACCGTAACGCCGAAATGATTCGCGATCTTTAAAATGGTCGCAACGTCCGGGATCGAATCGCCGCGTTCCCATTTCGAAACGGCTTTGTCCGAATAAACGATCGCTTCGGCGAGTTCCGCCTGAGATATCTTCGCGGTTTTTCTGAGAGCGATCAGGTTCTGTGCAAATATGACCTTCAGATCTTCCATCTGTTCCTCCGTTTCCGACATGTCGATGCGGAAAAGGCAATGCTTCCGCGCTTTCCGCCTAATAAGAATATTTTATCATATCGACGGTCGAAAATCAATCAAAAACGCGCCGAAAAAGCAAATTCTACCGACGGTAGAGTGAAAAATAGCAACTCTACTTTGCGGAAACTGTCGGTAGAGTCCGAATTTTAAAGAGTATAGTCGGGAAAATGAGAAGTAGGTTGTGTTTTATCGGACAAAAGGCTATACTGAAGGAAGAAAGCGGCAGACGGGCATAAGGAGGCGGCGATGGACAAAAAGACGGACAAAAAAGAGAAGAAGATAACCGTGTTCGGCGATTCGATCGGAAAGGGCTTTTTTACGGAAAAAGGCAAATTAACGAGAACGAAGGAGAACGCCGTAACGTTATTCTCCGAATACTACGGCGTTTCCGTCGAGAACAGATCCGCTTACGGGCAGTCTCTTTCCCGCGTGTGGGAAAGGGATCTTGCCGGGAAATATCTTGCGGAACTCGACAGGGAAAAAGATAACGTTGCGGTGATCGAGCTCGGCGGAAACGATGCCGATTTCGACTGGGCGGAAGTGTGCGCCCGTCCGGAAGAAGATCACCGACCGAAAACGGAGATCGGCAGGTTTGCCGGGCGATTCGGAGAGATCGTCGACCGGTTTATCGCAGCCGGCGTGCGGCTTTACGTTTGCACGATCGTTCCCGTCAGTTCGAAGAAATATTTCGCGAACGTAGTGCGTCGCTTCGGACATGAGGACGCCGTGATGAAGTTTTTCCGCGGCGATTACAACACGATCTCCCGCCATCAGGAAATGTTCAACAACGAGATCCTTATGACCGCCTGCGGAAGACGGGTTCCCGTGATAGATTTAAGAAGACGTTTTCTCGATACCAATCGTTTCGAGGAGATGATCTGCGAGGACGGGATCCACCCGAACGAACTCGGACAACGGGAAATTTTCGAAGCCGTGAAACAATCGGTCGGGCGGAGGCTTTCATTTTAACCGCGGGATCATTCGTCCGCCGGGAGCATAAGCCGGGGGATAAGAACTTGTCGCGAAACGTCTGTTAATATGTACAAATAAGGGAATGCTAAGCCTAACGTTTGACATTCCCGTTTTTTTGGTTTATAATTTAACGCATGAAAGAATTTATCTCGAAACTATGGAAAGACAAACGGGTGAGGTATCTTTTCGTCGGCTGTCTGAATACGGTCGTCGGCGTTGGGATCACTTATCTCGTTTATGTTCTGTGCGGTTATTCTCTTTTCGAACCCGATTCTATTCCGAGTTCGGTCAAGTTTGCCGCAACCCTTTCCGGACAGGTGATCGGCGGCATTCACAGCTATCTGTGGAATAAGTTTTTTACCTTCCGCTCGCGGAAAAAATCGGTCGGGGAGATCGTTCGGTTTGCGATTGTCTGCGCGGTGCAGTATGCCGCGAATTACCTGCTTACGCTGCTGTTCAGCACTTTCATTCCGTACGCATGGCTTTATACGGTGATCGTTACGGCAATCTGCATGGTGATCAGTTATCTCGGGCACAATTTCTTCAGTTTCGGCGGGAAGAAAAAGGGAACCGGAGAGGGCGGAAAGGAAGAGAATAACGCGGAGGCGCAGGAAAAATGAAATTTACGGAATTGACCGTTTCCACCACAACGGAAGCACAGGAGCTCGTGGCGGATATCATGTGGCGTTATACCAATTACGGCGTGGCGATCAGCGACGTGAAAGACGTTGTGGAACTCGTGAACGACCGCAAGTCGACCTGGGATTATCTCGAAGACGACGTGTGGCAGGAGCTCAACCGCAAAACCACGCTTGTAAAAGCTTATATTGCGCTCGATATTTCGGACGAGACGTGCAAAAAGATCGGCTCCGACCTGGATGAGCTGAAAAAGAACAGCGAAGGATTTATCGACGTGGGCAGCCTGGAGGCGGTGAAGCGCATCGTCGACGGAGACGACTGGATCGAGATCTGGCGGAAGCATTATCGTCCGATCGAACTCGGTAACGTGGTCGTTTGCCCCGCGTGGATCGAACATAAAGAAAAGCCGGGACAGGTGAAGGTGCTGATCGACAGTAACATGGCTTTCGGTACGGGCGAACACGAAACGACTTCCATGGTGATCGAACTTATGCAGAAATACATTCCCTCATCGGAAACGGTGATTGACGTGGGCACCGGCAGCGGTATCCTCGGGATCGCGGCGGCAAAGCTCGGCGCAAAACACGTGGTGATGACGGATATCGATTACGTGGCGGTAAAGTCGGCGAAACACAATTGCGAAATGAACGGCGTCGCCGACCGGTGCGAAGTCGATCTTAACAACCTTCTCGACGAAAAGAAGGTGAAAGGGCAGCTTCTTCTCGCAAATATCACGGCGGACGTTCTCCTGATCCTCGCGAGATCCGTGGAACCGCATGTGGAGAAGGGCGGCGTTATGGTCATGAGCGGAATCATCCGCTCGCGCGAAGCGGAAGTGATCGCAAAGTATCGTTCGCTCGGATTTGTTCCGGAAGAACGGAAAGAAAAGGGCGAGTGGGTCGCGCTCGTGATGAGAAAAGCATGAAAGCCGTCGTATTTACCCTCGGATGTAAGGTAAACAGCTGCGAGAGCTCTTCTCTGATGAACGGTCTTAAGGAGATGGGATACGAAGTGTCGTCCGAACTTTGCCCTGCCGATCTTTATATCGTCAATACCTGCGCCGTTACGGCGGAAGCAGAGAAAAAGTCCAGGCAGGCGATCGCGAGGGCGAGGAAATTCAATCCCGATTGCGAAATTATCGTGACCGGTTGCGCTTCGCAGAAATCGCCGGAAGATTTTCTGAAAAAGAATAACGTGACCCTGGTGACGGGCGCGCAATCGAAGGATAAAATTTTATCGATGATCGGTAAAAAAGGCGCGATAATCGACTCCGAGGGGGACTATTACGAAGAATTTCTCCCGGCGAAAACGGGGAGCGTCCGCGCTTACGTGAAGGTGCAGGACGGATGTGACAATTTTTGCAGTTACTGTATCATTCCCTATCTTCGCGGAAGAAACCGTTCGAGAAAAGCGGACAACGTGATCCGGGAGATTGCGTATCTCTCGCCGGCAGAGGCGGTGATCACGGGGATCAATCTTTCTTCTTACGATAAAAAAGGAAAGGGGCTTACGGGGCTGATCGAAGCTCTTTCTGCGGTGGATTGCAGAATCCGTCTCGGTTCGCTCGAAGTGAACGTGATAGACGAGGCGTTTCTCGGCGCGCTGAAAAATTTAAAAGATTTTGCTCCTCATTTCCACCTTTCCCTGCAATCGGGATCGGATGCGGTCCTTAAAACGATGAACCGCCATTATACGACGGAACAGTTTCTCGAAAAATGCGCGCTTATCCGCAAGTTTTTCCCGGATGCTGGCATTACGACGGATATTATCGTAGGATATTCCACGGAGACGGAGCAGGATTTTTCAAACACGCTCGAAACGGCGGAAAGAGCCGGTTTTTCGGATATTCATTGTTTCCCTTATTCGAAACGGGAAGGGACGGTCGGCGCGAAGCTGAAAGAATTGTCGTACAGCGTGAAAGAAGAGCGTATGCACAGGCTTCTTGCTTTGAAGGCGGAAATGAAAGATCGCTTTATCGGTCGGTTGATCGGAAAGACGGAAGAGTTTCTGCCGGAAGAAAAAGAAGGAGAATATTTTGTGGGCTATACGGGCAATTACGTCCGTTGTTACGTAAAAGACGCGGAGATCGGAAAAATGATATCCGTAAAAATAACCGAACGCTATCTGGACGGGGCGAAAGCCGTTCCGGCAGCGCGGGAATAAAAAGTGAGGTAAGGAAATGGAAGACTGCTTATTCTGTAAATTCGTCGGCGGAGAGCTGAAAACGAATATCGTTTACGAAGACGAAGATTTTATTATCATCAGGGATATCAACCCGCAGGCGAAAAATCACTTTCTCGCGATTCCGAGAAAGCATTTCAAATATCTTGCCGATGCCACGGAAGCGGACGGCGAACTGATCGGACGGATCTTGCGCAGGATCGCATCTTTGACCGATCTGCTCGGTCTGGAAAACGGATACCGGCTTGTGATCAATCAGGGAGACGACGCGGGGCAGACGGTGCCGCACCTGCATATTCACATCCTTTCCGGACAGAAAATGGGCTGGCAACCGGCTTGATTTCTCACGGCTATGAAATTCCGGGTTTTACGGAAGGAAACAGATCCCGTAAAATCCGGAATGATATATTATCGGATATCCGTGAGATCCGGACTTTGTTATGTCCTGATGCGGCTCCGGTCTCTCCCGGCTGTCGGGGTACTTAAAAATTTTTTTGTTTTTTTAGGGAAAACCTATTAAAATCTCTTTACAAATCGAAAGAAATCTGTTAAACTATATAAGCTTTCAAGGTACGGGGACGTAGCTCAGTTGGTTAGAGCGCTACCTTGACATGGTAGAGGTCATAGGTTCGAGCCCTACCGCCCCCACCAATAACAGAAAAACCCATTGCGTTTGCGCAATGGGTTTTTCTGTTATTGGCGGGGACGTAGCGGGCGAGATCGCGGCTTGCCTGCAAGCCGACGAGCGTCAATTTGCCGAAGGCTCCCGAATGCGTATCGGGGCAGAATGGCGAGAAAGGTGACGGTTGTTGGTTTTTGTCATCCTGATCCTGTCTGAAGAAATACAATCAATTGGTTTTTGTCATCCTGAGCCACAACTTTTTTATTTTTGTCATCCTGAGCTTGCCGAAGGATCTGAGTGCGGGTGTTGCACGGAGATGTTTCGACTGCACTTCGTTCCACTCAACATGACAGGAAAATATTTCCTTTTTTTAACTTGTATGTTTTTGTCATTCTGATCCTGCCTCTTGCCCTTGCCCGTGAAGAATCTCAAAAACATACGATGAGTCTCAAAAATATACTTTTCCTTTCTGCACTTTTTTCAGATTCTTCCCGGATCCGTCAGACGGGTCGGGTCAGAATGACGGGAAAGGTGACGGTTGTTGGTTTTTGTCATCCTGAGCTTGCCGAAGGGCAAGGCATATATACAATTACAATGAAAAATAAAAAATTTTCGGAAAAACTATTGACATTTTCCGGAAATGTGGTATAATGAATATGAAAATGACGCGGGTCACAGAAAGAAGTCGATAAGTCGGACCGTAAAAAAACAATCACAGGGTAAGAAAAATGATTACAAGGACGGATGTCGCAAAGAGAGCGGGGGTATCGGTCGGAACCGTTTCCAATGTGATGAACAATAAAGAATCGGTAAAGCCGGAATATGTGAAGCGGGTAAAAAAAGCGATAGAAGAGCTCAATTATATTCCCGATTTCACGGCGAAAAGCCTTGCCAAGCGGAAGAGCAACCACATCGGAGTGGCTGTTTACGAAATGACGAATCCTTACCATGCGGAGATCATCGAAGGGCTCGAGGAGTACGCCGCGGGGAAAGGGTACATGGTAACGACTTTTCTGCTTGACAACAAACTGAATAAAAAGCTGGACGCCATCTGCGAAAGGCGGCTCGACGCCCTCGTGAATTTCATGACAAACGCTTTGCCTGACAATTTTATCAGCGCGCTCGAATCGCAGAATACCGTACTCGTCAATTTTTCGGAAGAAAACAGTTTCATCGTCGTGAACGATTACGAAAAGGCGATGATGTCGTATATGCAGTTGCTGTCTTCTCTCAAACATAAATATGTGGCATACGTGAGTACCGTTGACAAAATGCGTTTCGAAGTTGATTCCAGAGGAAAAACGTTTTTGTCGAAACGGGCGGAAATGGGTTTTTCGGAAGACGACTCTTTTATATTATGTAATAACGATTATTCTTTGCGGTCGGAACGCATCGGCTATATGCTGGCGGACAAACTGATCGGAACGCACTCCGAAACGACCGCCGTTTTCGCCACAAACGATCTGTGCGCGATCGGGCTTATGAAAAGGTTTGCGGAACTCGGGCTTCATTGTCCGGAAGACGTTTCCGTGATCGGGTGTGATAATATTTCGATCGGGGAATATTTTATTCCCGGATTATGCACAATAGGATTTGACAAGAAAGCCTACGGGCGGGCGATCGCCAAAGCGATCATAGACGAGATCGACAGCGGCTATCAGATGCCGTACCGCACGCTGCGGTTCGAAGCGATTTCCGTTCTGCGGGATTCGGTAGACAAGGCGAGAGGGTAAATCGTTCCGGTTTTGCGGCATATCCGGAAACGGAAAATACAGAAAAAACAAGAAAATACAGAAAATAAAACAAAAAGACGGGAAAGAGGATATCCTCTTTCGCTTGGCGCTTTTCTCCAAGCGAAAGTATTCTTTACGGTATCGTCCGGCGGATGATGATCGCCGTTTTCGCCCGTCGGCAGAGTAAAAAATCGCAAAAAAGAACAGACAGATTCTTTTTAATAAATCATTAATAAATGACGCGTGTCATAAACAGGAGGCAAAAATGAAGAAATTACTTGCGTTTATCGTTGCGTGTACGTTTTCGCTGACGTGTTTTGCGGGATGCAAAAAACAGACTCAGACGGACAACGGCAATGCGGGGGAATCTGCGGATTACTCCGTTAATATCGACATGTCCGACGAAGACTACAATCAGACTGCGACTTTAACGGTCGGCGTTACCGCCGATCCTTACGAAAGCGAACTGGTGAATGCGCTCGGAAAAGCATTCAATCAGCTTTTCCCCAACGTGACGATCGAACCCGTGCGTATTTCGGGCACGGATTATTCGAGCGCGGTGATCGGCAGATGGAATGCGAAGAACATTCCCGATATTTTCTACACGAGCGAGACGGAATCTTTCCGTTTTATTTCGAGCAATCTCTATCTGAATCTCGATCCGTACATCAAAGCCGAAAACG
>CABUWK010000034.1 GCA_902495325.1 uncultured Acidiphilium sp.
TCTATTGATGTACGATCAAGTACTATCGATTTCGAAATCGGGAAAAATCATCGGAAAATAAGCTCTTTAAGGCGCGAAGCGTTTTTACGGATGAAAAATCGCGTTTTGACAAGGCAAACACCCGAGATAATACTCTCTCGTATATTGAAGGGTGTTTAACACAGTCACAAACCGATTTTTCGCCGTAAAAATAGTTAGTGATAACGAATGCTAAGCCTAAGTCGATAAACTCGTTATTTTACCGGAAAGGGGGAGTGAAAATGAAAAGGGGACGTTCGGGCAGCGAAGTCAGGAGACTGAAAAACGTGATCGAGTGCGATCGCATGTCTTTCACGGCGGAATCGATCGAGATGATCGTAAGAGATCTTGCGTCCGTAATGGGCGAATATTTTCACCTGATCGATATGCCGAAAATCGGAATCGCGGCGGAAGGTTCCGTTTATCGCATTACCGTAGAGGGAAAGGCTGACGCCCTGAAGTGTTTCGGCGCGATCCCGGGGTGATCCGCGCCGGGATAACCTGCGATCCGGATCACGTAAAAAGGGTCTGCCCGATGCGCGGGCAGATCCTTTTCCCTTTCATCTCCGGCTTAGCCGGGATGGATTTAACTATGGCAAGCTTTAACGGTGTCCGGATTTTCTCGGTTAACGGAAAAGACCGAATAAGCCTTTTTTTACGTATTCTTCCTCTTCGATTTTTCCGACCCCGTAGCCACAATCGGCAATCGCCTTGCGCAGCTGATCGGCGTCGAGCGAAGTTTCGCTTAAGATCACCGCCTGCTTTTTTACGTGCGAGCAGGTGATTTTTTTTGTCGGAAAACTTTTCCGGATCACGTCCGCCACGTGCGCTTCGCACATGCCGCAACGCATTCCTTCCACTTCTACCGTCGTTTTCTTCATAACACTCTCCTTCAATTCGTAAAATTTAAAAAACGGGAAATCGTTTTATTCCGCACCTTTTAAGGCTTCCACCATATCGATCTTCTTGTTTTTCTTCGCCACGAGAAGGCTTACGAGAAGGCTTACGCCGACCACGAGGGCGATTGAAAGCAGATAGGACAGCGGGCTGATCGAAATTTTCATTTCGTATTCGGAAGCAAGTTTCGTAAGCAGATACGAAAGGGTGCCTACGCCGAGGGGAATGCCGATCAGAACGCCGAGCAACGTGACCCAAAGATTCTGCCCGATGAGAAGCCCGCCGATCTTTTTATCCTTGAAACCGACGACTTTCAGCGTTGCCATTTCGCGATAGCGTTCGGTGTAACTCATCACGCCAAGATTATACAGCACGACGAGCCCGAGCACGAGCGCGGCGATCGTGCAGAGAACGATCATCATATTCATGATTTCCAGGAAGGAATCGAAAGAATCCATGATATCCTGTTTCGACTGTACGCTTTTGATCTCCGCCGCCGTAGCGATCTCCGATTTTTCCGTCGAGGTGTAAACGGAATCGATCTTATATCCGAAAGAGATCGAATCGGCGTATTCTTTGCTCATTACGATGTTTTCGCTGATCGAGCGGATGACCCCTGCGACGACGAAATCGTACGTTTTGTCGCTTCCGTAGGGGCTGATCTCCAGGTGAGATCCTTCTTTTAAATGGAATTCGTCGGAAAGGCGGGTGCAGACGTAAACCCCTTTTCCCGAAAGGGATACATAGCGGTTGTCGTGATCGGGGAAGCGCACTTTGTCGTGCGGGAGGTTGTAAACGTCCACGGAGATCGTTTTTTCGCCGAGCTCGCATGCGACGCTCGCGCTCCAGTCTCCGTCGTATCCGGTTACGACGGCTTCTCTCTGTTCCGTCGTGGCGTCCTCTGCAAGATAGATGCGGGAAGAATACTGCATGGCGCCGTTGTAATAAACGTCGAGGAAGGAGTTCATGGAGTCTTTTATCCCGAACACCGCGATGATGATCAGGCTGCAACCTATGATGCCGAGAAGGCTCATCAGCGTTCTCGCCTTGTGCCGCATGATATCCCGCATGTTCCAGCGCGTGCCGAAGGAAAATTTATGCCAGAGCTTCGTTTTTTCCATCGCGAGCTTTTTCATTTTTTTCGGGGTGTAAGGTCTCAGGGCGTCCGCTGCGGTGCCGGAGAGCATTTTGCGGACGGAGAGGAATCCGATAAACGTAAGCCCTGCGACGATCGCCGCTAAGATCAGTATGCAGAACCACGGCATGTAAAGTTTCCATTCCGGCATGTCGAAATAGGTGCCCATGGATCCGTTCGGGTTCATGATGAACCATGCCACGAAATAGCCGAGCCCGATCCCGAGCAGCGATCCGACAAGCCCGATCGAAAAGGCGTAAGACGTGTAGTGCGCCGTGATCTTGCGGTCGGTAAAACCGAGAGCTTTCAGCGTTCCGATCTGCGTTTTTTCTTTTGCCGTAAGGCGGTGCATGGTAGTTACCATCGTTAAAACGGCGATCAGAAGGAAGATGACGGGAAGAACGGATCCCATCGTTTTGCCTTCTTCCGCTTCGCCCTGCGCCTGCGCGTAAGAAGTATTCTCGTCTCTGGTGAGAACGAGCGTCGTTTTCCCGAGGGCTTTGTTTACGGCTTCTTTGAATTCCGTTTTTTCGCCGCCGCCGATCACTTTGATCTGCGGATAATACTCGATCGGCAGAACGCTTTTCAGCATGGCGGGGGAAACATAGGCAAACCCGTGTTTCGTATAGTCGGGCATCAGCTGCGTTTCGTCACGCGTGCAGATCAGGTTGTCTCCCGAACGGATCAGACCTTCCACCTTGCCGCGGAACACGAAAGCCTGGTAGGAAAGGGTGAGTTCGTCTCCCACCGAAATGCCGTTTACGTCCGCATATTTTACGGAAAGCCAGATGCCGTTTACGCTCGTTTCGTCGTAAGCGGCTCCGCGCTCCGTCATGAACGAGGCGATCGTTTTGTCTTCGGTAACGCTGAGGGAAAGGGTGTCGCCCTTTGTGTTTTCGTTATTTCCGCCGACGTCCGCCGTAACGGAGAGAAAACGGCAGGCTTTTTCCACGCCGGAGATGGCACGGATCTTGTCCGTGTCCGCCGCGGTGTATCCGCTTTCGTCGATCAGCGTGTAATCGGCAAGCCCCGTCGCTTCGAAAAAAGTGCTCGTGTTCTTTTCGATTCTGTACCACTCCATATTGAATCCGACAAAAATGCCGATTCCGATGGCGATCATCACGATCATGGAGATGAATTGCGCTTTGTAAACGCCCATCGTGCGCCATAATTTCTTCAGCAGCATATTACCAGTCCACCTCGTCGGCACTCATCGGGTTTGCCTGTTCTTCCACCGATTTTATCTTTCCGTTTTTCACGCGGACGATCACGTCCGCCATTTTCGCGATGTTCTGGTTATGCGTTACGATCACAATGGCTTTTCCGTAGTTTTTCGCCATGGAAAGAAGAAGTTTCAGCACGAGGACGCCCGTTTCGGAATCGAGCGCGCCGGTCGGTTCGTCGCAGAGAAGGATCTTCGGGTTTTTCGCAAGCGCTCTCGCAATGGAAACGCGCTGCTGTTCGCCGCCCGACAGTTCGGAAGGGAAGTTGTTCAGGTGATCGGCAAGCCCTACTTCCGAGATCATTTTTTCCGCGGAGAGGGCGTTCGGAGCGATCTCCTTTACGAGGGCTACGTTTTCTTTTACCGTGAGGGTGGGGATAAGATTGTAAAACTGAAAAACGAATCCGACGGTAGCCGCGCGGTAAGCGGCAAGTTCGTCGCCGGAAAGGGTGGAGATGTCTTTCCCGTCCACTATGATCTGTCCGCTTGTGGGGCTGTCAAGTCCGCCGAGAAGGTTTAAAAGTGTGCTTTTGCCTGCGCCGCTCGGTCCTAAAATAACGATAAACTTTCCTTCGCCGAGCGAAAGATTTACATTGTCGAGGGCTTTTTGTTCATGATCGCCGCTTTGATACACGCGGCTTACGTTTTTTAATTCTACGATAGCCATAAATTCCTTTGCCGGCGGAAACGGTATGGTCGCCGGAAATTGCAATAGATTTGATCGGTTTTATATTTAGTTAGCTATAGCTAACCGATGGCGCGAAAATTCCTCCGCCTTGCGATCCGGGATCGGGGAGCGGAGGATGTTTTCCGGAAGCCTTTCCGTTTGCGGGAAGACTTCCGGAATGGATTACTTTTTCGTGCGGTCCTGCGTGTTTGTATGCGTATGTGTGCAACCGGAGCAGTGAGAACAGTCTCCGCCGCAATCGCCGGAACATTTTCCTTGTTTCTTTCTGATCACGGAGGCGACGGCAACGCCGATCACCACAGCCGCACAGGCTACGATAAGAATGATTTCCGGAATACCCATAACTCTCACGCTCCTTTTCAGTCTTTCACGAGCGCCTGTTTTTTATTGCGCATCACGATGAACGCAATGACAGCCGCCAAAGCCGCGCCCCAGATAAACACCGTCCACCACCAGGTTCCGACGGTATATACCATCGAAGCCACGATATAGGAAGTTGCGATCCAGAAGAGAAGGGTCCCTTTATAGCGGGCTTTGTCCCCGAGTTCGGCTTTTGCCGTGGCAACCGCCGCAAAGCAGGGGATCGTAGTCATGTTGAAGGCGATGAAAGCGATGATCGCGGGAACGGTGATGCCCGTAGCCATGATCATTGCCTGCACGGCGTCGACGCCGTCTTCCGCCCAGATATCGAGCGCGCCGAAGTCTTTACCGGCGGTAAGGATCAGGCATGCGCCGAGAGTGGCGAAGGTGCTGATAACGTTTTCTTTCGCGATGAGACCCGCAACGGCGGCAACCACGAACACCCAGCCGTATTTACCGAGCTGACTGCCGAAGCCGAGCGGCGTGAAGATGGGCTGAACGAGTTTGCTGATCCCGGCAAGGATACTGTTGTCGATCTCGGTATCGTCCAGGAAGGACCAGTCGAAACCGAAGTGGGAAAGAACCCAGATCAGAATGGTGGAAGCAAGGATAATGGTGAAAGCTTTCTTGACGAAGTGTTTCGTTTTATCCCAAAGGTGAGCCATCAGGTTCCTGAACTGAGGAACGTGATAGGCGGGGAGTTCCATGATAAACGGAGGCGTTTCCCCTTTCAGGGTGGTGCCTCTCATCAGAAGCACGCTGATGATCGCCGTAACGATACCGAGCAGATACATGCCGTAGGTGATGAGATCGGCTTTGCCGATTCCGAAATAAGCCACGATAGCGCCAGCGCAGGCGGTAAGGATAGGCAGTTTCGCGCCGCAGGAGAAGAAGGGGATCACGCGGACGGTTGCCGTTCTTTCTTTCTCGTCGGCAAGCGTTCTCGTGTTGATCATTGCGGGAACGGAACATCCGAAGCCCATGATCATCGGCATGAACGCTCTGCCGGAAAGACCGAATTTTCTGAACGCTCTGTCGAGAATGAACGCGATACGCGCCATGTAGCCGGAGTCTTCGAGAATGGAGAAGAAGAGGAAGAGTACGAGGATCGGGGGAAGGAAGGAAAGCACTGCGGCAAGACCTTCGATGATACCGTCGTTGATAAGACCTTTTGCCCATTCCGCCATGTTCGAATCTTCCACGAGACCTTTGATACCCGTCCAGCCGCCGATGCCGCCTTCGGTGATCTCGCCTACGATCATGTTATTCCACACGTTGTTGACGATCACGCCGGGGGAGAAGATCGCGCCGTCATAAACGCATTCGAGCCATCTTCTACCGTACGATTCTTTCTGTACGTGGATCTTGTTGCCGTCTTCGTCGGTCGCATAAATGACGTTGCCGGCTTCGTCCTTCTTTACGATGGGTTCGCCGTTTTCGTCTTCTTTTACCTGACCGATTTCGTCAAGTTCGTATTCGGGCTCCCATTCCCAGTCGCCGTTTTCGTCCTTTTCCCAGAAAGCTTCCATATCGGAAAGCCCGGGCATCCATGCCTGATCTTCGGTAAAACCGTTGATAAAGAAGAGGTTTTCGGAGAAGGTGAGGTGGAAGATGAGGAACAGCACGGCAAGGAAAATGGGGATACCCCAGATCTTGTGCGTCAGGACCTTATCCGCTTTGTCCGAAGCGGTCATCTTGAATTTATCGGTGTTCTTTTTCGTTACGACGGGCGCGAAATGTTTGGATATGTACTTATATCTCGCGTCGGCGACCAGGGCTTCGAAATCGTTGCCGAAAACGTCGTCTTTAAAGGTTTTCTTGAACGCGGCGACCATTCCGAGCGTCTCGTTATGCATCTTCACTTCGAGTTCGTCGCCTTCCACGAGCTTGATCGCATGGAAGAGGGGATTTTCGACTTTCTGACCTTCGAGGGCGATCTTCACGTCGCCGATCAGGTGCATAAGAGCGGTGTCCTGAAGAACGGTGGTTCCCTTGCGGATCTTCTTGCTTTCGTTATAAGCTTTGTCCATCAGTTCTTTCAAGCCGTCTTCTTTCAGTGCGGAAATCTTGACGACGGGGATGCCGAGCCTTCTTTCGAGTTCTTTCGCATCGATCTTGTCGCCCGCCTTTTCCACGGCGTCCATCATGTTGAGGGCGATCACCATGGGAACGTCGATCTCCATGATCTGCGTGGTAAGGTAAAGGTTACGCTCTAAGTTTGTTGCGTCAACAATGTTGATCACGCAGTCCGGCTTTTCGTCAAGCACGTAATTTCTCGCGATCACTTCTTCCGGCGTATAAGGAGAAAGGGAATAAATACCGGGAAGGTCGACGATCGCGACGGGTTCCGCGCATTTCTTGTAAACGCCGTCCCTCTTGTCTACGGTTACGCCGGGCCAGTTGCCGACGTGTGCGGTGGATCCCGTTAAACTGTTGAAAAGCGTTGTCTTTCCGCAGTTCGGGTTGCCCGCAAGGGCAAATCTTTTCATTATTTCGTTACCTCCATATTCACGCATAACGCTTCCGTTTTACGCAATGTAAGCTCGTAGCCTCTGATCGTTACTTCGATCGGATCGCCGAGCGGAGCTTTCTTTCTCAGGCAGATATCCGCCCCCGGGGTGATACCCATATCGAATAAACGCCTTTTGATTTTTCCTTCGCCGGTCACGGATTTTACCGTTCCGCTTTCGCCGACGTTGAAAAGATCGAGTGTCTTTTCCATTTTTATGTTCTCCTTTTTCGATTTCTTTATCTGGCGCCCGCCTGTTTTCGTTTCAGGCGACGAAGATTTTTGTGGAAAGATCGCTGTCAAGGGCAATCCTGCCGTCTTTGATCTTGCATACGACCGTTCCGCCGCTTTGCGACAGCACGGTGATTTCTCCGTTTACGGTGATCCCGAGGCTTTCGAGATGTTTTTTGAGTTTTTCGTCGGCGGAGATCCGGACGATTTTCAACTGTTTGTTGATCGGCGCGATGACTATCGGCATAATGCGCTCCTTTGACTTAAATGTGAATCATATTTCATATTCGTATTTATGATAGCACGATGAAAAGAGAATGTCAAGCGGATATATGAATATTTTTTCATGTTTTAAATTTTATTTTCCGTATTCTGGAACAGAATAGAAATATGTTGCGAATCAATTGTTTCTCGGTGTCAGTAAATATTGACAAAGAGAAATTATATGGTATAATCTGTCTGTAAGTAAAGAGAAAATAATTTGCTTGTTTTCTCTAAAGGAGTGTGCTATAATGAAAACACTGAGTGGAATTTTGGAAAAACAACTTAACACTTTGTTATCTCTGAAAGAGGATGATTGGATTAAATGGATAGCCAGGGAAAATACTTACAAGGATGATTGCGATAAAATTAATGGTTGCTATTTTATTGTAAGGCAAATGCCTGCTTTTCCCTATCATCCCAATTGCCAATGCAGGCTTGAACAAATTCAAAAACCAAAACCATATACTACGGCAGTTGCAAATTGTGATGTTCGAAAATTTACGGAATATATTTTCGATGAAAAAAATAACGAAGGTAAGCGAGTTGTTTTTAACCGTTTGGGATATCAAAAAAGCGATAGTTACTATTTGCAAAATTTATATATATCACAGGCAATAGAAAAGTATTGTAACGGAGAATATACTTATAAAGGGGTTGGGTATTATCCCCGAATAGAAATTGTAATCGAGCTAAAAAAAGAAAAATATCCTGCGCAAAAAATAAAAACAGGTTGGGTAGTACTTCCTGGTGGAGAAATAAAAAATGCGACTCCGTTTTCGGGGTATACAAGGGAGAATTAAATGATAAACAAGGATATGGATAATTTTTTTCCGGAAACAGGTAACGAAATCGTTTTTCTGAACGATCGTTACGCAAATAAAAGGTTATATGCAGGATATATAGGCACGGTTCTGGCGAATTGCAGCGAAGAGGGTTTTGTCGT
Source organism: uncultured Acidiphilium sp. (assembly GCA_902495325.1). Lineage (GTDB taxonomy): Bacteria > Bacillota > Clostridia > Christensenellales > Borkfalkiaceae > UBA10281. Next base: position 8,268 of record CABUWK010000034.1, read on the forward strand.
TGTACAGGTACGGGATCCCGTTACGGACAGGTGCATCGCGTTGGCGGAGAAAGTAGGGAAAGGAGATTTCCGTTTTTGCTCCGATTCCGCACAGGACAGAAAAACAAAGAGGGATTTTTACGAGCGTTTTCTCGAGGCGCATAAGGATCCGTCGTTCATGAATCGGTTCGAAGACAATTCTTTTGCGGACGAATCGGACGATATTATTCTTTTAAACGACAATTACAGAGACATAGGCTTAAGGAAAGGGGATATCGGGATCATTATGGAAAACCGTATCGAAGGGGACGGTGGCTATGTGATCGCAGACTTTCCGGATCCCGTGACGGGGAAGCCGATCTGTCCGGTTGCCGAAATCAAAAAAGAGGACTTCCGCGTTTACAACGATTCCATAGAAGACAGAAAGATCGGGGCGGATTTCCGTAACCGGTTCCGGAAATGACCTGCCGGAGCATCCGGTCGGTTCCGCATGACGTGGAAAAAATTTTTTTCGACGCCCGAAAATAAAAAAACGGCTTTCCCGCGCGATATATAATAGGGATAGACAGCCTTTGAAAAAGCGATCGGATCCTTGCGATTTTCCCCTTCGGAATGCGGAAAAGGCAATCTTTTTTTGCTTGCTTTTTGTGAAAAAATAGTCTACAATAGATTTATGGACAAAAAAGTAAGACAGCCGCAGCAAGAGCGGTCGAACGAAAAAAAGAATAAGATCATCGCCGCGAGTTACGAGGTTTTTTCCGAAATCGGCTATCATGCCGCAAGCACGCCGGAAATCGCGAAGCGCGCGGGGGTTTCCACGGGGATCGTTTACAGCTATTTTAAGGATAAAAGGGATATTTTGCTCTATGTGCTCGATATTTACATCGGGAAGATCGCAAAACCCTTTATGGAAAAATTCGAACAACTGACCGCCTCCGTCGACGCAAAGGTCGTCGTTCCCGAGATCGTGGATCTCACCATTTCCGTCCATAATGAGAACGCCCACTTGCACAATACTCTTCACGCCCTGGCTTCGGGCGACGACGAGGTGAAAGAGCGTTTCATGACCCTTGAAAAACATATCACGACGAAAATTCCTTCCCGCCTGCGCGAGCTCGGGCTGGATATTCCGTTTATGGAAGAAAAGGTGCATATCGCGATGAATTCGGTGCAGTCCTTCGCACATGAATTCGTTTATGACCGCCACGATTATCTGAATTACGGCGAAATGAGAAAAGCGGTGGAAAAAAGCGTTATCGCCCTGTTTGCGGAAGAAGAGTGATTCCTCGTATCCGGCTGTATAAGCCGATTATCGGGGTGTTTTATATTTATGCGCCGTACAAGGGAGGCGGCGGAATGTCAAGGCGTGTTTTAACGCCGGAGCACGGCAACTGCCGAGACGTACAAAAATAAAACCCCGTAAGGTAAGTTTGCCTTACGGGGTTCGCTTTTTTAGTATTATCTTATTTTAAAAGTATTATTTTATTCCGCGTGAAGATCGCTGTAGCATTTTTCGAGATAAAACGCGAGCATGCTCTCTGCGGTCATCGTTTCGCCGCTTACCAGTTTGTCTGTTGCGAGATGGAGATTGTTTGCAATACAGCCCGGAACGGACATATCGTTGACGAGAGAAAGTTCGATTTTTGCGTCGTTCAGGTTTTTGTATTTATCGTCCGATGAAATCTTTGTCGCAGAAGGGATTCCTTTTACCCCGGCAAGAGTATTCAGTTCGCTGTCGCGGGCAAGAAAACGGAGGAATTCCACCGCATAGTCCTTAACGTCGCTGTTTTTGTTTGCGGCGAATCCGTACCAGGGCTCGACGTACGCATAGGCTCCGTTATCGCCCATAGGGGAGTAGATAAATTCATATTCAAAGGAGTTTGCGATAAACGCTTCCGATTTCACTTCGCGTTTTTTCATGCCGCTTACCTTTTCGGTATCGCAGAACCAGAAGGGAACGTTTCCTTCGAAGAATTTCAGAATGGCGCCGTCGTAATTGTTGGCGGGGTATTCCGCGTTGACGGACGACGAATAATATCCGTTATCGCGGAGATCGATCAGCCGCTGATACACCGTCTGCAGTTTTGCCGCGCCTTCCGCGTCGTTCTGCGTGATCGCATTCAGCAGGGCGGGGTCGTTTTTCGCAAGGCACATGTTCATATCGTAAATCATGACGCTCAGCGCAGAGTCGGGCCCCTGGATCGGAGTGAACCCTTTCTGTTTCAACGTTTCGCATGCGGACAAAAATTCCTGCCACGTCTGCGGAACGGAAAGCCCTTCTTTTGCGAGGAGGGTTTTGTTGACGACAAGCCCGTTCAGTTTCAATCCCATCGGAAGGGAATAAAGTCTGCCTTCTTTCAGATTGCCGGCAAGAACGCTTTCCTGAAAAGCGCTCGTATCGACGTTTTCTGCGGTCAGATCGACGCAGTATTCCTCGCTGTAACCCCTTTCATTGGACGTCATCATGATGTCGATCGCGGGGTTTTCTTTCAGGAAATCGCCCGAGGTGCTTCCGTATTGGTTGTAAGTGATCCTGACGTTCGGATAGAAATCGTTGAAGTGATTGATCACCTGATCGAGCGCTTCGAAATTTCCGAAGAAGGACGCCACTTCGATATCGAGCGAAGCTTCCGTGTCAAGAGTCGGGGTGAATGGCTTTACGGTCGTGTTGTCGCCGGACTCCTTTTCTACGGTGCATCCCGTCAGTGCGAACGAGGATACGAGGAGACCCGCAAGAATAGCTGCAAACGGTTTTTTCATGTTTTTCCTCTGTCGGTCGCGGGGTTTTTCCGGAACCCGGCAACCGTGCTTTGCCGCCCTTGGAAAAGTGCGGCAAGCTTTTTGTTTATTTACGACGCTGCAGACTTAATATTTGCCGTTGAAAATTGTCTGTGACGGCAAAAGTCAAGTCCGGGCGTTGTTTTTTCGGGAAAGGATCAGTCGGATGGTAGTGAGGACCTTATCGATTTCGATCGGTTTGGAAACGTGCGCGTCCATGCCCGCGTCGATACACCGCTGAATGTCTTCCGCAAAGGCGTCCGCCGTCATCGCGATCACGGGGATGTGTTTCAGATCTTCGCGGCTGCTTTCCCGGATCTCTTTCGTTGCGTCAAGTCCGTTCAGAAGGGGCATCTGTATGTCCATCAGTACGAGGTCGTAAGTGTCCGGGGCAGACGAGGTGAGTTCGTTCACGCAGATCCGTCCGTTTTCCGCACGCTTGCACTGTACGCCGTATTCCCCGAGCATCATGGAGATGATCTCCCAGTTGATGTCGTTATCCTCGGCAATGAGAATGTGTAATCCTTTGAGGTAATCGTCGTTGACGGGGGTCGCCGGCACGGCTTTTTGCTCTGCAACGCCGGTTTTAGAAACCGCCAGCGGGATTTTTACCGTGAAAGTCGTCCCTTTGCCGATCGCGCTTTCGCAATCGATCGTGCCGTTCATCAGGGTGACCATCCGTTTTACGATGGCAAGCCCCAGTCCGGAACCCTGGATCTTATCGATCCTGCTGTCCGTGGAACGGGTGAAGGAATCGTACATCGTTTTCTGAAATTCCGCGGACATGCCGTTTCCCGTATCCGCGATCACGCATACGAGGGTCGTTTTTCCGTCGGAAAGAGATTCTTCGGAAACCGCCAGACGGACTTTTCCGCCGGACGGCGTGTATTTGATCGCGTTGTTTAACAGGTTGAGATAGATCTGCGTGAGGCGCAGTTTGTCGCCGACCAGATCTCTGTCCGGCAAATACCCGAGCGAAACCTCGAAATCGAGCCCGTGCCCGACTGCCTGCGAGCGGGTGATGCTCTCCAGCCCCGCGACGAAATCGTTTACGGCAAAAGGTTCGGGTTTGATTGCGATCCTCCCGCTTTCCACGCGGGAAATATCGAGAATATCGTTGATCAGGGTGAGCAGGTGGTTGCCGGATACCGTGATTTTTCTTAAGCATTCGCGCACGTAAGCGGAATCGTTGATATGCGTTTGCGCAAGTTCCGTCATGCCGAGCACCGCGTTGAGCGACGTGCGGATATCGTGCGACATGGTGGATAAGAAGCGGGTTTTGGAATCGTTTGCCTGCCGGGCGATCTCAGCCGCTTTTTTCAGACGGCGGTTGATCTTCAGAATGTAAAGCCCGTTTATGAGGGAAAGGAAGATCAGAATGCCCGTTACGATCGCCACGACGAAGAGATAATTTTCTTCATAGTCGAGTGGGCTTACGGGAATATATCCCAGTACGATCATATCTGGGAAGTCGCTGAGTTTCGAGTAATACCAGTAGCAATCTCTGCTGCGGGAATCTTTCAGCGTCATCAGCCCGTTTTCGTTCTCTTTCATCTGCGAAAGCGTTTCGTCCGCGTCGTCCGGACGTTCGGGGAAATTATAGTAGCGGATAAATTCGATAAAGTTTTCCGAACGCATGGAGTAAGAGGGGATCACGTAGTCGTAATCCGTGGTGATAAGCCCGATCTCGGCGGAAGGGTAACTCGTCGGAAAGATCCATAGATTTTTGATCTGATCGACGGGAACGATCCGGAGAAGGAGATAATCTTTATCCGTACCGTCCGTCAGCTTCAGCGTAACGCGGTTCCCGACGGCGATCACCCTTCGCTGCGATTCTTTTACGATGTAGTTTCCGAGGATGCGTCTGTCTCCGTCGTAGATCTCCCGCATAAAATCGATCAACTTATTGTAATAGCCGTTCGCGGAAACGGAAAATTCGTAATAGGTATTGATCGCATTGCTGCCGTTGGTTGTCTTCGTGCTTTTGGCGGCAAGGGTGTCCGGATCTACGAAATGAGCTTCCTGCGATCCGTCGGCATCGGAAGCCTGTATGTAGGCGATCGCCTCGTCGAGCGTCATATGGGTTGCCGAAATGTATGCGCTCCAGTCGGCAACGCTCTGAACTTCGGTATTCAGGATGTTCTGCGAGATCTGCTTCATTGTTTCCATGGTATCGCAGAAACTGTCTCTCGTCAATTTCTCCTGTGTGTTCTGCGTGCTGCAGGTGTAAAAAACGGTAAACAGAACAAGCGTCAGGATCAACGAGACGTTACAGAAACCGAGCATTAGCTTTCCGATCAGTTTTCTTATGTTTTTCTTTTCGCTCATTTCGGTCTACCCCTTTCGTAAAACCCGTATCCGTCCGTTTATGCCGGCTGTTTCCCCGTTGCGGTCTGCCCGGACGGAAAGCGAGTTGCAAATACAAATAATAAACAAGAATACAAACAATAACTATTATACCTCTTCAGAAAGGATAAGTCAAACACATCGGTCGTTTCCGGCAAGAAAAGTGAAATTTTATACGAAATTTCTTCGCTCGTCCGGGGAATTTTGAAAAAAAGAAAAACGATGGAAAATGACGGTAAGCGAGGGGTAGAACAAGAGAAAACGCCGCCGCATCCCCGGGGAAGGGAAACGGCGGCGTTTTTTGTAAAAGGAACCGATGATTTTTCCCGATTTCGAAATCGATAGTACTTGATCGTACATCAATAGAGAAATCGGGGAAAAGGGCGGAAAAGAAGCCTTTAAGGTAATTAGCGATAGCGAATGCTAAGCCTAATCGCTTTACAGGCAGACTTATGCAAGTCAGGCGCGGCACAGGCGGCGGATATATTTTCTCTCCCGGAGAGAGATTTTTCCGTCGATCGTAACCACGCAAAGGCATAAAACGATGATGTCTTCGCGGATCTCGTCGTCAACGTAGCCGAGAACGGTCATCAGGTCTTTCGTGTAGTCGCGGATCATCTTTTTTCCTTCGGCGTCCTTTTTGAAGGATTCCTTGACGGACGTGAAGTCGAAATCGTCGCCGAAGGCTTTCACGAGGGCGGGATACATCAGAATGTATTCCTGCTCGTTTACCTTTCCGTCCGCCACGACGGAGCCGATGATAAAGCTGACGAGCGTTTCCACCGGGTCGATGCCGGGGATGTCGAGAAGGTGCAGTTTCGCGAGGACCTTCGCCGATTTCGCGGCAAGTACGGCGCCCCGTTCGAGCGTGGTCATTTTTTCGTATTCGTTGCAAAGTTTCAGAAATTCAAACATAAATCATTCTCCGTAAAAAGTAATTTTTTCCGGAAAACCGGGGAGAGTTTCCGCACGGTTTTTCCGGAATTTTTGCCGTTGTTTTTAAAGGGGTAAATCTTTCTTCGTGAATTTTCCCGCCCCCGCGACGTAACCGATCGCGCCGGCAACGAGAAGGATCGCGAATTTCCACAGGAAGGCGAGTGTGCCGTCCATGACGGATACGACGTCGAAGAAGGTGATGACCGTCGTGTAGTTGAAGAAATTCAACGCGTCGAGACGGATGACCGAGGGGATGACGGGGCTTCCGAACAGACCGAGCATCGCCGCCACGAGGGAGAAGATGGACAGCCCGCCGCCGATCGCCATCGAGCGTTTGCTTCTGTCGAAATAGCAGGAAGTGAAGAAGCACAGCCCGGAGAGGGCGAACAGAACGAGGAAGGCGCCGAGGTTCAGAAGAAGGAGTTTTCCGTAGGTCAGAGCCACTTTGTCGTGAACGATCGCAAGGCACACGCAACCGGTGGTCGTGGTCATCGTGAACATCGCGAGAAGAGAGCCGATCAGGTAAATCGCCTGCGTAACGACCACCGTTTTTCTCTTGGTGGAAGTGGAGAGCACGTAAGCCATCGAGCCGCTGTCCACCTGTCCGGCGATCAGGTTGTTGGACGCCATGATCAGGTAAATGATGGGAAGAAGAAGCCCTGCGAGTTTATAGAAGATGGAGCCGACGATCAGGGTGTAAAGATCCATCTGACCGATCTCTTCCAGCGCATCGGAAACCGTCTGCGGGAGAGAGGAGAGGAAACTGTTGGAAATATCCGCGGCAAGTTTGTCCGAGGTTTCCTGCACCGCGGCGTTATACGCTTTGTCCGAATCGTAATCGGAGCGATTTAGTCTTCCGAGTTCGTAATCGAGACGGTTGCGGTAGGTGATGACCGCCGTGGACGCTCTGTGCTTTAAGGAATCGTAAGTATAGCCGAACGATTCGTATTTTTCTTCCGTCACGCCGTAAGAAGCAAGGGCGTCGAGAAGTCTCGTTACGTTATCCTTATCGGTCATGTTGCCGGCAAGGAAGATGGAAGCGTTCGTTTCGGCGCGGTCTTCGCGGTATTCCTTTCTTTCCGTGCTCGCGACGTATTCGTCGAGCGTTTTGTTCTGATAGTGGGTCACGAAAGAGGTCACGTCGTAAGTTTCGGGGATTGCTTCGTTGTTTTTGGTGTAGAAGTCGTTGAACTTGCCGTCCGGGTTAAGGATATACAGGGCGGAACCGAGCATTTCGAGCGCTTCGTCGGAATCTTCCGCATAACCGAGTTTTTCTGCTTTTTCGTTGAAGAACTCCTGCATGTCGGCAAGGGCAGCCATGTAAATGGCTTCGCCCGCGCTCTTTTCCGTCGGGGTTTTCGCTTTCCATTCGTATTCCGCGGCGGTAAATTCTTCGTCCGAATCGTAATCTTTACGGACGGGTTTGGAGTGATACCATTCGCGGAGAGCTTTTCCGCTCGGGGTTGTCGTTTTCGGCTCGAGCAGAGCGTAAACGAGAGGGTTTTTCTCCATTTTCTGAAGCCAGGTGAGATAATCGGTGGTGTCTTCGAGGTTTTCCGCAAAGGATTCGTCGAAAACTTTCAACCCGTCCGCCGCATTGGCGTAATAATTGATCGCCCGTTTGTCGAGCTGAGAATCGATTTCTTTTACGATGATCGTATCCTGGATAGAATCTTTCACGTCGCCGATCGCGCCGCCGCCGCTGATCAGCATGACGCATGCGAGCATGAAGCAGAGCGCGACGGTGATGATCGCCCACATCGTGCCGTTTGCCTTGCACGACTGTTTGAAGAGTGCTTTACTGAACATTTTTCTGTGCCTCCTTTTGTTCGACGAATACCTTTTTGAAATGTTTTTCGAGGGTGTAAGGTATTTCGGAAATAAATTTAACGTCGTAATGTTTTAACGTTTTCAGAAGATCGCCCGTCTTGTCGCGGCGGATGCGGATCGTTACCTGATTGTATTGTTCCTGCAGCCTGATCACGTTCACGCTTTCCAGCTGGAAGGTGCGGTAATCTTTTTCGTTTTTAAATTCGATCTTGAAGTCTTTCTCTTTCGGATTTCGGATATCGTCCATGTTCACCTGATCGATGATGTGTCCGTCCGAGATCAGGGCAACGCGGTCGCAGGTGGCTTCCAGTTCGTCGAACCCGTGGCTGCTCATGAAGATCGTTTTTCCTTTTTTATGTTCTTCTTTGATAATGTCGAGGAAAGTCTGTCTCATCAGCGGGTCGAGCCCGGTGGTCGGTTCGTCCAGTATGATAATGGGCGAATCGTTCATCAGCGCGGCTACGAGCGCCGTTTTCTGTTTCATGCCCTTGCTCATCCGTTTCAGGTTGGCGCGGGGGTCGAGCTGCAGTCTTTCGATCAGGGTGTTTGCGTAACTCATGTCCGAAAGCCCCAGAAATTCCGCCTGGCATTTCAGAAAGTCGATCCCCGTTTTCAAATCGGGAAAGGCGATCTCGCCGGGAACGTAGCCGATCTGTTTCGCGATCTCGCTCGCGTTTTCCCAGGAAGAAAGCCCGTTCACTTTCACGCTGCCGCTCGTCGGTTTCAGGAAACCGAGAATGTTGCGGATGGTCGTCGTTTTGCCGCTTCCGTTCGTTCCGACGTACCCGACCATTTCTCCTTCGGCGATCGAAAGATCGAGGTCGAAAATTCCTTTTTTCTCGCCGTAGTCTTTGGTGAGTTGTTCCAGTTCGATCACGCTCATTTCAGGGCACCTCCGAAATCTTTGTCTTCTTTATAGAACTTCATGAAGTAATCTTCCAGCGATTCTTTGCGGTTGTCGAACGATTCCACGTCGAGGGGAGACAATGCCGCGATCGTTGCGTTCAGGTCTTTGTCGTCCACGGCGATAAAAATTTCCGCCGGCTGTTCGCGGATGAGTTCGAGCGAGGAGATCGCGTCCTTTCCCGCAAGGAACTTTTTCTTTTCTTCTTCGTTTTTAAACACGACCGTGTAATATTTGCGCGAGGCGTGCTTTAAATCGTCGGCAACGAATTCCGAAACGATCTTTCCGTCCTTTATGATCGCGATGCGGTCGCAGGTGTTGTCGATCTCCGAGAAGATATGGCTGGAAAGAAGGATCGTTTTGCCGCGGGCTTTTTCTTTGTGGATCAGATCCACAAACGTTTCCTGCATCACGGGATCGAGACCGCTCGTCGGCTCGTCGAGGATAAGAACTTCGGGGTCGGACATGAAAGCCGTAACGACGGCGAGTTTTCTCTTCACGCCGAGGCTCATCCGCTTGACGTCTCCCTTTAAGGAGAGGTCGTCAAGCTCGAAAAGTTCGAGCATTTCTTTGAGCCGGGCTTCGTTTTTTACTTTCTGAAGATCCTGCATCATGCGGATGAACTGCCACCCCGTGAGCCCCGCCGGCAGCGCGACTTCGCCGGGAATGTACCCCACGCGGCTGAGGATTTCGTAATAGCGCGAGAACGTTTCCTTTCCGAAGATCTTCGTGTTGCCTTTCCCGGGTTTTGAAAACCCCATCAGGTGACGGATCGTCGTGGATTTTCCCGCGCCGTTCGGACCCAGAAAGCCGAGCACTTCGCCTTGATCCACGTGAATGTTGACGTCGAAAACGCCTCTGCCGAACCCGTAGTCTTTGGTTAAATGGCTTACTTCGATAACGTGCATTGGTTCCTCCTTTTTCGCTTCCGCGCCGGTGTGATTTTGTTGCGCGGGAAACGAAAATCGAAAAAAGATTTAAACACTGTTGACATCTTTAACGATTTATATTATAATAGTTTTGGAAAGAAAAAGAAAGCACAAAAATATTTTCAATGTTAAAATATTAACACTGTCAATTAAATTGTTAAAAAGGAAAGAGATGAAAGCGCAGAACCTGAACAATTCGTCCAGAAAGACGAGAAAAGCGATCAAAAAGGTGTTCGCCGAGATGCTTTCGGAGAAAATGGAACTCGGTAAAATCTCCGTGAGCGAGCTTTGCAAACGCGCGGAGATCAGCCGCGGAACGTTTTATTCTCATTACGACGACATTTACGGCGTTGCCGAAGACTATGAAAACGAACTGATCAACCGTTTTTACGACGACATCAAGCTGAGCGGACTTACGGATATCGAAAAGACGGTCGATTCCTTTTTTGATTATATCCGCGAAAACGAGGAGAATTATAAAAAGCTGTGCCGTTCGAACGACTTTCTGTTCGCGGCGAAAAAACTGACCGATCTTTCGGCGAATAAATTTCTGGAGCTTTGCCATCAGGACAAAACGATTCGCGACAAATCTTTTCTCGCCACGGATATCAATGTTTTCGTGGAAGGGATTTTGTGCGAATACGTGAAATATTGCAGGGGATATTCGGCGATCGGATTAAACGAGCTTTATCTCTATACGAAAGACTGGCTGAAACGTTTCCGCGAACGCCGTTGCTTCGCGCCCGGGCTCGTGTGACGGAAAAGTTTTTCCCTGCGGAAAATTTCCCGCGGGAGAGACAGGATTTTAATTTTCGGAAACAGTGTGTCGGAAATTTTATTTTATGGTCGCGCGTGCACGTGTGCGCATGTGCAAAGCCGCCGACAGGTAACAACGGGAAAGGAGTATTTTATGAACCGTAAAAAGAAAAAAGAACTTTGGGCTCAGGAGGCGGAGATCACGCTTGCCGTCACGGACGACAGCAACTTTTTATCCCCTTATTGTCCGCCGGGAGAACCGGTCATCTCGTCCGAGGTGGCGGAATATCTCGATAACGCGGCGAAGGCTTATCACCCGAATCAGAAACTGAAACTGACGATCTCGGGCGATTGTATCGACGAATCGGAAGAGAAAGTGTATAAAACCGCCATCCGGAATTATTATATGCTGAAAGAAGCCGAAACTCTGCGGGACGCCGCGCGGAAATCGATGGTGGCGTTCTGGTTTACGCTGATCGGCATTGTCTCGCTTGCCGCCATGATCGTTCTGAGCAACGCGGGGCTGAAAAGCATCTGGGTGGAGTGTATCGATATTTTTGCCTGGGTGTTCATATGGGAAGCCGTCGATCAGTTTTTTATCGAGAGAAGCGGGCTTCTCTTGAAATGCAGAAGGTCTCATAATTTCGTTCTTATGAAAACGTCTTTCTGCCGTCTGTCGGAACATCCCGCCGCCGACGAGAGATCCGAATAAAATAAAAATGCGCCGATAGGTCGATTATCGGCGCATTTTTTATATTGTTGTGCAGGTGGTGTTCCGGCGCGGAGAAAATGAATCCGCTGCCGCTTATTTTCCGGCGTCGTCGAAAAGGTTATTCCTTTCCGGGTGCAGGATCGCGTTGATCACGTTTTCTTTTGCTCCCGGTACGTCTTTTCCGATCGTCCGCAGAAGATCTTTTATATACTGCCGGCGGGTGTGCTTGTCCGCCGGGCAGGGGTTCCGGATCACGGGGTTGTTTTTCGCATACCCGGCGATTTCCTTTTCCCGCAGCATGATCATCGGGCGGATCACCGTCAGCCCCGTTTTCTCGAGCTTCGTAACGGGAGAGAAAACGGAAAATCGTCCTTCGTAAAAAAGAGAGAGAAACATGGTTTCGGCAAGGTCGTCCGCATGGTGCCCCAGGGCTACTTTGTTGCAACAGAGTTTTACCGCCGCGTTGTTCAGCGCGCCGCGGCGCATGTTCGCGCACAGGCTGCACGGATTATTCTCTTTGCGCACGTGAAAGATCAGCTCTCCGATCTGCGTCTTTTCGATCGTGTACGGAACGGAAAGATTTTCGCAGAAACGTTTCATTTCGTCCGTTTCCTTTTCGTCTGTTCCGAGCCCCATATCCACGGTGATCGCGCAAAGCTCGTATTTTTCGGGGTAAAAACGGCGCATTGCCGCAAGAAGAGAAAGCAGCGTCGCGCTGTCCTTTCCTCCGGACAAGCCGACCGCGATTTTATCCCCGCTTTTTATCATGCCGTATTCGTCGCATGCACGGCGGGTTTTCGAAAGCAGTTTCTGTAAATCCATAAATCGTGACCTCACGGATAGCGTACCTCATTTTGCGGGAAAACGCAAGCGTTTTAGACCCTTTTCTCCGATTTGCCGGATTTCCGGGGAAAAAGCGCGAAAAAAAGAAAGTTCCCTTCCGGAATAAGAATGTTTGGTTAAAAATCCCGCGTTTCTATTGACAAAAATCGATTTTCGGGTTACAATATTAACAGAAAGAATCGAAAGGGGCGGGTCGTTCGTCCCGGGGAGGAAAACATGGAAGAAAAAAAGACATTTTACGTTACCGTCAGCAGACAATTCGGCTCGGGCGGGGCGGAAACGGCTTCCAGGCTCGCGGCGAAACTCGGCGTGAACTGTTACGATAAATCGATCGCCGAAATGACGGCTGTTGTGACCGGATTCGATAAGGACGTCGTTCATTCTTCGGAAGACAAAACGTCCAACGCGTTCTGGTATACCGGATTCCTGGGCGGGGAAATGCTTCCTTTATACGACAGGGTGTATATCGGACAGACGCAGGTGATCAAAAATCTTGCGAAAAAGGGGTCGTGCGTGTTTGTCGGGCGTTGCGCCGCACAGGTTTTGAGCGACCATGAAAACGTGATCCGCGTGTTTATCTGCGCGCCGCTCGAACAGAGAAAGGCGAGAATTTCGAAACTGTATAACATTACCCCCGCGGAAGCGGAAAAAATGATCCGCAAGAACGACAAAGCGAGGGCGGCTTATTATAAAAAATACGCCGATACCGACTGGGGTAAGATAGACAATTACGACCTTTGCGTCAATACGAGGATCGGCACGGCGAAAGCCGCCGACATGATTTACGATTACGTAAACGAGCTGATCCGCTGAAACAGGAAATAAATTCAATATCCGGGAGAAGGTATGGAAGAGCAATTCGGTCAGGCAAAAGAAAAACGAAAGAGAATTCTTTTCCTCGAATCGATGATCAGAGACCGCAACGAGGAAATTTCTTCCCTTCAGGGGGAAGTTGCCTCGCTCAGAAAAAAGAACGGACGCGCCGTCAAGGCGGAAGTCGATATTCTGATCTATCAGATCAACAAAAAAATCGATGCGCTCGAAAAGTCCGTCGAGGAGTGCAAAGAGGAAATCAAAAAAACGAAAGGGGAGATCGCAGATCTTCTCTCTCTTTGTTATGCGGCGACGGAAAAAGAGGACGAAAAGGAAAAAATCGAATCGCTGATGAACGAGACGTTCGGCGGGAAAGCCCGTCTCGTTTCGTATGCGGAAGCGGGCGGGATTTTCGGGAAATGTAAAATCGTTTCCGCCGTCACTACGACTTCGAAGAAAAACCGTCTCAGAATTTCCCGTATGGTAAAAGCGGGGGTTGTGACGGATGCGGGAAAATATCTCTCTTTCCCCGAGATCGAAGTTTACGACTATACGAAAAAAGGGTTGCCCGGCGTGCGTCGTGCCGAGACGGACGATTTTAAGAAGAAACTGGAAAAAAGCCGTCACGGCGAAAAGTATTATTACGCGGAGGAAATGTTTGCGGCAAAACGAAACTTTTTCCTTGCGCTCGTCGCCGCCGTGCTGTTCGTCGCGCTGTCCTTTGCGGCGGGATCTGTTTTCCCGGGCAGTCTTTTCGGAAAACGATTCGCCGTACTTTCCTCGATATCCGTCGCGGTGTTTGCGGCGGGGTTGTTTTCCTGTCTGTATTCCGCAAAACGCGGGTGTTTTGCCGATCATCTCGCGGCGTTTGCCCTTCCCGCCGGGATCGGTGGCGCGGTTCTCGCATTCGTCGTGTTCCGTCTGCCGGTCCTTGCGATCATTCCTCTCGGCGGGGCGGCGGTCGGGCTCGCGTTTACTTTTTTGCGGTATGCCGTGCGCAAACGATATTCGCCTTGCGATAACGAGGCGGTCGTGTGCGTTTCCGCGCTTGCGTCCGGTATGCTGTTCGCCGAGTTCCTCCTTCTCCTGAGGGAAAGCGCGCTGTCTGCGGGAAATTCCGATCATTCCGGATTGATTTTCTGTACGGCTTGCGTCTGGATTTCGGCGATTTTATCGGTGCTTTCCTGCATCGCCGTCATTGTCCGCCTGTACGGAAAAAAACGGGTGCGGGGAGCTTCGTCTCTCTTTTTTACCGCACACTCTCTCATATTGTTTATCGGTACGGAAGGGGAAATTCTTCTCTCGTCGGTCTTCCTGTCTTCTTCCGTACTCTGTCTTATTTTATTTGTCGCGGCGAGACTTCGGAGTAAAAAATGAAAGCATTGATCTGTGACTTTGACGGGACCCTCGCCAAATCCGACAAAACGATAACCGAAAAAAACACAAAGGCGATTACAGACCTTCTCGCAAGGGGAAAACACTTTGCCGTATGTACGGGCAGAATGACGTGTTCCGCTTTGCGTGTTCTGGCAAAATTCCCTGTTAAACCGCTTATAGCCGCTTATAACGGGGCGGAAATCATCAATTCCGAAACAAAAGAACTGTTGTATTGCAACCATCTTTCTTATGAGGAAACGGCGGAGATCGCCCGCTTTGCGGAATTTCACGAAATCAATTGTCAGATCTACGTGGGCGAGCAGGTGGTGACGCCCGAGATCCTTCCGATTACCGATATTTACTGCCGCGCCTGCAAAAACGACGTGGCGGCGCTCGGGATTCCCGTGTCGGCTTACGTTTCGGAATGGAAAATGGGAACGCCGAAACTGATGTTTCTCGATTATAAAGATAAACTCGATAAGATCCAGCCGAAGGCGGAGGTTGAATTCGGCGATCGGTATGATATTGCCCGCTGCGGCGATTTTATGCTCGATTTCACCCGCAAAAACGTGAATAAAGGAAAAGCCGTGGAACGCCTTTGCGAAATGTGGGGAATTACCCCGGACGAGTGCGTCTGCATGGGAGACGAATTCAACGATCTTTCCATGATCGAGGGGGCAGGCGTCGGCGTGTGTATGAAAAACGGAAACAAAAATCTGAAAGAATACGCAGACTACGTTACGGAACTTACGAGCGACGGCGATGCGGTAAAAGAAGTGATCGATAAATTTTTGTCCGACTGACGTCGGGGAAAAAGGACGGAAAACGTCTGTACGAACCTGTTTGCTTTATACGCGTTGTCCGGGTTCCGGAGCGAAAGCAAATCGGAAACGGAGAGAATATGAATAAAAAGAAATGGTTTCTTTATGCGACGGAATTTGTATCCGGTATGTCCGTCATGGCGGTGGAACTCGGGGCGAGCAGATTGCTGGCGCCCTATTTTTCGTCGTCGCAGATCATTTGGACGATCATTATCGGAACGATCATGATCGCAATGGCGCTCGGAAACGTCTGGGGGGGAAGAATGGCGGATAAAAATCCGAACCCCGATTTTCTCTACGGACGTATCCTGCTTGCCGGCGTGTGGATCGCGCTGATCCCTTTGCTCGGACGGTATGTGATCGCCGGCGTTTCTCTTCTTCTCGCGCTTTTCGTCAAATCGGGATTTCTCGTCTGGGCGTCTTTGTTATCCTGTCTGTTGCTGTTTGTTTTCCCGCTCATGCTTCTCGGGTCGGTTTCTCCCGCATTGGTGAAATTTTCCGTCAGCGCGCTGAACGAAAACGGCAGAACGGTCGGCGAACTCAATGCGCTCAATACGATCGGTTCCATTCTGGGAACGTTCCTTCCCACTTTCGTAACGATCCCCGCTGTCGGAACGATGCTCACCTTCGTTATTTTTGCAGCCCTGCTTATCGCTCTCGGCGGTATTTACCTGATCGGGTTCCGGAAAAAATGGAGAAAGACGGTCGTTTCCGTTATTTTGCTCGTTGCGTGCGGCGTCGGTTCCTTTTTCTCGTCTTTTTCCTTCTGGGAGAAAACGACTTTCGAGGGGGAGTCGATCTATAACTATCTGAAAGTATACGAGGACGATTCCGCCGTCTATTTTTCCACAAACGTTTTGTTCGGCGTTCAGTCGATGAAAATGAAGAACGGCGGGCTTACGGGCGGTTATTACGATTATGCGCTCGCCGCTCCCTTAATGGCAGGCGTAACGGAAAAGGAAGATTTCGAAATACTGATCCTCGGGCTCGCCACGGGCACTTATGCTTCGCAGTGTCTCGAATATTTCGGAAACGTTTCGATCGAAGGGGTGGAGATCGATAAAAAAATAGCCGATCTCGCCCGTACCTATTTCGATCTCCCTTCCGTTGTCGACGTTACGGTGGACGACGGAAGAGCCTATCTGTATTCGGGGAAGGGGAAGGAGAAAAAGTACGACGTGATCATGGTGGATGCCTATCAGGATATCACCATACCTTTTCAGATGTCCACTTCGGAATTTTTTTCTCTCGTCCGAAGCCATCTGAAAGAGGACGGCGTGATGGTGCTCAATATGAACATGTATTCGGACGACGAGGGGTCGATCAACAATTATCTTGCCGATACCGCCGCGAGCGTTTTTTCGAACGTCTGTTATGCCAGGATCGAAGATAACCGCGAACTTTTCGCGTCGGACAATCCGGATATGATGTCCGTTTTCGAGAACTCCGTTCCTTCCGTAAAGGACGCCCGCCTTCGTTCGTGTATGAACGAGGCTTTGAAAAAGTTTAAGGAAAACGGAAAATATGAAGGCGGAAATCTGATTCTTACGGACGATAAAGCGCCCGTCGAGCTTCTCGGCATCCGCCTGATCGACAATATGATCGGAAGCGAACTCTCTTACTACCGTAATATATATAAAGAAAAAGGATTCAAAGGGCTTTGGGATTCGCTGACGTAAGTCGTCGCCGCGATTTTGTTTTTATCCGGTTTGCGGGAGGAATAAAGAGTTGCCGGATGCTCACATATATAATATGAAAATAAGACTGAACGAAGATAAAGAAGTTGTGGCTCAGGTCCGCGCCGGGCTGATCGCCAAAGGCGGGTATTGCCCGTGCCGCGTTGGGAAACTGCCGGAAAACAAATGTATGTGCAAGGAGTTCCGCTCGCAAATCGCCGATCCCGATTTCGAAGGTTACTGCCATTGTCGCCTCTTTTATAAAGAGAAGTGATTTTTTTCGGGAAAGAAGATTTCGGAAAAGAAGAGAGAACGTGTCCCCGCTTTTTTTTGCGGGGCTGTGCGGAAAACCGATTTTTGCCTGTAATAACGGACAAAAGTCGGTTTTTTTATGTCATGAAAGGGGCTGAAAAAGGAAAAATCAAAAAAAGAAAAAATAATTTGCGAAAAGTGTAGAAAAAGAGTTGACAAAAGGGGTAAGAAAGTGGTAATATATGCGAGCACTCGAAAGAAAGCACACGAACGAACCGCAGGAAGAAGGCAAGAGCGGGAAGTTGAAAAAGGTTTTGAAAAA
>CABUWK010000035.1 GCA_902495325.1 uncultured Acidiphilium sp.
AGAAAGCGAAGAACGCATACATAAAGGTTTTGCTCTTGCTCAACCGCAACTAACTGATTTATTTAGCTAAACCACCAAAAAATTTACAAGGTGTTTACACAAAATTCTTGACATTACCCCACTTTTTGTTTTTCTATATTTGACTGAAATTATGTCAAACATATTACATTCATTCCATATTTTATTAGAGTATATCCACAAAATACTATCAGACATTTTTATTAAACAATTTGGCCTTTTTAGTTCATAACAAAAACCCCATACAAAAACGATGCTGATAATAATTGACAGCAAGAAATAAAAAATCCAACCTTTTGGCTTTATGCTAATAGATAAAAAAGAAAACAAAACAAAAGGACTTGCCCCCAAAATCTGTGCAATTATTGATGTTTTTGCCTTAAATGCAATTTCTTTCACTCTAATAACCTTCATAATCTATTTTTCAACGTGTATAATTTTATCATTTTCTGACATTCTTTACAATCAATAAAACGTTTAGTTTTTGTAAAGTTTGCGTAAATAAAAATCATTTTAAGTAGAGTTATTCCGCTAATTAAAGAACTATAAATATTATTCTTTTATGCCATTTAATACGATAAAGACGAGAGCCCTGAAGGTGAAAGCCTTCGGGGTTCTCTTATTTATACGACTAAAATCTTCGTCGATAACGATATCTTTAAGGGTATGAATAAAAAAATCCTCGAACCTACGTTCAAGGAAACTCAAAAAATGCCCGTTTTAATTGAAATTAGAGGATAAAACTATGCTTTTTACTAATAAAAGGTGTTCGTGCGAGGTTAAACAAACGCACTTATACCGGTTTCTGTTATAAGCTTTGTTTTCGATATAAAGTTCATATCTTCCCGCATATTCTACAGGCTCCCAGCTAAGCACTGTTTCGCGCAAGGCAAACCCCTGCGGCTTTGCCAGAATTATCTCTTTATTTTCGTTATTTTTGCACGCCGCGGAAACCGCGGCGTGCAAAAATAACGAAACATAACAGCATTAAAAACTTCTTTTTCATTTAAACCGCTTTTCTTAAACCAAACCGTTTATCAATTCGGCAACTTGCTCCGGTTCGTTATATTCGATTTCCAACTCCAGGCAAACTTTTTCCAGAGTATAAATCGGCAACCCGTCCGGATCTTCCTCCATAGGATCTACGATCAGAGTATAAACAGGAAACACTTCATTCTGAAAGTTTTGCTCGCAGTCGTCACATATATTGATCAGATTCTGATACTGATCGGGATCTAAACTCGTATAAACAAACGCGCATCCACTTTCAAAATATCCGGTCGTTTTAACGTCCCCATACGACCCGAAGGTATAGACATCCGAACTTTGAGAAAACAGATTGACGTATTCATCAAATCTCTGATAAACCATAATCGATTTATGATCTTTTCTGTTCCAACAATCTGTCAGATCTACGCGTAACGAATTGACAAGATATCTGAAAAACAGACTGGTCTCCATGATCGCACTTAAATGTTCGTGATCGATCGTGTTATCTCCATAAAATCTCCGGTCGGTCAAAAACGCCCCGTTTTCAAAAGAATGTTTTGGATTAACTTTTTCCACATAATGAAAAACACACAATTCTATAAAACGTTCCAGTCTGTTAAACTCTATTTCGTAGCTATAATCGACAGCATCGCTGTCGTTTGAAATAAAGTAATGCATGATTTCGTTTTTAGCGATCAACACTGTGGTACACCCTTGATTCTTCAAGTACCGAAACACCGTTTCGACGCGATAGGGATCAATCGATGTACGCTGTAAATCAAGAACCACGACACTGCCTTCCGCAAAACCGGTCAGATATGATGTATCGATATACTGATAAAGCAAATCATCCGGAACGTCATGTTTTACATCGTAAATAACAGGTCTTCTATCGGACGGTTGCGAAAATTCCTCTTCCAACACCATCGGCATTGAATCGCAAAAATAGTAAAAAACAGGTTCTTCGCTCGGTATGTTTACCGCATGTACTTTTTTGTTTTCCGTTGTTGTGTTTCCCACAAAAGGAATACATAAAACGGCAAGCAGAACAGCAAAAACTCTTTTTAAATATTTCATAATTTTCTCCCTTGTATGATTTTATAATTATTTTTTGCCATAGTACACATCATTTAATCTTTTTTCTTCTGTATCGGCGGAACCCCCTTTCCATATTCTGACAAGATTATAACACACATATTTAACTTTGTCAATGCAATTTTAAAAATTTTATCCTATAATATTTTTTAATATGAGGTATAAGCTGTAATTATACCTTTTCCGCCGGACTTATATAAAAACATCTATAAAGACGTCAAGCCGTAAGCCCGATTTTTGCAACCGGCAGGACATGAGCTTCGCCGCCGGATCATAAGGCAGAGACAAAACCGTTTTCGTCCCCCTTCGGAAAACCGCAAAAAAATCCGCAAAAAATTTTTTCATACCCCTTGAAAAACGATTGACATTTCTTTCCGTTCGGCGTATAATTCTCCCATAAATGAGGCAACGAGGTCTCGGAAACATTTTCCGTGGCTCGGTGTCTCTTTTTTTATTTTCTTTTGCAGATGCCCCTCGACGGGAAAAACAATTTCCGGCTTCGGGGAGACTGCTATGCAACACGATTTACCGAAAGGTTTCGGTTATGAAAAACTCCCTTACCGCTATGTTGCGAAATACGAAAACGGCAGCTGGCAGAAAGGAGAACTTACGGACAACGCGAATGTCGTTTTAAACGAATCCGCCTGCGTTCTGCATTACGCGCAATCGATTTTCGAAGGGCTGAAAGCCTATCGGACGAAAGAGGGAAAAATCGTCTGCTTCCGCCCCGATCTGAACGAAGCCAGGCTGAAGGATTCTGCGGAAAGAATGATGATCCCGCCCCTTCCGGACGGCATTTTTTCCGAAGCGGTCAGACTTGTGGTAAAGGCAAACGAAGAATACATTCCCCCTTACGGGAGCGGCGGTTCCCTTTATTTAAGACCGATCATTTTCGGCACAAGCCCCGTTCTCGGGGTAAAACCGGCAAATGAGTTCGAATTCAGGCTTTTTGCGTCGCCGGTCGCGTCTTATTTTCACAAAGAAGAAGGCATACGCCTTCGCGTTTCCGATTACGACCGCGCCGCCCCGCACGGAACGGGGCATATAAAAGCGGGTTTGAACTACGCAATGAGCCTCTACCCCATATCGGACGCTCACGCAAAGGGTTTTGACGAAAACTTATATCCCGACCCCGCAACGCGGACTTATATCGAAGAAACGGGCGGCGCAAATATTCTTTTCGTCAAAGGCAACACTCTCGTAACGCCCCTTTCCCCGTCCATTCTGCCGTCCGTCACAAGGCGTTCTCTTTTGTATCTTGCAAAGAACGATCTTAAAATGGAAACAGAAGAGAGGAAAATCGCTTTAAGCGAACTGGGCGATTTCGAAGAAGCCGGGCTTTGCGGCACCGCCGCGGTGATCTCTCCCGTGGGGGAAATCGTTTCCGCGGGGACCTCGTTCCGCTATTCCGTATCGGAAAATGGAAAACTGCAAGCTCTTTCAAACCTTTTGAAAGCCGTTCAGACGGGCGACAGCCCCGCTCCCGACGGCTGGATCTGTGAAATTTAACATTTTACCGCGTTTTAATAACAATTAACCGAAAACGGTTATTCTATACGAAATTCATTTTTTACGGAGGATATCAAGCAATGGAAGCAACAACGGAACTTTTCGGAAGCCTTGTTTTCAACGACTCGGTGATGAAAGCGAGATTACCCAAAGACACTTACAAACTCGTAAGGCTTGCGATCGATAACGGAAAACGCCTCGATCTCGAAACGGCAAACGTGATCGCAAACGCGATGAAGGACTGGGCTGTGGAACACGGCGCCACCCACTACACCCACTGGTTCCAGCCGATGACCGGCGTAACGGCGGAAAAGCATGACAGTTTTATTTCGCCCGAGAAAAACGGTTCCGTCATCATGGAATTTTCCGGCAAAGAACTCGTCCGCGGCGAACCCGACGCTTCCAGCTTCCCTTCCGGCGGTCTCCGCGCAACGTTCGAAGCAAGAGGATATACCGCCTGGGATCCGACTTCTTACGCCTTTCTGAAGGACGGCGTTCTGTGCATTCCCACGGCGTTCTGCTCTTACGGCGGCGAAGCGCTCGATAAAAAAACTCCTCTGCTCCGCTCGATGGAAGCAATCAACAAACAGGCGCTCCGCGTGCTGAAGCTTTTCGGAAACGACGGCGTGAAAGCGGTAAAAACAACCGTCGGACCCGAGCAGGAATATTTCCTGATTCCGAAAGAACTTTACGATAAACGCAAAGACCTTATCTATACGGGCAGAACCCTTTTCGGCGCGAAAGCTCCGAAGGGTCAGGAACTCGAAGACCATTACTTCGGCGCGATCAAACCCCGCGTGCAGGAATTCATGAAAGAGCTGAACGAAGAGCTGTGGAAACTCGGCGTTCTTGCAAAAACGGAACACAACGAGGTCGCGCCCGCTCAGCACGAACTTGCCCCCATTTTCACCACGACCAACATTGCAACCGACCATAACCAGCTCACGATGGAGATCATGCAGAAAGTAGCGAAAAAGCACGGCATGGTATGCCTTCTGCACGAAAAACCGTTTGCCGGCGTGAACGGCAGCGGCAAGCATAACAACTGGTCGATCAGCACCGATACGGGCGTAAACCTTCTCGAACCGGGCGAAACGCCGTTTGACAACGCGCAGTTTCTTCTCTTCCTCACCGCCGTCATCAAAGCGGTGGACGAGTACCAGGATCTTCTCCGTATCTCCGCCGCAAGCGCGGGCAACGACCACAGACTCGGCGCAAACGAAGCTCCGCCGGCAGTCGTTTCCATGTTCCTCGGCGACGAACTGACGGAGATCCTCACCGCGATCGAAAAGGAATCGGCTTACGAGGGAAAGGAAAAAACGCAGATGAAGATCGGCGTGCACGTCATTCCGAAATTCCCGAAAGATTCGACGGACAGAAACAGAACTTCTCCCTTTGCTTTCACGGGGAACAAATTCGAATTCCGTATGGTCGGTTCGTCCGCGTCTATATCGGAAGCGAACATCATTCTGAACACCGCCGTGGCGGAAGAACTGAAACAGTTTGCCGACGAGCTCGAAAACGCAACCGATTTCACCGGCGCCCTGCACGATCTCATCAAAAAGACGGTCACCGAGCACAAGCGTATCATTTTCAACGGCAACGGCTATAACGACGAATGGCTGAAAGAAGCGGAAAAGAGAGGACTTCTCAATCTGAAATCCACTCCCGAATGTATCCCCTATTTCCTGAAAGAGAAGAATGTGGAACTCTTCACGAAACACGGCGTTCTTTCCGAAACGGAGATCCGCGCGAGATACGAGATCATGCTTGAAAACTACATCAAGACGATCAACATCGAGGCTCTCACGATGATCGACATGGTGAACAAGGACATTCTCCCCGCGATTTCCGCTTACATCCGCGACCTTTCGGAATCTGCGGAAAAACGCGCAAAACTCCTGCCCGATTTCAAAGGCGGATTCGAAGAGGAGAGAATTTCCGCACTTGCGGTTCTCGAAAGATCCGTTTACGAAAAGGTGGAAAATCTCGAAGAACTTCTCGTCAATTCCGAAATTTCCGATTCTTTGAAAAAAGCGGAATACTTCCGCTTCAAAGTATTCGTGGCAATGCAGACCCTGCGTACCGACGTGGACGCCGCAGAGCGTATCACCTCGGCTAAATACTGGCCTTACCCCTCTTACGGCGAACTTCTCTTCGGCGTAAGATAATCCGAAACACGATCAAAAAAATGGTCGCGGCAAGAACTGCCGCGACCGTTTTTTTAATTAAATTCTACATTAATCGACTTATAGGCTTAGTATTCGTTATTCTTAATTACCCGCTTTCGCAAACCGGAATTATGGCAGCTCGTCTTCGAAAACAACAATTCCGTCTTCGGCGTAATACAATTGCGATGATAACATTTTTTCAAATTCACGGGAACGGCAGGGGCGATTGGTCACGAAAGCCGAAATATAAACGTTCACGCCGTCTCTCGATGCGATATAAACAACCAGTTTGTTCTGAAATTTGAAAGGAAATCTTTCATCTTTATCCAAAGTGAGCAGGTATAGCCCGTAAAAATATTCGTCCGGAATAATTTCTTCCGATACGTCGGCAATAATTTTACCGACAGAAATCGTTTTGTAATATTCGGGATCCGTCACACAAACAATCAGTTCGTTTATATGTTCGTAAAAATACTCGGGCTCTATCTTTTTTCCGCCGAATTTATTGAAAATAATATCTTCTTCCTCTTTGATCGTTCTGCCGGATGAAGCGATATTCCCTTTTGCTTCGATTAATTTTTTATCATAATCGAGAACTCTCTTCTGAAGGTCGGAGATTATGCGGGTTTTTTCACGATATAACACTTCCGGAGGAATCTCGCTCGGGTAAACAAAAATTCCGTCCGCAAAGTAACACAATGCGGAAGAGAATTTTTCCTCGTATTCATTCGTGCGAAGTGTATGATTCGATAAAAAACTCGCTATATACACGTTGACTTTGTCACAAGAAGAGATATAAACGAGCAATTGGTTTTCGTAGGGCTTTGTATATCGTTCGTCTTTTTCCGGCTCAATAAGATACAACCCGAAAAAATACTCCTCGGGGATCACCTCTTCGGTAACAAGGGCTATAATATCACAGATAGAAAAGCCCTTTAAATAATCGAATCCGCCGCAGCCAAAAACAAAATCGTCAAGATGTTCGTAAAAATAGTCGAGATCCAATTTTTTTCCGCCGAATTTGTTTATGATCAGATCCTCTTCTTCCACCACGGTTCTGCCTGAAGGAAAATTAATAAGTGTTTTATTATACTCGCGAACAATTTCCTGATCTTCCTTAAAAAAACGCCGTGTATTTCTGGAAAACAGCATTCTTTCTCTGTTCATATTTTCAGCTCCATATGCCTTTTACCTTATTTGCGGATAGCCGTAGAAGCTGTTTTATGGCAGCTCGTCTTCGAAAACAACAATTCCGTCTTCGGCGTAATACAATTGCGATGATAGCATTTTTTCAAATTCACGGAAACGGAAACGACGATTGTTTAAAAAGGAAGCCAGATAAACATTTTCCCCGTCTCTCGAAGCAATATAAACGATCATCTGTTTCTGACACGAAAAAGGATACCTTTCATCTTTCTCGACCGGAAGCAGATAAAGACCGTAAAAATACTCTTCAGGTATAATTTCTCCGGTAACGAGAGCGATTATTTCGGGTATAGAGAAAAACTTTAAATATTTGCATGTACCGCCGACAAAAAAGAAATCTTTCAGATTTTCATAGGAATAATCGGCATCCAGCTTTTTTCCGCCGAATTTATTGAAAATAATATCTTCTTCCTCTTTGATCGTTCTGCCGGGTAAAGCATTATTTCCTTTTGTTTCGATCAATTTTTTGTCATAAGCAAGAACTTTTTTTTGACGATCTTTTATGATCCGGAGTTTAACCCGAAATAACAGCTCTTCCGGTATCTCGTTTTCATAACTGATAACACCGTTCACACAGTAACGCAATGCGGAAGAAAATTTTTCCTCGTATTCATTCGTGCGAAGTGTATGATTCGATAAAAAACTCGCTATATACACGTTGACTTTGTCACAAGAAGCGATATAAACAAGCAATTGGTTTTCGTAGGGCTTTGTATATCGTTCGTCTTTTTCCAACTCAATGAGATACAGCCCGTAGAAATACTCCTCAGGTATAATTTCCTCGGTGGCAGTTTCAATAATTTCGCATATAGAAGAACTTTTCAAAAAATCCCGATCTCCGCATTCGAAAATAAAATCGTCAAGATGTCCGTAAAAGTAGTCGAGATCCAGTTTTTTTCCGCCGAATTTGTTTATGATCAGATCCTCTTCTTCCGCCACGGTTCTACCTGAAGGAAAATTGATAAGTGTTTTATTATACTCGCGAATAGCCTCTTGATTATCCTTAAACACACTTCTGAAATACCGATAATATAATTCTTCTTCCCTGTCCATATCTTTCTCACATGTCTTTTATGTTATTTGCGGATAGCCGTAAAAGCTATGCGCTCCGTGCTTTACAGGGTGATAATGTTTAAAATAGATTCCATGTTTGATTTTCCCCTGATTGTGATAACCATGGGGAATCGGCTCTTTTCCCCCGATAGCTTGCGAAGCAATCGATTTAGCGTCCTCTTCCTTAAAAGTATAAGTGTTTAACTGAGTTGATATATTTTCAATCATAATTTCCATAGCAGAAGGAGAAGGAGAAAGAATTGCAACCGCTTCCGCTTCCGAGATCGTTTCACGGGAAATATAAACCGTTGGTCCTAAAATAACGGCGATATGATACTCTGTATCATCACTACCGTTAAAGCGATTTTCCGACTCAACTTTTTCCAATTCAAACGCGCGTCCGAAAATTTGAGTTCGGTAATAAACAATAGTTGTAACCGAGGTTTTAACGATAGTTCTGGTCGTAAAATAGCCTTTTACCCATCTGAAAAAAGACTTTACGCTTTCCACAACAGTTGTAACAACAGTGTTGACAATCCGCTCTATATATGGATAACAAACGATAACCGTTGCCACACTCAATAAAGCGATAGCAACCGCAACGTCGTCAACAAGGGCAATACAGTTCTCTAACAATTCATCTTCTAAAAGTTCGTAGACATAAAATATATTGTCTTCAAAGATAAAACAGAACTCCTCTTCATCTTCATCGTAATACGGATAGATTGTATAAGACGTCTCTTCGGAAATACTGCCGCCAAAATCTTCTCCGCTACGATTTGACAATACTTTTATATCAAACACCGTGTCTTCTCTTTCGTCAGAAAACCCGATATTAATTTCATAGGTTTCATCGAGATAATTATCGAAATTTTTGGATATCTGAACGGTAACTTGTCCGGATGCTTCATCGACAAAACATTCATACTCATCAAACCGGCTCATAAATTCTTCCATTTCGTCTTCAACGGAAG
This sequence comes from uncultured Acidiphilium sp., assembly GCA_902495325.1. Lineage (GTDB taxonomy): Bacteria > Bacillota > Clostridia > Christensenellales > Borkfalkiaceae > UBA10281. The sequence continues at coordinate 9,017 of CABUWK010000035.1, forward strand.
TATTATAGAGAGTATCGGTTTTGATGGTTCGAATGTTTTCTTTTAATTGTAGCTCGTCTGAAAACTTTTTGTCTATTGAAGACAAGTAAAAGCCAAGCATTAATACTACAACTAAAAGAGCTGAAATAATTTTCCTGATTACGGTGCTGTTTTTCATTTATTACATCCTTTTGTGATAAATCACATTTTATTGTCTTAAAAATTGCTGAATACTGGTAAAGTGCAAAGCAAAGGAAACACCTTGGATAATTTCTTTGGAAGTGTTCCGAAGTCTGAAAGTGATAAGACCAATCAGTTCCCCGTTTGCATTAAACAACGGACCCCCACTATTACCTTCATTGATCACGATAGAAACTTGTGTTGTTTTTATTTCTTGCCCTTTATAAACAACACACCTTTCCGGCGCCGATACCGTCCCTTTCAGAAAGGAAAGCCCAAAGCCATTTGGATTTCCTATTGTGTAAACCTCTTCTCCTCCGTTAACATGATTACCGACAAGAAATGCCTCTTCGGTTTTCCGATCAATTCTGATCAATGCCAAGTCTTCAGATTCCGAAACCCGCATAACATCTGCCACAATAAAATCGTCACAATCAAAAAATCTTACCTCTATATTCTGAAAGTAATGGTCTTCATCTGTCATAACAACATGTTTATTTGTCAATATCAATCCATTTTCAGAAATAACACATCCTGTGGCAAATCCCATTTTTTCCACAGTATCAAAACATCGAATTTCTACGGTTTTTTTTATTGTATCTCTGTATAATTCCTCGTCGTTAACAAAAGACCGCCTACACCCGAAAGAAGATTGAAACAAAAAACATGCTAAGACAAAGCAAAAAATATTTTTTAATAAATTTTTGATCACTATTTCCTCCTGTTAAGCTAAATCACACAATGATTATTTTAACATATAATCACATAATTGTCAACATGAAATCCTATCAAAAAAATGCAAAAATCTTAACTGCTGCCCAAGCGTACTTTCCTGTTCTTCAAGCAAAGAATTGCCGCAACGTGCGAAAAGCGGCTTAAAGGCTTGATGAATTTCGTTTATTCCCGGCTATGCCGGACAAGAATAAAACGAACCATGATCTATCGGCGTATTTTAAACTAATACTTCGTTACGCGTTACGGCTTATACTGCCCAAGTATTAACCCGTTCGCGTGCCTTGTCTTAGCCTGAAAATCCGCCGTCGGACTTGCCCGTGAATAAACAGTTGACTTTTTTTGAAATTTATAATATAGTTTTTAAAGGATCGTGAGAATTTTCCCCCTTCCCGATCGTATGATATATGAAAGAAGAAACGCAAAAGACGGCAAACGATGAACAAACTGAGATTGAAGCACCTCCTTTCCGGATTGAAAGCAGGTAAAAAAGAATATTTCGAAGAATTTTACCGGCTGACGAAAGGGGCGGTATGGTACTCCGTTTTGCGATACGTAAAGTCGCGCCATCATGCGGAAGACGTCCTCCAGGACACCTACATTGCTTTTCTCGATCATCTTGATGCGGTGCGGGGCGATCCTTTACCCTACCTTTGCACGATAGCGAAGAACAAGGCATTAGACAGCATAAAAAAAGACGCAAAGCTCGATAAAGCCCCTCTTTCCGAAGATATGCCCGCCAAAACGGACGAAAATTCGTTCGATACACCCCTTCTCGATCTTTGCCGGAAACGGTTGACGGAAGAAGATTTTTATATCCTCGAAAACACCGTTCTCTTCGGCTATACGCGGGTGGATGTGGCAAAAGCGCTCGGAAAACCCGTTTCCACCGTCAATCGCAGGTACAACGAAATTTTAAAGAAAATCAAGAAATTCGCAACGGAGATCTATCGATGAACGCACGCAAAAAACTGAACGAAGAAATCAAGAATGCCGCGCCCGATCTCGGCGAAGCGATCTCTATGCAGATCGACTGGGACAGGATCTCGGTTCCGCGGGAAACGAAAAAACGGCAGTTACGCCGCCCGCTTGCGTTTTCCCTTCTCGCAACGGCTTGCCTTGCGGCGATCGCGATCCCTCTGTTTGCCGTGTTCCTGCGTCCGTCTTCCCCCGTGCCCGCCTTTGCCGCATACGACGTTGTGATCGACATAAACCCGAACATTTCTTTTACGGTCGGAGAAAACGGCATTATCACGCAACAGAAAGGTCTGAACGAAGACGGGGTCGTATTTCTGCACTTCCGGAATTACGTAGGAAAAAACGTGGACGAAGCGACCGGATCGGTGCTGACGGAACTGAAAAACAAAGGACTGATCTCGGAAGGAAGCGTGATCCGCATTTCCGCTTTCGATCACGAAACAAGACAGATCAAAGACGATATCCAATATAAAATCGGAAAAAACATTGAAAACCTGATCGGCTCCGACGTGACTACCCTGTTTTTGTCTGACGACGAACTGGATAAGATCGAAGATTATTATAAGAATCATACCGTCAACGAAGACGAAAAACAATTGCTCGAAAATTTCAGAAACAAGGTTCTGCGCGTGGCAAACGAAAAACTTACCGACTGCAAAACCCTTCTGCGTACCCTTAAAAAATACCGGGAAAGCGAAACTTTCGTAGATTTGTCCGCCGAGGACAGAGAGTTGCTTGTCTCCTTTCTTCGGAAATATCGGTTTGAGCACGATTTCGACGAAAACGGAGAGATTTCTTACGACGATCTCGAAGATTTTCTCGAGGAACTCGACGACGCTTGCAGTGACATTGCGGAAGGGATCGAAGAAATCGAAAAAAACGGCGACGACTACACAGAGCTTACGGAAAAACTCGCGGATCTGCTCAAAGACTGTCTCTGGGAAAAGGACTGAAAGGCAGTTTTCTCCGAAAAAAAATTAATTTTTCCGAAAAGTGAGAATTTCCCCCTTTCCCGATCGTATTATTTACGAGAACGGAAGTTCAACGAGAAAAACAAAGCGGAAAACCGCAACAAAGGAGGAACCCCACCATGAAAAAAAACATTCTCGCCGCAATCGCGACACTCACCCTTGCAACCGCACTGACCACGGTAAACGTTTCCTGTGCAAACAGCGGCAACAAGTCAGGCAAGAAAGAAACTCCGTCGGCGACCTTTCATTCAAGCGAAAATTTCTTTGCTCTCTCGGCGGCGTCCGGCGTCAGTTTCCTCGACGGCGCAGATACTATAAAACAAGCTGCGGCAGGCGTCAGCTTCCTCAAAGGCGCAGCCGTTATGAATCACACTGCGGCGGCAATCGACACTCTTTCCGTCGAAACACCCTCTGCCCGCCCTTCGGAATTCACGGACGAAGACGTTAAAGAGATCAACAACACCCTTGTTATGTTCGATTCGATCGTAGGGAGCGACCTCTCCGCAAAAACAGACAAAAATGACGGTACGGACGAGAAATATGCCCTTTACGAATACAAGATGACGATCTCCTTCGGCGGAAAAAACGCCGTGATGTATTATAACGAGACTGATCTGAAAACGGAGACCGATCACGACGAAGAAGAACCGGAAGAAGAACCGGAAGAAGAAACGGAAGAAGAAACGGAAGCCAAGCTCGAGGGCGTGCTCGTATCGGACGAATACGAGTACTCGGCAACGGGCATGAGAAAGGAAGAAACTTCCGCCGACGAAACGGAATACGAACTCGAACTGATCGTAAAGAAAAGCGATACCACATACGTGAAATTTTCTTACGAAACGGAAACCGAAAACGACGAAAGCGAAACGGAATACAAGTGCGAGATCTACGAAAACGGCAAAGAAGTTCAGAAGAGCAAAATCGAGTTCGAAGAAGAAAACGGACAGACCGAAATCTGTTTCAAACTCGAAACGGGCGGAAAATTTGACGGCGCAGAATATAAAATCGTGAAGCGTTCCGCAAATAAATATGATATCCGCAGAGAACAAAACGGTAAAAAAACGTATATCCTTGCCGAAAAAACGGAACAGGGCTATAAATTCACCTATTCCAACGGATTTTCCGAGATCCCCGACGAAAACGCGATCATACAACCGGTAAACATTTAATAATCTGCCATAACGAAAGGCACCGCGATACGACAAAAGTATCGCGATGCCTTTTTCAGCTTTTATAAAAACTCAGTCTTTCTTTTTCTTAAGCGCAACGATCGCCGCGCCGATGCCGAGAACGCCGAACAGACCTGCGCCTGCCGCGCCCGTGCAACCGCTCTTTCCGGTCGACTCGGTCTTTATCGATTCCGTCGTGCCGTTCGATTCGGCTGCGCTTGCGGAGTCACCCGTGCTTACGGACTCGTCCGGCGTACTGACCTCTTCTTTTTCGGTTACGGTGATCGTGACCTCTTCGGAAACAAGTTCCCCGATCTTTGCCGTAATCTTTACGGTGCCCGCTTTCAGTGCGGTAACAACCCCTTCCGCGGAGACGGAAACGATCGTGCTGTCGGAAACTTCGTAAGCAAGGGTCCCATCGTAAACGTCAGGAGTGACCGTTGCGGTAAGAGTCGCGGTTTCCGAAACTTTCAGTTCGGTTTTATCCGCCGAAAGGTCGATCGCTGTAGCGGCGGGATTCTTAACGTTGAACGAAACTTCTTCGGAAACAACATTGCCGACCTTAGCCGTAATCTTCGCGATGCCCGCTTTCAGAGCGGTAACAACGCCTTCCGCGGAAACGGAAGCAACGGTTGCGTCGGAAGAAGCGTAAACGAGTTCGCCCGTGTAATCCGCAGGAGCGACCGTAGCCGTAAGCTGAGCGGTTTCGCCGACGATAAGTTCCGCTTTGTCGGAAGCAAGCCCGATCGTTTCCGCCGCAGAGGTGTAAGTCGTGGAAGCGGGAACGTCTCCGTTTGCGGGAGTGTAAGTCAGAGTGATATCGTGATCGAGATATGCGCCGCCGTAGAACACGAGACCTTTTTTCAGGGTTACCGTGATTTCGGAGCTGCCGTCAAACCCGTTGGAAACGTTCGTGCCGACTCTGATACGGTTAACGCCGGTGGAAGTAGCCATGATATGGCATTCGAAACGGCTGGACTTCGCCTCCGCACCGGAAAGATCTTTCCAGTATTCCGCAATGCTCTTGCCGTTGATGATCACGTTGTTAATGAAGTTAATGGTCGCTCCGCTTGCCGCAAATTCATCCGCAAGATCAATGGGATATGCCGCGGGAAGCGTCTTCATATAAGCAGGATGGAAGTTGTAGGCAAGGAGCTGCTTCGAAGCGATTTCTTCATTGAAATTGAAGTATACCACGCCGTTTACGCCGTTATCGATGACTTCGAACGCGCCCACGTTTTTAAGGGTCAACGCATGGGTCTTCTGAATTTCGTAAGGAAGAATATTCGTCCAGTATTCAAGCCCGTTGATATAATATCTCGTGATGTCTTCTTCGATGGTGTTGCCGGAAGAGCAAACGAATTCTTTTGCGACCTTCACGGAGAAATTCGTGTCCGCCTTCACGATACCGGTCGATTTTACGATCGTAAGCGTGATGCCAGTTCCGTAAGCGGAGATCGACACGGCGGGAATGGTTTCGCCGTCGTTATCTTCGGCAGAAACGGTTTCGTTCCATTCCTTCACGCTCTTTCCGTCGATATAGATATTCTGCGCATAGTTATCGTTGCCCTCAAGCTCGGTCAGTTCCGTTTTGCTCACTCTGAGGTCGAAATTCATCGTGAAGGAATACGTCGCGGGCATGGTCGCGCCGGCTTCGTTTTCGGTCACGGCGGTGATGTCTTTCAGCGTGTTCGGTTCGCCTACTTCCGCCTGTTTCACCCAACCCGCATCGGTATATTCGATGGTATAGGTCTCGGAGATATAGCCGGAATACTGCTGTTCCGCATACGAAGGAGAAGGAACGGCGCTGTCAGCCCAGTGAGATTCCGGGTTGGAAGGCATATGAAGACCTTCGAGAACGGTGATGGTATCGCCGATCGCAAATCCGGCGGTGGGATAAACATAGAAGTTACCGCTCATCATGTGAATGCCGCCGTTATTATAAGGTTCGCCGTTCAGAAGAAGATAGCCCTTCACTTCGATCCAGTTCTGAACGTTAACATAGTTCTGAACGTTGGTCGTCGTTACCTGGTTGGTCTTGAAGGTTTCGCCGTTTCCGACGCCGTTTCCGAGCCCCGTGACGGTAACTTTCTGTTCTTTCTCTTTGTCCGCCTCGGTTTTGTTTACCCAACCCGATTCGGTGTATTCGAACACGACCGTTTCACCGAGGTAATCCTGATAAGAACTGACGGCAACACCGTCGTTTGTTACGACGGGGAAATGAAGACCCTTTACGAATGTAATAGTATCTCCTACCGCAAGAGTTGTTCCCGTTTTCGCATAGAACCAGAACATATTGCTTCTCATGTGAACGTCAAACTTTGCGTTTTTGCACGATTCGCGATTATAATAAATATAATCGCCGACCGCCGCTTCGTTGTTCACGTTAGTACCGTTGCCCTGTCTCGAAGATTCGAGATCGAAATAGAAACATGCGGCAGTACTGTACGCCTGATCGACCTTGGTTACTTTAACGTCCTTGCGTTCGGTAACTTCTTCCGCGGCGCTTGCCGTAACGGAATTTGCCGAAAACGCATCGACGAGCCCTGCACCGGCAACGCCGGCGCTTGTTATCATTGCCGCGCTGAGGGCGGTTACGATAATCTTTTTGAAAGTTTTGCTTTCCATACAGTTTCTCCCTGTAATTATATTTTTACGGTTTCCCGTAAATTTCATATTATTTTTCTTGTTTTTTCTTCGCGATCCCGATCACCGCAAGTCCGGCAAGTCCGAACAGTCCGGCTCCGCCGAGAGAGCCTTTGCAGCCCCTCTTGCCGCCGTTTGCGGAAGTTTCGTTATCGCCTGCGGATGTCGTTCCCGCAGAAGTGTTGCCGCCGTCGGAAGAAGGTTCCTCGTCTCCGTCGTTTCTGATTTCGATTTTGAACGTGCAGGTAAACGTTTCTTCTTCCACGTTGGTGGTTTTGATCGTATACGTGTAAGTGCTGGCTTTTTTGCCGTTCAGATACCCTTTCGCAATGGTGATCGTTCCCACGGTCGAGTTTTCGCCCGGCGCGTAAACATACTGCGAAGAAGAGATCCCGCCGCCCGAGAAGGAAACGAAAGTTCCGTTGTGAATGTCTACCGTAACGACGAGGTCTTCCGTACCGCCCTTGATCCAGGTATAAACTTCTTTATCGGTGGAAGCGGGGATCGTAACAAGCGAGGGATCGGAGAATCTCACGGAAATCTCTTCGCTGCCGCTTGCGTTTTTCGCGTAAAGCTTATACACTTCGTATTCTTTTCCGTTGAAATAAGCGTATTTCACGGTGAGCTTTTTGTTTTCCTTGTCGTAAGAATACAACGAGGTATCCACCGCGGTGAGCGTGCCGTCGACGTAATGCCAGAGGGAAATGTCACCGTTGTCGTTATCGGTAAGCCCGACTTCGAGATCTTTGTTGCTGTCTCCGACCACCTTGAGAGAGGTTTCGTCCGTTCTGCGCGCGGCGTTCACCCCTTTGATAACGATCGTGTTGCCCTTTTCGGTACTCGCCTTGTCTTCGAAGAAATGGAAGTAAGGATAAGCCATATAGTTATTATCGGCAAAATCGCTGAGTTTCGTCACGAGATTGTCGAAAATCAACTGACCGTTCATATACATATCCGTTCCGTCTTCTTTGACGATAAACGTTACGATATCCATATCTTCTCTGCCGGCATAGGGTTTCGACTTGGAGTTGGTTTTATATGCCGCAAGACGGGAGTTCTGCGGACCGTACGTGGGCTGAGCGAGCCCGGTTGTCGTCTGGATCATGATACCGTCGTTTTTGGCGGCAAGGCTGTCGCTGTAAGTGCTGTTCACTTCGGCGTTGGTGGCGTTCACGTCGTACTTGACTTTCGAGATCGATTCGAGAACGTCCGGACGACCGAGCCCGAGGGCATACCACACGGCGGAAGCGTTGCTTACGTCGTAGCTGTATTCGATATTGATCGGCTGACGGACGTCGTATCCGACCGTGCTGATCAGCTGTTCTCTGTAACGGATCTCCGCGCCCGGATTTTCCGCCGCGATTTTATCGGCAACTTTGATCTTTACGGTGTCGTCGTCGTTTTCGGTAACGATATCGCTGCCGAGCTGCATGAATCCGTCGATCACATAGCTTTTAAGAATGCCCGTTTCAACGGGATAGATTTTAACCGTAGGCGCAACGCTTTCCGCATACATGGCAAACGAAACGGTGCATTCGCCGAGGGTAAGATTTTTATTGATCGAAGTTACGGGAAGCGCGCTCATGCCGTCGGACGCAAAGAACCACATACCGCTTTCCTTATGCACGTCGATCGTGTGGAAAGCGTCTTCCACGTTCAGATAAGTGGTGAACGTTTCAAGATATTGTCTTCCCACAGAATAATCCCCTTTTGTCTTGGTGATCGTCGGGTCGAGATAGGTCACGTCTACCTGCATTTTGTTCAGGTGCGTGGTCGCCGTTTTGGAATACAACGCGTAAACTTTGAATTCCACCCCGTAACCGTCGCCGTTCTTTACCGTGGCAAGAATGTAGTTCTTGCCCGAAGTGCGGGCTTCGGCGTCGACGTCCGTATCGGTGATCTTGGGAATGACGTACTGGAAAGACGCGCCTTCCGCAAAATCGACCGTTTCGGAATAGGTAAGCTCCATGAGTTCGCCCGCCGTTCCGGTTGCCGTCGTAATCCCTTTGGACGTGGTTTTCACCGTTACGCCCGCTTGCGCCGTCGTGAATGCCGCGGGATCCGCCGCAGACGCTTTCACGGAGCCGAGCCCGGCGAACAGCGAAACGGAAAGCGCGACCGCAAGACCGCATACGAGATACTTTCTAAATTTCATATAATTCCTCCTTTCTGCTTATCCTTTAAAGGTATAGTTCAGTCTGCCGACCGGTGCCGATTCGCCCGTAATATAATAGGAAGAAATATCTGCGGGATCGGTAACGTTATCGGCGATCTTGAAGTTGATTTTGAAACTGCCCGTGATACCGAGGGCTTTTTTCGAAACTTTATACTGCATGTATTTCCCGTTCACGCTGAACTGCGCGACGCCGCTCATGGCGTAGGAAAGTTTCTCGTTTTTGTAGCTGAGTTTTTCGACGCTGCATTTGCCGGTGTAAGAAGACTGTCTGTTCACGAGATAATCGTAGCCGTAGAAAGCTCTGTCGTTCTGTTGTCCTTCCACGTCGATCAGAAGATTCATCCAGTTTTCCTTCTCTACATTAACCTTGATATCGTCGGTACATTTCACGAGGAAATAGAGATTATCGTCGTCATGAGTAACGCGGATCTCTTCGATATCGTTCACGAGGCTGTTGTCCACGTAAGTTTCCGTGTTCGAGAAGTTTCTGAATTTACGGTTGATCTCATCCGTCATATCGAAATACACGTCGTTCACGCCGTTCCACTGCGTAAGTCCCTTTCCGATATTGATCGTGTTTTTCGCCGAAGCGGCAAGCGTTCCCGCCTTTCCTTTATAGGTGCGGGCGTTCCGCATGAGCGAAAGGAAAACGTTATCGCCGTAACCGCCCTTCATCATTTCGATATCGCGGGAATATTCCCTGTTTACCGTATCCACGAAATACACGCGGTTCTTGTTTTTGAAATACTGCCCGTTCATGCCGAGCGCGCCCGCGTTTTTGATCGCGACCCACTCGTTCCAGCCGGTAACGAAGGTGTATCTCACGTCTTTATCGATGGCAACCGCCCACTCTTCTTCGAAGTTGAGCGCGCTGTCGATCGCGTCGTCCGAATGATCGGCTCCGTTTTTCGCCGTGTAACCTCTGCCGTACATCAGGTTGCCGAGGTCTTCGCTTAAAAGGGCGTCCGAGAAAGGCAGAAGGTTATGCTGCGCGACCGAAACGTTGATCGTTCCGTTCTCTCCGCCGAGCACTTTCTGTTCCGGTTTGTTCCAGTCCATCCAGGCAAGCCCGTTCTCCCACTGCGTGTTGTTCGGCCATACCGATTCCCAGAAATCGAAGAAATTGAGGATCTCCTGATTGGTCACGTGGTTGTTTCCGGATCCTTCGCCGCACGTGCTCGAAGGTTCCGTAATGGCAACGATCTTCGGCTTGCCGTCCGGCGCGAACCACAGATCTTTATAATATCCGTTTTTGTAGATGCCGTACTTCTCGATCTCGTTGTCCGAAGAAGTCGGTCTGCCCGAGTAAATCCGCTCGATCACGTCGCCCGAATTGCTGTTCAGATAAAACATGAATTTGGGAACGTTCCAGCCGGCGTCGTAATATTCCTGCATGATGGGCAGGATCTCGGTCACGACGTCGATATAATCGAAGCCGTTCGTACAGTCGAACGCAATGAAATCGATCCCAGCAAGGGTGAACAGCTCGATCTGTTTGCGGATGACCCACGGATCTTTGCTGTTATAATAACCGTAAAGAGGCTCGCCCCAGAAATGATATTTTCCGATGGGGCTTGCGGAGTTGTCGCTCGTGCTCCAGAGAGACGCGGGATCTTCGTCGATGAGTTTCGAAACGTCGTAAACCCCGTCCATCTGACTGCCGTGCCAACCGAGCCACGTGAAATAGAACAATCCCACATAGCGGCGTTTATCCGTTTTATAGCCGTCGATATAGTCCACGGATCTGCCGTAATCGTCGGTCGTCTGCAATTTGTTGACGGTGCTCTGTTTCGTTGCCGAAGACGCCTGAAGTTCCCCGTCGGCGTCAAAGCCGTAAGAGGGGTTCTTGCTGTCGCCTTTATCGATTGTATTGTTCACGGATTCCTCCTCGCTTTCGCTCGTTTTGTCTCCGCCGCCGGAAGTTCCGTTGTTCTTTCCGCAACCGAACGCCAGCGTTGCCGCAAAAACGACTGCCAGGACAAGCGCAAAAATTTTGTTTTTCTTTTTCATCTGTTATCCTCCTTAATCAAAATATCCGTAGGTATAGGACAATCTGCCGATCGGCGCGCTGTCCCCCTGGATATAGAAGTTCATCGTATCGGAAGCGTCCACGTGATCGGAAACCTTGAAGCGGATCGCGGGGATCTCTCCCGTCTGCCCGATCGCCGATAAAGGTACGGCAACCGTCATCACGTTTCCGTTTACGTAAATTTCGCAATCTCCCGCCACGGTGTATTTTCCGTTTTCGATCCTGCAAAGTTTGCCGTATTCGCGATTGATCACGTAATCGTAACCGATCCCGTCCTTTTTCGTTCCGATCCACACGTTCATCCAGCTCGTATCGCCGCTTTCGTACGGGGTGATATCCGCCGCCGTTTCCACGCGGAAATACATTTTCGCGGAGTCGTGCGCAACTTTCACGGATGCGATGTCGTTTCTCGCGGTATCGTCCGTCAGCGTTTCGTTGCCGAGATAATTGCGGAAATTTCTGTTCAGCGCGTCGCCCACGAAATCGGGATAGCTTCTCACGCCTTCCCAGCCGCCGTCGGAAGAGAGATCGATCGTTCTTTCGGCAATCTTATATTTCACGGGATCGCTGTATTTGAAGGCGCGGATGTTTTTGAACAGTTGCAGATAATAATTATCTCCGTAACCGCCCTTCATCATTTCGATATCTCGGGAATATTCCTGATTGAACGTATCAACGAAATACACGCCTGTGGTATCGGCAAATTTAATGGCGATCCACTCGTTCCAGCCGGTGACGAAAACGTTGTTTACCGCGTCGCTTCCCGTTCTGGGGGCGTTCAGCGCGGTATCCCACTGGAACTGGAAATTGATCCCTTTTTCGGACTGTCCTTCCAGATTGATGAATTCCTTCTGGCTGAAACTTCTTCCCCAGTTCGCATCCGTAAGGCTCATTTTGCTTGCCGTGTGCTGCGCCACCGATACGCTGATCGTTCCGCTGTGGTTCATCTGCGGGTAAGTCCAGCTCATCCATGGGAAAGCCTCCTCGTCCTGATAAACGGCGTTTGGCCACTGGGTATCGCGGATCTGGAAAAAGTCGATATAAACTTTATCCTCCGGTTTCTCCTCGTCGAAATAGAGGTTGTTGCTTAAAATCAGCGGTTTTCCGTTCGGAGAATACCAGAGATCGGGATAATAACAATCGGAAGTATTCTTGTCGTAATATGCGGAATAAAGACGCTTTACGACTTTATAGGTACCGGAATTGGTCATAAACCCGACTTTCGGCACGTCCCACCCCTGTTTCTGATATTTGTCGAGAATGGGGAAAAGAACCTTTAAAACGTTATCGTAAGTGACGGCGTTCGTCACATCGAAGAGCAGATAGTCGATCCCGATCATCGTGAAAAGTTCCACGTGTCTCGTGATCACCCACGGATCGGCAGAATGGTAATACCCGTATAAGGGCTCACCCCAGAAATGATAGGTTCCGACGGGGCTTTCGTCGCTGTCCGTAGCCCAGAGAGCGTCCGGATCGTTCTCTTCGAGATCGGAAACGTCGTAGATCTTGCTGCCGGAAGCATGCGCCCCGAGCCACAGGAAATAAAACAGACCGACGTCCCGCGATTCCTCGCCGTCTCCCGCAAGGGTGACCCTTCCGAGAGCGTCTACCGAAGAGACGGAATTGCGGGCGAAATCGTAATCGCTTAAGTTTCTCTCGTCGTCCACCGCCTGGATAGGCGTGCTTTCGCTTTCGGACGAAGAGTCGTACGAAGATTCTTCGCTTTCGGACGAAGAGTCGTACGAAGATTCCCGCTTGCCGCAGGCGCCCGCCGAAAACACAGTCAGAGCGACAAGTCCGATACATACGGTTTTCTTTAAATCAATCATCGTTACCCCTTGAGTGCCGATACGGCAACGCCGTCGATCAGCTGTTTCTGGAATATGACGAAAAGGATCGTCGGGAAAAGAGACATAAACACCCCGCCCGCCATCTTAAGGTTTGCCTTATCCGGCGTGACGAACGTGTAGATGGAATCTTTGAAAATCGCATACGCGAGCGTTTCTTTGCCTTCCGCGCTCATGTAGATGAGGGGTCCGTAGAAATCGCTCCACCCCGCGTTGAACACGGCAATGATGATGTAGATCAGCACCGGAATGCAAAGCGGAAGCGTGATTCTGAAATATCTGACGAAAGGATTCGCTCCGTCGATCTTCGCCGCCTCTTCGAGTTCGTAAGGAATGCCCGTCATATACTGACGGATGAGGAAAATGTAGATCGCACCGCCGCCGAACAGATTCGGAAGAGTCAGCGGCAGAATGGTATCGAGCCAGCCGAACTTCGAGAACATGACGTAAAGAGGGATCTGCGTGACCGTTCCGGGAAGCATCATCGTTCCGAGCATGCACGCAAAGATTACGTTTTTGCCGATGAACTTATACTTCGAAAATCCGTAAGCCACAAAGGACGCGGAGATCGGAATGGCGATGATGTTGAACCCTACGATCTTAAGCGTCTGCAACAGATAGGTAAAATAGTTCTGCGCCGTGAAAAGCTGAACGAAGGCTTCGAACGAAAAGGGGTGCGGAATGAGTTCGATCGGTATCAGCTGAACCTGCGCGCTCGTCATGAAAGCCCTTAACACCATATAGAGATAAGGAATAACGAGAATAAAAGCGAGGATCACCATTCCGAGGTAGATAAACGTGCGTGACACGACGAGTTTCGCGATGTCCGCGCCCGTTTTTTTCTTGGTAAAATTTCTTTCGACCGTGTTTGTCATATTATTCATCCCCCGTATAAACCCATTTGCTGGTTTTGAAAGTGATGAACGTTAAAATCGCTATCACGACGAACAGGACCCATGCAACCGCGGAAGCGTAACCGTAATATCCGGAAGCAAACTCGGTGTAGATCTTGACCGCGATGAAATAGAGGGAATCTCCTTCGCCTCTGCCCCCGTTGGACGCGTACACCATCGTGGCGTTGGTCTGCAACGCGCCGATAATGCTGGTGATCAGGTTATAAAAAATCATCGGCGTGGACATGGGGATCGTGATTTTGAACACTCTCGTCAGAACGCCGGCACCGTCGATCTTCGCCGCCTCGTAAAGTCCCTGCGGGATATTTTTTAAAGCGGAAAGCCACAAGATCATGCTTGCGCCGATCGTCCAGAAGTTCATGAGAACCGCCGAGAACATCGCCGTTTTCTCCGACATGAAGAAGGGGAACGGCTCTTCCCTGCCCAGAGCTTTCAGCACGGTGTTGAAAAGCCCGAAATTGGTATTATCGAACATCTGCGAGAAGATGACGCCGGAAATAACGCCGGGAATCACGACGGGCAGATAATACAATACTCTGAAAACGTTCACTCCCCTGATCTTCTGATTGACGATAACCGCCAGGAAGTAAGAGAGAAAAAGGTTGAGGGGTACCGTGATGATCGCATACAAAAACGTATTCGAAAACACTTTCAGCACTTCTTCCTTATCCGTGGTGAACATTGTTTTGAAGTTGCCGAAACCGATAAACTCGTAAACGGAAGCGTCGTTATACCGATGAAAACTGTAAATCAAAGATTTCAGAACGGGATACAGCGTGAATACGAGCATTCCGATCACAAGCGGCAAAACGAAAATCCACCCGGGAACGCTGTTTTTGATTTTTTTTGAGAGAGTCCCTTTCCTGTCCGGGGAAAGGGCTCCCTTTTCTTTGAATTTCATTCGATGCTCCGGTAATTATTTTACGATCGCCGCTTTTTTCAGATCTTTCAATGCGGTTTCGATGCACTTTGCAACGGAAATCGTGGGCTTACCGTCCGAACCGTAGTTCATTGCATTGGCAACGAGGTTCGAGCAGGCGCCGAGAAGTCCCGTTTTCGTAGTCGCTTCGAAATTGAGGAAGAAACCTTCGGAATAGTTTCTTTCCGTTTCGTAAGTGGTGGCGGCAAGATTGATGTCTCTGAATCCTTCGCCCCAGGCAGCCGTGTTGTAATCCTGAAGATCGATTCTGACGGACGGAGTGTTCATGCCCGCTTTCGCAAGGGCGTTCTGTCCGTCCGCGCTGAGCATGAAGGAAAGGAACTGCCAGGCAAGGTCTCTCTTGCTTTCGTCGATACCCGAATAAATTCCGTAACCGGGAACGCCGTAACCCGTAACGCCGCTGTCGCCGTTGATCACGGGGAAGGTCACGATTTCGTAGTCTTCGCCGATATATCCTTTATATTTTTTGATCGCGGAAGAAGAATGGAAAAGCATTGCGCCGCTTCCGTTTTCATAGTTCGCGCCGCCTCCGTTCGTGGGAGCGATGATCTTCTTTTCGACAAGCATGCGGATCATTTCGATCGTCGCGCGGGTCTCGTCGCTGTCAAGAGTCCAGTTGCCGTTCTCATAGAAAGAAGCGCCGTTCGATTTAAACAGAGAGAACATGACGGGCGACCACGTGAACGAAGGATCGAGAACGTATCTGCCGTTCGAAGCCGTCAAGCCCTGCGAATCGAAATAAGCGCGGATGGCTTCGCACACTTTCACGAATTCATCCCACGTCCAGCCGTTCTTCACGGTGTCAAGGGTCACGCTTTTATCCGGTCTGCCGTCCCATTCGAGCGCGGCTTTCACGTATTTCATATTGAGATGGGTCACGATTCTGTCCGAACTTCTCGGAATGAAGTACTGAACGCCGTCATACCCCTTCTGCCCGAGTTTCATGGCGCCGGAAACAAACTGCTCCGACCAGGTTGCCGCGGCGTTTTCGTCCGCAGGCGTA
>CABUWK010000036.1 GCA_902495325.1 uncultured Acidiphilium sp.
GACATAAGAGAGTTATTCCTTGTGTTTGTTGTTTTTTTGGTTATTTAACATTATACAAGGTTTTAACTCTCTTGTCTTTTTTTCAGAGAGTGTTTACACAAAATATTTTACACTATCATTGTTTATTTAAAGTCAAATATAAAGTAGTTATAAAAATCTAAATGTCATTATATTTTAAATTTATGATAATATAAGCAGAACAGTTCACTATGTGTTTTAAAAATGATGAAAAACGAACAATAAAATTTTCCCGACTGTTTGACAAAACATAAGTCTCCAAATCATTTTTGGTTAAAGAAAAGGGAAAAACTTTTGGAAAATCTCACGATCGTATTTTTCATGAAACGTCAACCCCGGATCTTTCATAAGCCGGGCAGGCGGTAGGTTCGGAATGACGGGGATCATCGTATTTTCTTTTTTTGTTATGCGATATAAAATATATCATTTTGTCATTCTGACCCCGCAGAAGAAGTTGGCTCGGGAAGAATCTCAAAATGATATGATCTGATGGAATTTGTCAATTCCGGATCTTTTATAAGCCGGGTAAGCGGGGCTTTTGATAACAAAGACTTATTGTAAAAACGGCGATAAACCGCCGAAGAGAGCCCGTCCGGAGGCGTCGGTCGGCAAAAATTCGGATCCGGAAGGGAAAGACGGCGAAAAGTTTCCGAAAACGTTTGCCAAATAAAGAAAACAAGTGTATAATAATAAATAGAGAGTACGTTTACGAGAGGTTATTATGCTCGATTTGAAACTGATAACGGAAAATCCGGAAAAGGTACAAGCCGCCCTTGCAAAGAAAGGGTGCACGGTAGATTTTACCGACGTGATCGCCAAAGACGCAAAGAAAAAGAAGCTGATGGCGGAGATCGAGGGTCTGAAAGCCGAAAGAAATAAGGTTTCGGCGGAGATACCTAAGCTGAAAAAAGAGGGGAAACCCGTCGATGAGATTTTTGCCCGCATGAGAGAGATCGGCGATAAGATCGCCGCGGGCGATAAAGAGATCGCCGCGTTGGGCGAAGAAGTGACGGATTTCATCGCCCGCCTTCCGAATATGCCGGACGACGATCTTCTTCCCGGTGAAAAAGAAAACAACAAAGTGATCAGGGTGTTCGGTGAAAA
The DNA here is from genome assembly GCA_902495325.1 of uncultured Acidiphilium sp. GTDB lineage: Bacteria > Bacillota > Clostridia > Christensenellales > Borkfalkiaceae > UBA10281. The sequence continues at coordinate 1,123 of CABUWK010000036.1, forward strand.
ACCCGAATTTTCCTTTAAAACGAAAAACCACGTAGACCTTTGCAACGGGCTCGGAATCATCGATTACGAGCGCGGCGTAAAGCTTTCCGGCAACGGTTACTGGCTGTATCGCGGCGATGGCGCGCGTCTCGAATGGGCGCTTTTGAATTATTTCGTTTCCACCCATCTTGCAGACGGGTACGAAATGATCCTTCCTCCGCATATGCTCGGATATAACTGCGGTTTCGGCGCAGGGCAGTTCCCGAAGTTTGCCGACGAGGTTTATTGGGTAGACAGCGAGGACGGCAACCAGAAAAAAGCGAAGTTCATGCTTCCTACGGCGGAAACGGCGCTCGTTAATATGTATGCGGGCGAGATCATCGACGAAGACAAGCTTCCGATGAAGTTTTTCGCTTACACCCCCTGCTATCGGAAAGAAGCGGGCACATATCGTGCGGAAGAAAGAGGCATGATCAGAGGGCATCAGTTCAACAAGGTGGAAATGGTGCAGTATGCTCATCCCGATCACAGCAAAGAGGCGTTCGAAGAACTCGTGAACAAAGCCTGCAAGCTGATGGAAGGGCTCGGGTTGCATTTCCGCCTGAGCAAACTTGCCGCGGGCGACTGTTCGGCTTCCATGGCAAGAACGTACGACATCGAAGTATGGATCCCCTCGATGGGTATTTATAAAGAAGTTTCTTCCGTTTCCAACGCAAACGATTATCAGGCGAGAAGAAACAATACGAGATTCCGCGACAAAGAGACGGGCAAAACAAGATTCGTTCATACATTGAACGGTTCCGGGCTTGCCACTTCCCGCGTGTTCCCGGCGATCATCGAACAGTTCCAGAACGAAGACGGATCGATCACGATCCCCGAAGTTTTAAGACCGTTCATGGGCGGACAGGAAAAAATCGAAAAATAAGAATAACAGGCGTCTGCAAAGATGCAAAGGGTTGCCGTCGGAATTCGTTCGGCAACCCTTTTTTATTGTTTTAAATTCCCGCGGCGGCTTTTCCTCCGCCCGCTGCTTTCTGGCGGAAACGGTGCTTTTGAAAGGATCGGATGAGACGAACGGGAAACATAATGTATATATTTCTGAATAAATCGGGAAAGAAAGGGCGGAAAGGTTTGCTTTCTTTCCGAAAATGTGTTAAAATAGTGAAGATAATTGCGGTTTTTTGCCGTGTCGGTCAATATTTAAAAGGGGAGAAAACGGGTTTGTTATATCGCCGTTTTCTTGTTGTGAAGCCATGGAAATACCTTCCCGGATCTTAAAATGCGTGGAAAAACCGTCGAGATACATCGGCGGAGAGTACGGCGAACGACAATTGAAAAAAGACAGATTCAATTACTGCATCTGTTTTCCGGACGTGTACGAAGTGGCGATGAGCAATCTGAGCATCCGCATTGTATCGGAAGTGATCAATCGGGTGGACGGGGCGATCTGCGACCGTTGTTTCGCGCCGTGGGTCGATTTCGGAAAAGAGCTGAAGGAAAACGGGATTCCTCTCTGTTCTCTCGGACTGAAAATGCCTCTTGCGGAATTCGATATGATCGGCTTTACGTTGCAGTACGAAATGAGCTATACCACCATTCTGTATATGCTCGACCTTGCGGGGATCCCCCTCAGACGGGAAGACAGGATCGGAAAGAATTTTCCCCTCGTACAGGCGGGCGGACCCTGTGCGGTCAACCCCGAACCTCTTGCCGATTTCTTCGATCTTTTCGTGATCGGCGACGGGGAAGACAGCATGCGGGAACTTGCCGAGCTTCGCCTGAAAATAACGGATCGCGACGGGTTTTTAAAAGAAGCGGCGAAGATCGACGGGGTTTACGTTCCCGAATTTATGGAAGTAAAATACCGCGATGACGGGCTTATAGACGGGTTTTCGCTGAAACGACCGATCAGGAAAGCCCTGTGTAAGGATCTCGATTCGGCGGTATATCCCGAGAAGATGATGGTTCCGAACTGCGAAGCGGTGTTCGATCGCGCCGTGATCGAAGTGATGCGCGGCTGTTACCGCGGGTGCAGATTTTGTCAGGCGGGATTCATCTATCGCCCCGTGCGTCCGAGAAAACCGGAAACGCTCGTGAGGCAGGCAACCTCTCTCATCCGCAATACGGGGTTCGACGAACTCGGGCTGAACAGTCTTTCCACGGGCGATTATCCTTATCTGAAACAGTTGCTTCCCGCGCTGAAAGAGGCTTTGCCCGATACGGACATGTCCCTTCCTTCCCTGCGGCTTGACAGTTTCGACGGGGAGTTCGTGCAGGAAACGAGAAAAAGTTCCCTCACGTTTGCGCCCGAGGCAGGCACGCAGAGGCTGCGCGACGTGATCAATAAAGACATCACCGAAGACGACGTGGAACGCGGGCTCAACATGGCATTCGATCGCGGATATACCAACATAAAGCTCTATTTCATGATGGGGCTTCCGACCGAGACGGACGAGGATATCGTCGGGATCTGTAAAATCGTGGAGAGGATCCGCGAGATTTATTCCGAAAATCCGCAGCGGGCGCGCGGGCTGAGAATCTCCGTGAGCGCGTCCACCTTTATCCCCAAGCCGTTCACCCCTTTTCAGTGGGAAAGGCAGATCACGGAAGAAGACGTCCGCCACAAAGTCGGTTTGCTGAAGGAAAAACTTTTTTACAGAAGCGTAAACGTCAGCTGGAACGATTTCGCTCTGTCGGAGATCGAAGCCGTTCTCGCACGCGGTGACAGGCGGCTCGGAAAAGTGCTGGAAAAGGCATATCGGCTCGGCTGTTATTTCGACGGGTGGTCGGAACGCTTTCATGCGGATCTGTGGGATCGCGCGTTTCTCGAGTGCGGGACAGACAAGCGTTTTTACACCCGCGAATGGGGAGAAGACGAGATCCTTCCGTGGGACTTTATCGACATATACGTGGACAAATCTTTCTTCCTGCGGGAAAGACACCGGGCGTATGAAGGCAAAGTTTCGGGCGGATGCAAGGCGGGGTGTAAAGCCTGCGGGATACAGAAAGTATTCAGGTGCGACGTATGATCCTGATGAAATATTCGAAAGCGGAAGGCGCCGAATTTATCTCCCATCTCGACATTCTGCGCCATTTCGGAAAAACGTTCCGGCGGGCGGGGATAAACGTCGGCATGTCCGGCGGGTATCATCCGCATATGCTCGTGTATCTGTCCGCGCCGATCGGCGTTGGAATGAAAAGCTATTCGGAATATTGCCTTGTCGAAACGGACGAACCGGCGGAAGGCTTTGCCGAAAAATTCAATCGTTACGCGCCGAAAGGGATCCGCTGTACGGGGGCGTATTTCACGGCAAAAAAAGTCGGCGTTGCGAGCGATATCGTAAAAGCCCGGTATCTGATCACCGGGATCCCCGTATTCGACGAGTCGGAATTTCTGAAAAGAGAGGAAATTCTGATCGAAAACAGAAACAAACAACTGAAAAACGTAAGAAATCTGATCTACTCGGTAAAATGCGAAGACGGCGGCGTGAGATGCGTGCTTGGCTTCGGGAACGGGCTTCGCGCGGAAAAATTCGCGGAAGCTTTAGTCGGAATATACGGAGGGGAAGTCGCGGATATCATAAAAGAAGCGGCATATACGGAAAACGATGAAGAATTGGAAAACACTCTGAGGTAACAGATGTCCGAAAGCATTTACGTTGACAGTTTTGGCGGTAATATCATCGGGGCTTTGGCAGACGGAACGAAACTGATCGAATACAGACTGGAAAAATTAAACAAGACGGTGCCGATAGGAAGCATTTTCCGCGGGCGTGTGGAAAACGTGCTCGGGGGAATGCAGGCGGCGTTCGTCAACGTGGGGCTGGCGAGAAACGGCTATCTTTCGGCGGGAGACATGCTGATGGATCGCACCGAGCTTGACGGAAAAGTGGAGATCCCTTCCATTCTCGACCTCAGCGAAGGGGACGAGATCATGGTGCAGGCGGTGAAAGATCCCGCCGGAACGAAGGGCGTCCGCCTGACCCGCAACATTTCTTTTGCCGGACGGATCCTCGTCTATATGCCGGGGATCGATTTTGTCGGCGTTTCCCGCAGGATCACGGACGAAAAGCGGAGAGAAAAACTGATGAAGATCGCCGAAGACGTAAAACCGGACAAGGGCGGGCTTATCATTCGTACGGCGGGCGAATTTGCCTCGAAATCGGAGATCAGAAAGGAGCTTTCCTTCCTTGTGAAGCAGTTTGCGCTGATCGAAGACCGTTTCCGTACGGCAAAGGCGGGCGAGTGCGTGTACGAAGAAGGAAATCTCGCGTTCCGTATCGTTCGGGATATTTACAATCCCTCCGTCGAAAAATTCGTGATCGGCGACAAGGATCTTTATGAAAACGTTCTTTCCTATGCGAAACAGGCGGACGACGAGCTGAAAAGTAAACTTCGCCTTTATCGCGGAAATACGGATATGTTCACTTATTACGGGTTTGCGCCCGAAGTGGAAAGCCTGATGAAAAACCGTGTCGACCTGGAGAGCGGCGCTTATCTGATCATCGATAAGACGGAAGCCCTTACGGTGATCGACGTGAACACGGGCAGTTTCGTCGGTCAGGACAATCTGGAAGAAACGGTTTTTTGTACGAACGTTCTCGCGGCGAAGGAGATCGCAAGGCAGCTTCGCCTTCGCAATATTTCCGGCATCATCGTGGTGGATTTCATCGATATGGCGGAAGAGGAACACCGGAACAAAGTGCTTGAAGTGCTTTCGGAGGCGGTTTCGCACGACAGGGAGAAATGCTCCGTCGTGGGGATGTCCGGGCTCGGGCTGGTGGAGATCACGAGAAAAAAACGCAGGCGCGAAAGCGTATCCACTCTCGTGAAAACCTGTCCGTACTGTCAGGGGTCCGGGCTGATCCAGTCCAACGACTATATCGTGATGCGCATCCGCACGGGGCTTCTCGATCTGTTTGCCGACGGTTACGAAAACGCCGTTGTAGACTTAAACGCCGAGATCTGCGATTACGTGATCTCGCACAGATGCCTGAAAAAAGACATCGAGCGGGTCTGGCAGAACAAGCGCGTTTACCTGATCCCTCATAAAACCTACCATCAGCATTTCTTTCTGATGAAAGGAGATAACAACAAGGCGATGGAAGTTCCGGACAAAGCGGTGCTGCTTTATTGAAACCCATCCGGGCGATTTACAGAAATTAGCCTATAAGGCGATAAATCGCCGATTTTATGATTTTTATCAGACCGTTATAAGGAAAATATGATCCGATACGAAAAAAAATATCATCTGAGGGCGTCCGATTTCGACCGCCGCAACAACTTGTTTCCCCATGCGATCCTCGATCTGTTTCAGGACGTCGCGGGGCTTCACGCCGCCGAACTTAATATCGGTTACGAAGACCTCATCGCGAAAGATCTGATCTGGGTGCTGGTGAGAAGCCGTTTCGAGGTGCTCGGCGAAATTCCCTTCCTGGGGGACGTGACGGTGGAAACGTGGCCGCATGTTCCGGGAAAGGTCGATTTCGATCGCGATTACCGCATTTACGACGAAAAGGGAAATCTTTGCGTCCGCGGTTCTTCCAAATGGTGCGTGTGCAACTATAAAACGAGGAAAATTTCTCTCGGCACGTCCGTTTCCTACGGAGACGACGAATACTTTGCAGAAAAAGTTTATCCCGAAGGGATCGGTAAAGTGCGGGAGTTTCCCGTAGAGGGATTGCCCGCCGAAAGCGGCGAGATCTCTTATTGCGATCTCGATCACAACGGGCATGCGAACAACACGAAATACGCCGTGTATATTCTCGATTCTCTGCGGAAAAAGGAAAGCCGCCCTTTAAAGGAATTTGCCATCGATTACGTGCGCGAAATGAAGGAAGGGCAGAAGTTTTCTCTCTATTCCGTAAAAGAGGGAAATACTTACTTTTATAAATGTCTCGGCGAAACGGAGTATTTCCGCGCCGCCGTTACGGTTGCGGAAGAATGATCCGGGAAAAGAAGCGCAAGGGCATGTTGCGTTTCTTTTTTCTTCGTAAAACCGGTAAATTTCGGATAAATCGACCGATAAACGGCTTATAGGACGGTATTTGCGTGACGGCTCCGGGAAAGAACCCTCATCGGCGGAACGGACGGAAAGGGAGATGACGGAAAAAATCAACCGCTGGTTGAGTAATTTTTCCGGGAAAATATTGTAATTTTTTTGAAAGCATGATAAAATGTTTTCATCGGCGGGAAACATAGCTTCCCTTTCCGGGGAAGAGCGTTGCCGCTTACGGAGGAATTATGGCAAACATTTTAGAGATCGAAAACCTGACGAAACGCTACGGGAAATTCACCGCGCTCGACGGGTTGAACATTAAAGTCGGCGGGGGAAAGATCATAGGTCTTCTCGGACCGAACGGAAGCGGGAAGAGCACGTTGCTGAAATGCGTGGCGGGGCTTCTGACCGCAGAGAAAGGACGGATCCTCGTGGACGGCATGCCCGTCGGCGTGGAGACGAAAAAAATCGTTTCCTTTCTGCCCGAAAGAACCTATCTCGATCCGGCGCTGACGGTGAAAGACTGCCTGGATTTTTTCGGAACCTTTTACGAGGATTTCGACAGAGAAAAGGCAATCGGTATGTTACGGACGCTGCAGGTTTCGGAAGGGGCGAAACTGAAAACCCTTTCCAAGGGAACGAAGGAAAAAGTTCAGCTCGTGCTCGTGATGTCCCGCAGGGCGAAACTTTTCCTGCTTGACGAGCCGATCGGCGGCGTCGATCCCGCGGCGAGGGAATTTATTCTGAACACGATTTTAAGTTCTTACCGCAACGGGGCGACCGTGATCGTATCCACACACCTTATCCGCGATGTGGAAGAGATCCTCGACGAGTATATTTTTCTGCAATACAATCATTTTACCGCTTATGGCAGCGTGAAAGATCTGCACGATAAGGGACAGACGGTCGACGAACTGTTCCGGGAGGTGTTCAGATGTTATTGAAAATTTTCAGACACGAATTTAAAAAATTGCGTTCCTTATCTTTTATTCTGTACGGCGCCATGATCGTTCTCGGTGTGATCATGGGCGTGTCGTGCCGGGTGCTTTTCCGTTCTATGGAATCCGATTCGACGACGAACGGGCTTCTGGTGGCAACGTCTTCGATGATGATCATGGTCAGCGGCTTAGCGGTGGCGGCTGTTTCCACGGTGTTGGAGATCTGCGTGATCTATCGCTTTTACCGCGCCGTATCCTCGGACGAAGCCTATCTCACGTTTACCCTTCCCGTTTCGATGAAAGAGCAATTCTGGGCAAGATTTCTCGTGATGCTTTTATATACGGTTCTTTCCTTCCTTGCTCTGTCTGTAGCGGTCGCCTTGTTTGCCCTGATCGCCATTCCTTCGTATGCGTTAAATGATTTTTTTGAAAATATAAAAACGATATTTGCCGAGATCGTACAGAGCGGCAGCGCAGAAGCGTGGCTTCTGATCGTCGAAGGGATCGTCTGCTTGATCGCATCTTTGCTGATGAACGTTGCGGAAACGATGCTCGCGGTTCTGCTTGCCCACAGCCTGTCGAGAAAACACAAGGCGGGTACGACGATCGGTATGCTGATCGGTCTGGGGTACGTACAGGGGATCATTCTTCGCCTGATCACCATTCCGTTTGCCGTTGCGACTTCGCTCGGAACGTTGTCCGTTCACCTGATCATATCGATTACGGCGATCGCGTGCGCCGCGCTTTTTGTCGTGAGCGTCGTCTGGTCGCTCAGATTGCTGAATAAAAAATTAAATCTTGACTGAGAAGGAAACTCATGAAACTCGATTTCGAATTGGTGCCGGACGGGTGCTGGCATTCCAATCTGCGCAGTTATCTTCCGAAGAAAATGTGGGATATCGTCCGCAGGGACGCCTATGCCCGCGCGGGCGGAAAGTGCATGATCTGCGGCAGAAAAGCAAGCCGGCTCGAAGCGCACGAACGCTGGAGTTATGACGAAGCCCGCGGAATACAGAAGCTGGAAGACGTGATCGCCGTGTGCCACGCATGCCATTCCGTGATCCATATCGGCAGAACGCAGCTTCTCGGAGACGAAGACAAGGCGATCGCCCATTTCTGCAAGGTGAACCGGTGTTCCTATGCCGATTACCGCAAAGCGCTCGGCGCGGCGAACGAGATCCATCGCCGCAGAAACGAGGTGCCGGAATGGTGTACCGACGTGTCCTGGCTGAAACGATTCGGCGAGGGCGGGGGCGAAAAAGATCCGCCCGAAAAAGAAACAAAACCGCCCGAAGTATAATTTCGGGCGATCATGGGAAAAATACTCTTCGCGAAGAAAACGCGGGGAGTATTTTTATGTTTCTGCCGACCGCCGGCACCCCCCGCGCCTATGCCAGGCAAGGTTTGGATTATTCTTGCCTGGCATGCCGGACAAGAATAAAAACAGATCTGATTCCGGCAGGGAAAAGAATGCGGTCGGAAAGGAGAGAAATGAAAACTGATCTGACGGTAAACGAACTGAGCGCGATTTCCGATCTGCTCGCGCTCGAAGAAAGCGTCTGCAAAAAGGCGAGGATCTATTCGGAAACGCTGACCGATCCGGAGATCTCGCAGGCGTTGAAAAAAGTTGCGGAAAATCACGGAAAGAGGTTTTGCGATCTCTTTTCTCTGATCGGATAAGGGGGGATCATGAACGGAAAAGACAGAAAAACGCTCAACGAAAAAGATTGTCTCGGCGACATTCTGACCGGCGAAAAGGAACTTCTCGGTCTGTATGCGCTTTGTCTCGGCGAAACGGAAGGAAAAGAACTTTCCAGGGTTTTGAAAACCGCTCTCGAAAAGACGGCTGAGGATCGCCGCACTCTTTTCCGCGTGGCGGAAAAAAGCGGTTATTGCGAACGGAAACAAGCCGATAAGGCGATTATCGAAGAAAAAGTAAACCTTTATTCCAAAAGTCTCAGGCAGATCTCCGAACTTTGACGAATCGGTTTGATCGTCGTCGCAAGCCGGTTTTCTGCCGTAAAACGGTCGGTGCCGGCGAAATCATGCCAAACATGAAAAAGGGGTTCGCGTTCTGTCGCGCCCCCTTTTTTTCATTGTCATTCGTTTTATTTTTTTGCCACGAGCAGGGAAAGAACCGCCGTTTCCACCAGGGGAAGGGCGTGCGCTTCCGCAAGCCCCGCAAAAGCGGGAGAGGAGACGACTTCCGCCGACAGGATTCCGTCCGGCGCGACGGGAAGAACGTGAAGAACGATCGCCGAAGGTTTCGCGGCGGCAAGCGCTTCTTCCGTTAAGGTGAACTCTGCCGGAAGATCGCCGTCGGAAACATAAACGACGTCCGCTCCTTTCAGGCCTTCGGAAAGATCGTTTGTTACCGGAACTTCGCCGAACTGACGGCAATAGGCGAGAGAGCTTTCATCCGGCGCAAGGGTATCGGGGCAGACGATCGTAACGTCGAGCCCGCAGGCGGAAAAAGCGTTGGCAAAGTTTTCTGTAAAGGTTGCGGGATCGCCGATCATCGTCACCTTCAGTGAGGAAAGGGTTCCTTTTTCCTGCCAGATCGCATACAGCGCGGCGAGCGCTTCGCAGGGACCGCTCTTTGCGTTTGCGTTGATCACGGGAATGTCGAGCCCCCGTTCCATCGCCTCGGCGTCCGTTTCTTCCGAAGTCTGTACGACCACGGCGTTGACCCCGTACCCCGCGACGGCGGACATGGAAAGCTTGTCGTTGATCATCGTTTCGAGTTCCGTTCCGCGGACGGCGCACACGACGGGAGAACCCGATAACCGCGTTACCGCCGTTTCGAAAGCGATGCGGGATCTGGTGAATCCGTGTTTGGTGATCAGACAGACGAATTTTCCTTTCAGGTCGGCAAGCTTTTCGCCCGCGTTCAGTTTTCTCTCGATGTCTTTCGTTTTATGCAGTATTTCAAGGATCTCTTCTTCCTTATAATTGGCAAGGGAGATCAGGTGTTTCTTTTCGAGTTTCCCCTCGGGGGTAAAGCGGTTGATATCCATAACGAACTCCTTATCGGGCGGGGCGAAGGGAAGAACAGCCCCTTTTCGATATACACATTATACCATTAAGAAAGGAAAAGTGCAATGCTTTTGGGCAGAATGTACAAATTTAATTCCCCGGGCAGACAAATTTTGTGATAAATGCTATTGTAAAAAACGCCCGGATGCTGTATAATTAATGTAACAGAATCGATTGCGGCGGAAATCGCCGGAGAGATTGAGGAGGAAAATAAATGGCAAGCTTATTGCTCAAAGACATTTACAAGGTGTACCAGTCCGGCGTCGTTGCCGTTACGGACTTTACGCTTGACATCGAAGACAAAGAGTTCATCGTCTTCGTCGGTCCTTCCGGATGCGGAAAGTCCACCACGTTGCGTATGATCGCAGGTCTCGAAGAAATTTCCGACGGCGAACTTTACATCGACGGAAAGCTGATGAACAACGTTCAGCCGAAAGACAGAGACATCGCAATGGTGTTCCAGAACTACGCTCTGTATCCGCACATGACCGTTTACGACAACATGGCGTTCGGTCTGAAACTCAGAAAAGTTCCCAAGGCGGAAATCGACGAAAAGGTAAAGGAAGCCGCAAGGATCCTCGGTCTCGAAACTTACCTTCAGAGAAAGCCGAAGGCTCTTTCCGGCGGTCAGAGACAGAGAGTCGCGCTCGGAAGAGCGATCGTCCGTGAACCGAAGGTATTCCTTCTCGACGAACCCCTTTCCAACCTGGATGCAAAACTCCGTGCCCAGATGAGAACGGAAATCACAAAACTTCACCACAGACTCGCTACGACCTTCATTTACGTCACGCACGATCAGATCGAAGCTATGACGATGGGTACGAGAATCGTCGTTATGAAAGACGGTTTCATTCAGCAGGTCGACGCACCGCAGAAACTTTACGATTATCCGGCAAACCTGTTCGTTGCAGGCTTCATCGGAACGCCGCAGATGAACTTCTTCGACGCCACGCTCACTTCCGACAATTCCGGAAAGATCTACGTGGAATTCGAAGGAAAGAAAGTCGCTCTTCCCAAGGCGAAGTCCGACAAGATCATCAACGCGAAGGAATATATCAACACCGGTAAGCCTGTCGTATTCGGCGTAAGACCGGAAGATCTTCACGACGAAGAGAGCTTCATCAACAATTCGAGAGAGACGGTTATCGACGTTAAGGTAGACGTTGTCGAAAAACTCGGTTCCGAAACCCTTCTTTACTGCGTATTCCAGGAAGACGAGAACAACGGCGTTTCCAACCTGGTAGACGCTACGAAGCAGATGATCGCGAAAGTCGATTCCCGTTCCACCACCGAGAGAGATCAGATGGTCGAACTTGCGATCGACATCATGCACAGCCACCTCTTCGACAAAGAGACCGAACTTACCATTCTGGAAGGCGAAGGCACGAAAGCGTATGTTCCCGTCAAGGAACTCGAAAGAAGAGCCGCTGCCGAAAAGGAAGCTCTGGAACATCCCGAACTCGCTGCGAAAAAAGCGAAGAAGGATAAGAAAAAGGCGAAATAATACGGCTTGAAAACAGCTGTGAAAAGCGATGCGCGTAAGGTTTTTCCGAAAGCGCGTCGCTTTTTTGTTTGCGGGAAGGTTTCGGAAGTCCGTATCGGTTTTTGCCTGCCGGGAAGTTCCGGCAAAGTGAAAATATCCCTGCGGGATCGTTACCGTCCGAAGAAAGTTTGACTTTTTTCCGGCGGGATGATATAATGCGGGAAGAGACGTGCGGGTCATCGGAAGGACAGCCCGGGCGGAATTTAAGCGCGGGCAGAATTACAGGACGGGTGGAATATGACCGTAACGGACGTAGAATTTTTCGAAGAATTTAAAAGGCTTGAAAAGGCGTGCGGAAAACTGAACGGGGAAACCCACGCCGTAAGCCGCTATATCGACGATATGCGTTCCGTCGAAGAGTACGGGCGGGCGCGGCTTGACGGATATGTGGCGGACTTAAAAACGCTGATCTATCTCAGAAAACTGAGAAACGTTCTGGCACACGAATCGAAAGAAGGCGTTTGCACCGCACGGGACACGGAACGTCTGTGCGAGTTTTGCGGGCGCGTGGAAGGGGGCACGGATCCTCTTTCCCTGCTGAAAGCGATCGCGGAAAAAGAAAAAGCGGCGGAGACTGCCCGCGCGGCGAAGCCTTCGGTTCGCACGTATTACCCTTCGGACGCCGCTCCCGACGAGGAGAAAAGGAATGTTTTTTCTCAGACGGAAACAATTCCGGACGATGCGGGATCCGGCGGTCTTTCGCAGTCGGTCCGGTTTTCGGGCGAGCCTTCGCAAAACGGCGGGGTGCCTTTTCCGGAAACGCGGACAGAGAAAAAGCCTTTCCGCAAAGAATTTTCGCCGAAAGCCGACCGCACGGCAGCAACGGGAAAGAAACGAAAAGCGGATAAGAGCACGGTGATCGTTTTGCTGTGCGTTGCGGCGCTCGTCGCGATCTCTTTCGGCGCGTTGCTCATCGCCCGCGTTTTACAATGACCTCTTTTAAGGATGAAAAGATGGGAAAGAATATTTTTTGCCCCGCATTTAACGAAAGCCTGTTCCGGAAGGGGCAGGTCGTCGGGGTCGCGTTATCGGGCGGGAAGGATTCCGTCTGTCTGCTCGATCTTCTGCTTGCCGAAAGGGAAAAACTCGGGATCGGCGTGGTTTGCATCAACGTGGATCACGGTATCCGCGGAGAGAATTCCGCAAAAGACAGTTTATTTGTAAAGGAATTGTGCGAGAGAAAGGGAATTCCTCTGTATTATCGGAAAGTCGATTGCCCCGCCTATTGCGGGGAGCATAAAACGGGCGTCGAAGAAGGGGCGCGGATCCTGCGTTACTGCGTTTTCGCCGAGGCGGTCGAAAGCGGTTTCTGCAACATCGTCGCAACGGCGCATCATCGGTCGGACAATGCGGAAACCGTTCTTTTCCGCCTGTTCCGCGGAAGCGGACCTGCCGGGCTTTGCGGCATAAAAGAACAAAGCGAAAACGGAACGATCGTTCGTCCGTTGCTTCGTGCGGGAAGGGAAGAGATCGATCGCTACGTGAAGGAGAAGGGGCTTTCCTATGTGACGGACGAAACGAATGCGGACAGCGCCTATGCCAGAAATTTTCTGCGTAACGAAGCGATGCCTCTGATCTCGGAGCGTTTTCCCGGGGCGGAAGAGGCGATCTGCCGTTTTGCGGAGATCCTCGCCCGGGACGAGGAGTTTTTCTGCGGCGAAGCGGAGAAATACGTGACTGTTTCCCGCGGGGAGATCTCGGTGAAAAGCGGTTTGCCTTACGCCTTATTTTCCCGCGCGGTGCTTTCGGTTTTCAAACGGCTCGGTATTACGGAAAATTACGATAAACGACATATAGACCTGCTTTTTTCGTTGCAAAACGAACGAAACGGCGCGGAAGCGGATCTGCCGTCCGGCATTTCGGCAGTGAACGACTACGGGAAGATCACCTTCCGGAAAGGCGGAAGAAAAGAAAAGGCGGATGCCCTTCCGGATGACGGAATACCGTTTGCAAAGCAGGCGTTTTCAGTCGGAGAGCAAAGGTTTGCGATCGCCCCGGCGGAAACGGGCGAACGGAAAGCCTTATTTACGGAGTGCCGGGAGGAAACCCTCTTTCCCGCACGGAAAACGCTGTTTTTCGACGGAGACAAGATCCCCGAGGGGTGCGTGTTCCGCACGCGGCGTGCCGGAGACGTTTTCACTCCCTTCGGCGGAAAAAGAAAAAAACTGAAGGAATATCTCATCGATAAAAAGATCCCCGCGCGCTTCCGCGACGGGCTCGCCCTTCTGTGCCGGGGCAGCGAAGTGATTTTTATTTGCGGAATTGAAATTTCCGACGGTATAAAAGTAGACAAAAGCACTTCGAATATGTTAAAATGTTACCTGTTATCACCATCGGAGGAATTTTGAAATGTACGACAACGTGATCGAAAAAGTTCTCTTTTCGGAAGAAGAGTTAAAGACAAGGATCAAAGAACTCGGCACCGAGATCGGCAGGGAATATGCCGGCAAAAAGCCGCTTATGATCGGTATTTTAAAGGGGAGCGTTATGTTCTTCGCCGATCTGCTTCGCGAGATCGAAGGCGATCTCGAAATCGATTTTATGGCGATCTCGAGTTACGGAAACGGAGTGAAATCTTCCGGCGAAGTCAAAATGATCAAAGACCTCGACCATAAGATCGAAGGAAAAGACGTGATCATCGTGGAAGACATCGTGGACAGCGGTTACACGATGAAATATCTTACCGGAGTGCTCTCGGCGAGAAACCCCGCGTCGATCCGCATCTGTACCCTTCTCGATAAACCTTCAAGAAGAGAGACGGACGTCCGCGTGGATTATAAAGGATTCGAAGTCGGCGACGAATTCGTCGTCGGATACGGGCTCGATTATGCGGGGCTTTACCGCAACGTGCCGTTTATCGGAATTCTGAAACGTTCCGTTTACGAGCATTGAGGAGAATGGAACAGATGAGTACGGTTTCCGAAACAAATAACGAAAAAACAATGAAAAAAAGCAGGGTGACCCCCGCGAAAGAGCTGACGAAGATCGCCGTGCTTACGGCATTGATGCTCGTTTCGGCATTCTTTAAAATTCCGGCGGTTCCCGTTCCGGTCACGCTGCAATCTTTCGTGGCGATCCTGGCGGGGCTGACGCTCGGCATGAAAGGCGTGGTCGTTCCCGCGGTTTACCTTCTGCTCGGGCTCTGCGGCGTCCCTGTGTTCGCCAACGGCGGCGGAATCGCCTATCTCGTGCAGCCGACGTGCGGTTTTACCTTCGGTTTCTTGCTGGCGGCGTTCCTTGCGGGCGCGATCGCCGGCAGAAAAAAGGAGAAAAGCCTTCCGCGGATGATCGCGGCATGCGCCGTGGCAACCGTCGCGCTGTATGTGTGCGGTATTGCTTATACGCTGCTGCTTAAAGTTCTGTACACGAACGAAGCATTCGATTTCTGGAAAATTCTGTGGGGATACTGGATCGTGTTCATCCCGTCCGATATCGTGAAGGCTGCGGTGGCGATCGCCGTCACGAAGATCCTCGCGAAAGCGCTTCGCGACTGATCGCGACCGAAAAATAAGTCCCGGCATCCGCCGTTTCCGCGTTTGTGCGGTAAAAAAACGACTTGCGGCGGCGAGTGCCGGGCATGATAAAGAGAAATGCCGGAGGACTGAGGAAATTTTTCGTTTCCTCAGCCCTTTTGTCGTATTTTTAAGGAAAAACGGTTATTTTCGTTTTGACGATATTTCTTGTTTTCGTCACAGGTAAAAAGATAGTGAAAAAATGCCGAATGGGTTGACATTTTCCGTGAAATAAAGTATACTTAAAGAACCATAGGCGGGTCCAAACGCTACGGAAATCTGTGCCCGAGGGGGAGAGCGTTTTCTTTCGTACAGGGCAACAAAATACGGAGATTTTTTTATGAGCGATATGCAGGACGAAAAATTCGTCGGGAAAGAGGGAAATCAGTCGGGTGAAGTTACGGAGCCCGTAAAAAAAGTTGTTTATGCGTCGAACGGTCTGAAAAAGAACCGCAAGAAGAAAAGACTGAACAAACGCGGCGGGTTTAAAAAAGGTCGCACGATATACGAAAACGCGGAGGACGTTTTGGACGAAGAGATCTCGGAAGAAGAAATTTCCGAAGAAGAATCTTTGCCCGAAACGGAAGTTCCCCTTGAAAACAGCGAGGAAGAGGAAGAAACCGTTCTCGCCGAAGAGGGTAGCCTGGACGGTTCCGCGGAAGAAGTGGAAAACGCCGCCGGAGAAAAGGAAGAAGTCTCTGCGGAAAAGGCAGAAGAAGTAAGAGAGATCGCGGAAGCGTTGGTCGAGGAAGAAAACAAAGAAGAAGCGACCGAGAAAATCGCGGAAGAGATCGAAAAAGAAACGGAGGCGATCGCCGCGGAACCGGAAGCTGAGCTTGCGGACGAAGTCGCGGCGGAAGAGACGGTGGAAGAACCCGTGCCCGAAGGGACGGACGAAGTACCGACCGAACAGCCGATCGGGGAGACGGCGGAAGAAACGACCGGAGAAGAATCGGCAGAAGAAGCCGCCGCCGATGAGATCGTTACCGAAAAAGAGACCGAGGAAGAAGCCGGAGGCGAAGTTGCGGAAGAAGTTGCCGCTACACAGCCTTTGGAAGAAACGACGGGTGAAACAGTCGGAGAAACGGCGGAAAACGAAAGGGGTGCCGAAGAAGAAACCGCCGAAAAAGCGGAAGAAGTAAAAGAAATTGCCGAAGCTCTGGAAGCCGAGGAAGAAAAAGAAGAATCGGAAGAAGCCGAGGAAGAGGAAACGGCTGCCGCGGAATGCGAAGCCGAAGAAGAGGAAGAGATTCCCGAAGAAGACGAAGAGGAAGAATCCGCTCCCGTCTCAGAAGAGGAAGAAGAGGAGGATGAAGAGGAGACGCCTGCCGAAGAAGCGGCTCCCGCGGCGAAGAAGGAAGAATTCAGACTGACCCCTCCCGCAAACCTCGAAGATATCCTCGCGAATATCTGCGCAAAGAGAGCGAGAAAACTGATCTACAGACCGAACGAGATTCTGTTTGAACACACGGCGCAGGTTCTCGGAACGGACAAGACCAACGAAGAGGGCATCAAGGTGAAAAGCATCATCGATGCCGAGATCAAGCAGGGCGTGAAGCTCGGCTATCTCGATAAATTCGACGGGCTGAAAACGAGCGAAATCAAGGAAGAATACGAAAACGACGTCGTTTACGAATATGCCGAACAGGAATTCAAGAGAACGGGTCTCGTGCCTGACGGCGACAAAGTAAAGGTTTATATCTACGATTGGGATATGAAGGCTTTGCACCACGTCGGCATGCTCGACGAAGAGAGCGCCGCTTTGGTGAAACCGTATCTCGAAAACAAAGACAAATACAGTTTCGACGTTGACGGTATTATCATCGGCGGCAAATTCAAAAAGGTCGTGAAGGACGCCGAAACGGGCAAGATCACGATCGAAAAGGGTAACGACGGCAACCTCGGGTTGGAAGTCGATATCACGGTCATCAAGAGAAAAGACTGATTTTCATTGCCGCGCTTTTGCGGAAAAAGATAAGAAAACTCCCGAAGGGTAATTTGCGATTTACCGTCCGGGAGTTTTGTTTTTTTATTGTCGTGCGTGCGGAGATTTACGCTGTAAATCTTTTCGGCAGGAGTATCATGCGGCTTTTCGGTGCGAAGTCAGCCAGGAGACGACGTTGTATTCGTCGCTCAGATAGGCGAGAGAGGGAACGGAGAAATGGTCGGCGCCGTCGAACGTCGTGAGGGTTGCGTCTCCGCCGGCAGATTTCAGGGCATTTACGAAATCAATCGAATATTGAGGAGAAACGATGGTGTCTGCCGAACCGACAAATGCCCAGACGGGTACGTCTTTCAACAAAGCGACGTTTTCGTCCGTCGTTTTCAGACTTCCGCTCATCGGTGCGATGCAGGAGAATACCTCGGGATAGGCAAGAGCGATTCCCCAGGTCCCTGTTCCGCCCATGCTGTGTCCGGTCAGACTGACGCGTGCGGCGTCCGTTTTATAATCGGAGATCGTTTTTCCGATCAGTTCGCGGAGAGATGCCGAAATGTCCGTCCAGCCCTTTTTATCTTTCGGCAGTTGCGGCATGATCACGTAAGCTCCGATATCTCCGAGTTTTTCTTCTTTCACATACTGCGGAAACCCGTCGACCGAATACAAAAGGGAAAGATCGTTGCCTTTTCCGCTGCCGCCGTGAAGGTATACGATAAGCGGCATGTTTTCCGTTGCGTCGGCGGGCGTATATAAAATGTAATTCAGCTCGAGCTGAGACGTCTTTATTTTCTTTTCTTCGAACTTCGACGGGGTGTGCTCTTCTTCCGGCTCTTTCGCGGAATCGCTTTCGGAACTTTCTGTCGGGTCGCTTGCGGATTCTGTTTCGTTTCCGGAAGCAGAAAGGCTTTCTTCCGTGCTTTCCGACAAACTTTCTTTCGCCGAAAGACTGTCCGACGATCCGCTTTCTGCGGAATTTCCGCAGGAAACGGCAAGCGAGAATGCAAAGACGGCGGCAAAAATCGCCGTGAGCAGTTTTGTTTGTTTTTTCATGTTCTGTCAACTCCTTTTTTTGAAGAATTATACTCCATTCGCTGCGGCTTTTCAAGAAATTTGCGGGGGCAGGCGTAAGGAACTGCGGAGATATCGCGTTTTTCGGAAAAGAAAGATTGACAAAAAGCCCGTTTGTATGGTATTATATTTTCGTTAATAAAGAAAAGGAAGGGAATCATGGAAAAATACGCCTGGAAGGCAAAAATCAAAAAGGGTATGGAAGCCGAATACGTAAAGCGGCACAATGAGATCTGGCAGGAACTTGTCGAGGTTTTAAAAAGCGCGGGGATTTGTAACTACACGATCTGGAGAAACGGAGACGAACTGTTCGGTTATTACGAATGCGAAAAAGGCGAGGAATTTGCCTGCCGCACGCAGGCGGAATCTCCCGTGGTGGACCGTTGGAACGAGTACATGAAAGACGTGATGGAAATGGAACTCGACCCGGAAACGGGCGCGCAACCGAAACTCGTTAAAGTGTTCGAGCTCGATTGATGCGCTATGCCGTTATCAGCGACATTCACGCCAATCCCGACGCACTGAAAGCGGTTCTGGCGGAAATAGACAAATTATCGGCGGATAAAATCATCTGTCTCGGAGATATTGTGGGCGGCGGTGCCTATCCGGAAGAAACGGTAAAGATGATCCGCCGGCGGGGAGATATCGACTGCGTGAAGGGAAATCACGATATTTTTTCCACGATCGACCTTTCTTCCTTCCGTACGGACGATACCCGTCTTCGGTTTTTCCGCTGGCAGCAGCGGGTGATGAGCGGCGCGTCGAAAAACTTTCTGGCGTCGTTGCCGCTGTCGAGAAGGTATACCGACTGCGGGCTTACGATCGATTGCCGCCACTATCCGATGAACGAAAAAGGGCGGTTTAAAGAGTTGATCCTTTTGCCGACGGAAGAACAGGTGAAGGAACTTTTCCGCGGCATGAAGGGAGACGTTTTTCTGTTCGGACACGAACACACCGGCTCGCAGACGGTGATCGGAAACAAATATTATCTCAATTTCGGAACGGTGGGAAACTTTCTTTATCCCGATACGGCGATGTTCGGGATCGTGGATATCGAAAGCGGAAAGGTGACCTATAAGCCGATGAAAGCCCGATATGACGATTCTGCCGCTCGCAGGCGCACGGAAGAGATCCGTTCGATCCTGTACGGAGAAAGCGAAAAAAGATCTTAAAGATAGGCTTAGCATTCGTTATCGCTGACTATTTTTACGGTGAAAAATCGATTTGTAACTGTGTTAAACACCCGAGAGAGTTTTATCTCGGGTGTTTGCGTTGTCAAAACGCGATTTTTCATCCGTAAAAACGCCTTGCGCCTTAAAGAGCTTATTTTCCGATGATTTTTCCCGATTTCGAAATTGATAGTACTTTCCGTACATCAATAGAGAAATCGGCAAAAAGGGCGGAAAAGGAGCCTTTAAGGGAATCGGGGATAGCGAATGCTAAGCCTATGCTTAGCATTCGTTATCGCTGACTATTTTACGGCGAATGCCAAGCCTTTTATATTCACAAACTTTTCATAAAAACCTATTAAAAACGCTTGCAAATTTTTGTCGCGGGGAGTATAATATTGGCACTGAAAGCGAAAGAGTGCTAACAGTCTTACAATTAAATTGCTAAAAATATGAGGTGAAATGATATGAAAAGTTTTAAAACGCAATCGAAAAGAGTGCTTGATCTGATGATCAACTCGATTTACACCCATAAGGAAATCTTCCTTCGCGAACTTTTATCCAACTGCAGCGACGCGATCGACAAATTATATTATAAAGGTTTAAAGGAAGGTCTTTCCGGACTTACCAGAAACGATTTCTCCATTCGTATCGGGGTAAACAAAGAGGAGAGAACGCTTACGATCACCGATAACGGTATCGGTATGTCGGAAAGCGATCTCGAAAACAACCTCGGCACGATCGCGCAGAGCGGTTCGCTTGCTTTTAAAGAGGCAAATGCCGACGCGAAGGAGAAAGAAGACGTGAACGTGATCGGTCAGTTCGGCGTCGGATTCTATTCTGCGTTCATGGTGGCGGACAAAGTGGAAGTGATCTCCAAGGCATTCGGCGAAACGGAAGCGCACAAGTGGGTGAGCTCCGGTACGGAAGGATACGAGATCCTGCCCGCGGAAAGGGAAGGAAACGGCACGACGATTATTCTTCACTTAAAGCCGGATACCGATGACGACAAATATTCTTCCTACCTCGAAGAATACGAGATCAGACAGCTTGTGAAGAAATATTCCGATTATATCCGTTATCCCATCGTGATGGCGGTCACCCGCTATAAAGAGCAGACGGAAGAGGAACGCAAAGAGGGCAAAGAACGCGAAAGCTATCTCGAAGACGAAACCCTGAACTCCATGATCCCTCTTTGGAAAAAGCAGAAGAGCGAGATCACAAAGGAAGAATACAATAAATTTTATAAAGACAGTTTTTACGACTATGAAGATCCTCTTCGCGTGATCCATTTCTCCACGGAAGGCGCGGTGAGTTACAAAGCCCTTCTTTATATCCCCGCGAAAGCGCCGTATAACTACTATTCCAAAAATTTCGAAAAAGGGCTGAAACTTTATACCGACGGCGTGATGATCATGGATCGTTGCGAAGAACTTCTGCCCGATTGCTTCAGTTTCGTGAAGGGGCTTGTGGACAGCGAGCTCACGCTGAATATCTCCCGCGAAACCATTCAGCACGATCGCCAGCTGAAACTGATCGCTTCCAATCTGGAAAAGAAGATTAAATCCGAACTTCTCGACATGCTGAAAAACGACAGAGAGAATTACGAGAAATTCTACGGCGAATTCGGACTTCAGCTTCGTTACGGGTTGTATTCCGGCTGGGGCATGAACAAAGACCTCCTGCAGGATCTGATCCTCTTCCGTTCGGTGAAAACGGGGAAATACGTCACGCTGAAAGAATATACGGACGGCATGGCAACCGATCAGAAGTTTATTTATTACGGCACGGGAAAATCGGTCGACGGCGTGAAAGCCCTTCCGCAGAGCGAAAAGGTACTTGAAAGCGGATTTGATATCCTTTGCTTTACCGACGACGTTGACGAATTTGCCATTAAAATGCTCGGCGAATACGAGGGCAAGTCGTTCAGAAACATTCTCGGCGAAGATCTCGGCTTGAAGGAAGAAGACAACGCGAAGAACGAAGAAGACAAAGATATGCTCGAAGCGATCAAAACCGCTTTGGGCGACAAAGTGTCCAAAGTCAAAGTTTCCACGGTGTTGAAGAGCCACCCCGTTTGCCTGTCCTCGGAAGGCGAGGTTTCCATCGAAATGGAAAAGGTGCTTTCGCAGATGCCGAACGCGCAGGGAGACGTAAAGGCGAACAAAGTGCTTGAGATCAACGGCAATCATCCGATTTACGCAAAACTGAAAGCGGTTTATGCCGAGGATAAAGACAAGGTGAAAGATTATGCGGATATCCTTTATGCCGAAGCAAGAATGATTGCGGGGCTTTCGGTAGACAATCCGACGGAGATCGCCGATAAGATTTTCACTCTGCTTGCGTAAAGCAAAATAATAAAAGTAAAATAATTCCTTTTTCGCGGAAAACGGAAAGGGGAAAAATACGGAAAACGGTTCGTTTTCCGTATTTTTTATTTGCTTTAAGGCTTAGGCTTAGCATTCGTCATCGCTAATTACCTTAAAGGCTTCTTTTCCGCCCTTTTTCCCGATGTCTATCATGAAGGAAGAGGGAAAAATGTCATTCTCAGATCCTTCGCGGGGAGGGTTTTCCGGTCGGCTCAGGATGACAAAATGATATAATATATGACTATATAAAACCGGTTTTGACCGTCGACGCGGGGAAAATCTCCCGGCGTTGCAATACTTTTTGTGAAAACCGGCAAAATCAAGGGTATTTTCACATTTCTTCTTCTGTGAAAATATCCCTATAAGTCGATTATCGTGTTATTGTTCTTCCTTGTTGCCAAAAACACATACCCATGCGGCTCAAGTATGTGATAATTTCGTGTTTCTGTATTTTTAAGAAAAAATAGCAAAAAATCGGTTTTGCTACAAAACGCAACCAAACGCAACCAAAAAAGTGACAGACTTTTTCAAAAGTTTATGGTATAATGTAAGCGAGAAAACTTACTTGCAAGGATTTTCGAGCGCAGTATTTTAACGGGAACGGCGGTTTGGCGAAGACAAAGCGCGTGGCAACGGCAGTTGCCGACAAAATTATATTTTGTCACGTTTCAATGTTATAATTAAAGCGGAGA
>CABUWK010000037.1 GCA_902495325.1 uncultured Acidiphilium sp.
ACCGGTCCCACGGGCGCAACGGGCGAAACCGGAGCTACGGGTCCCACCGGTCCCACGGGTGCAACGGGTGAAACCGGAGCTACGGGTCCCACCGGTCCCACGGGCGCAACGGGCGAAACCGGAGCTACGGGTCCCACCGGTCCTACCGGTCCCGCAGGAACGGTTACCGCTGCGGCTTATGTTGAACCCGCCACAGCCGATACGATCGTTACGCAATTCAACCAACTGCGCACGAACATGATCGCCGCGGGGCTCATGAATCCTTAACGATCCGTAAACCCTGCCCGGCGGACAAACGATATGATCGTCTGAGACACCGGAAACAAAGGGAAAGCCGTCGCCACAGCGGCGGCTTTTCCGATCGCCGCGTCCGCACACAATAAACGTCCGGCAATATCAAAGAGGTAAAACATGAAAATCTGCGTTTACGCAATCTGTAAAAACGAAGAAAAATTCGTCGGCAGATGGCTTTCTTCCATGCGGGAAGCCGACGATATTTACGTTCTCGACACGGGATCATCGGACAACACCGTAAAACTCCTGACCGAGGGAGGCGCACACGTCACTGTGCGCGAGGTTTCTCCCTGGCGGTTCGACCGCGCCCGCAACCTTTCCCTCGCCCTCGTTCCGCCCGATACGGACGTCTGCGTATGCACCGATCTCGACGAATACTTCCACCCGGGCTGGCGGGAAAAACTGGAACGCGCATGGACGGATGATTGCCTGCGCGCCTACTATCGCTATACCTGGAATTTCAACGAAGACGGCTCGGAAGGGTGCGTATTCCGCTATTCCAAAATTCACCGGAGATGGGGCGTATACTGGCTTCACCCCGTGCACGAGATCCTCGCCTTTTCATACGGCGTTTCGGGGAAAAGCATTTTCGTGGAAGGGATGCAGCTCGACCACAAAGCCGATCCCCGGAAATCGCGCGGGCAATATCTCCCTCTGCTCGAACTTTCCGTTGCCGAAATGCCTTCGGACGACAGAAACACCCATTATCTCGGGCGGGAATATTATTTTTACGGAAGATGGAAAGATTCGATCCGAACGCTCAAACGCCATCTTTCTCTCCCCTCCGCCACCTGGAAAGACGAACGGGCTGCTTCCATGCGATACATTTCGAAATGTTATTTCCGTCTCGGAAATCCCGCGGAAGGGGAAGCGTGGATGTTCCGCGCGATCGCGGAAGCCCCGCACTTAAGAGAACCGCTGCTCGACGCGGCGAGCTACTGTCTCGATGCAAAAAACTGGGAAGGTGTGATTTTCTTTACGAAAAAAGCCCTTTCGCTGAGCGAAGAGGCTTCTACGTATATTACAGAAAAAAAAGCCTACGGCGCGCTTCCGCACGATCTGCTTTCCGTCGCCTGTTTTTATGCGGGAAAGAAAAGCGAAGCTCTTGCCGAAGCGGAAAAGGCGCACGCCCTCTCCCCGAACGACGAAAGGATCGGAAACAACGTCGCTCTGATCCGCGCGTCGTTATCGGCAGATCCGCAACCCTGACACAATAGGCTTAAAATCCGTTATCGCTGACTGTTTCACGGCGAGAAATCGGAGAAAAGAGCGGAAAAGAAGCCTTTCGGGTAAATCGGGAAACAGCGAATACCGGGTCTGCGGATCAAAGGATCACAAGCAACAGGATCACGACAAGCCCCAGCGCGATGCGGTAAATGCCGAACGGCGTGAAATCGTGTTTGCGGACGAAATTCATCAGGAATTTTATCACGAACAGCGATACGACGAAAGCGATCACCATACCGAGAAGAAGCGCCGCAATTTCCGTTCCGCCGAATGAAAAACCGTATTTTATGAGCTTATAGGCGGACGCACAGACCATGGTGGGAACGGCGAGAAAGAAGGTGAATTCCGCCGCGGTAGGTCTCGAAATTCCGATAATCAGCGCGCCTACGATCGTCGCGCCCGAACGGGACGTTCCCGGAACCATCGCAAGAACCTGAAAACAACCGATCAGAAACGCCTTTCCGAAAGAAAGTTCGCCGACCGAATTTACCGTCGGCGTTCTCTTTTTGTTGACTTGTTCCACCACAATAAAAGCGATACCGTAAACGATCAGCATGATCGCGATCGTAAGCGGATTGTAAAAATGCTCGGTAAGAAAATCGTCGATCAATAAACCCACCGCCGCGGGCACGCACGCCAGCGCGACTTTCAGCCACATCATGATCACGTCTTTCCTGACGTGCGGTTCGTCTTTTTTGAAACGGAAGGGAAAAAGCTTGTTCCAGAACAACACCACGACCGCAAGGATCGCCCCGAGCTGTATCACGACGAAGAACACGTTCTTGAAATCTTCGCTCATGGCAAGGGGAAAATACCGTTCGAAAAGGATCATGTGCCCCGTGCTTGAAATCGGCAACCACTCCGTGATCCCCTCGATGATCCCGAGAAGCACGATCTTAACAACTTCCAGAAAGTCCATAAATACCCCGTTAATCAGCCTATAGGCTGTTATTTCATATTGTAAAATTTCATTTCAAGGAAAAGAGCCGCTTTTACACGGCGGCTCTTATCTTCCGGAACTCCGGATGATTATTCCTGTTCGATTTTCTCAAGAAGCTTCAGGTCGATGCCCTTTTCGCCGATCTTGATGATCTCTACCTTAACGGTATCGCCGATCGCAAGAACTTCGTCTACGGAATCGATTCTTCTGTCGCTCATCCTGGAAATGTGGATCATGCCGTCTTTACCGGGGGCAAGTTCGCAGAACGCGCCCACTCTCGGAAGGATCCTGACGACGGTGGAAATGAACATATCGCCCACTTCGGGATCTCTCGCGATGGACATGACCATGGCTTTTGCCTTTTCCGCTTTGGACATATCCTCCCCGTAAGTTGCAATAAACACTTTTCCGTCTTCGTTGATATCGATCTTAACGCCGGTTTCGTCGATGATCTTATTGATCGTTTTTCCGCCGCTGCCGATAACGTCCTTGATCTTTTCGGTCGGAATCGTGAAGGAAATGATCTTCGGCGCATATTTCGAAAGTTCTTTGTTCGGTTCGGGGATACATTCGAGCATTTTGCCGAGAATAAAGTGACGACCCTCGTTTGCCTGATGAATGGCTTTTCTCAGGATCTCCTCGCTGATGCCCTTGATCTTGATATCCATCTGAATGGCGGTGATTCCTTTGACCGTACCCGCGACCTTGAAGTCCATATCGCCGAGGAAGTCTTCAAGCCCCTGGATATCGGAAAGAACGGAGATCTTGCCGCTTTCGGTATCTTTGATAAGACCCATCGCAATGCCGGCAACCGGTCTCTTGATGGGAACGCCCGCGTCCATCAATGCCATCGTGGAACCGCAGACGGAAGCCTGCGAAGTCGAACCGTTGGAAGAAAGGACTTCGGAAACGAGACGGATCGCATACGGGAATTCCTCTTCGGAAGGAATTACGGGTTCGAGTGCCCTTTCCGCAAGCGCGCCGTGACCGATCTCTCTTCTGCCGGGGCTTCTGAGCGGTTTCGCTTCGCCGGAAGCATAACCGGGCATATTGTAGTGGTGAATATATCTCTTGTATTCTTCGTTATCGAGCCCTTCGAGCTTCTGTACTTCGGAGATCGTACCGAGCGTGCAGGTCGTCATGACCTGCGTCATGCCTCTCGTAAACACCGCGCTGCCGTGAACTCTCGGCAAAATCCCGTGTTCGCACCAGATCGGTCTGATCTCGGTAAGGCTTCTTCCGTCCGGTCTTACGCCCGTGTTCGTGATCTTCGCTCTTACCTTTTCCTTCGTGATATAGTAAAGAGAATCTTTCATTTCTCTTTCCATGCCGGGGAATTCTTCCGCAAAATGCGCGAGAACATCCTTTTCCACTTCGTCCTGACGAGCCTGACGTTCGAATCTGTCAAACGTGTCGAGCGCGTGATCGAGTTTTTCGCCCGCATACGCTCTGACGGCGGCGTCGAGATCTTCGGGAACGTGGTAAAGATCCATTTCAAGCTTGGTCTTGCCGCATTCTTTCACGATCTCCTCGATAAAGGCGCACTGTTTTTTGATCTCTTCGTGACCGAACAGAATGGCTCCGACCATCGCTTCGTCGTCGATCTCCTTCGCGCCCGCTTCTACCATCATGATAGCGTCCTTCGTGCCGGAAAGGTTCAGCGCGAGGGTGCTGTGTTCTTTCTGTTTCACCGAGGGATTGATCACGTATTCCCCGTCGACGATACCGACGACGACGGAACCCGTGGGACCCGCCCAGGGAATATCCGAAATGCTGAGGGCGACGGAGCTGCCGAACATGGCAAGCGGTTCCGGCGCAATGTCCTGATCGACCGAAAGAGCGGTCGCCACGACGGTAACGTCGTTAAACAAGCCCTTCGGGAAAAGAGGTCTGATCGGTCTGTCGATCAGGCGGGAAACGAGGATCGCTTTGTCGCTCGCTCTGCCCTCTCTCTTCTTGAAACCGCCGGGGATCTTACCGACGGAGTACATTTTCTCTTCATAGTCTACCGAAAGGGGGAAGAAATCCATTCCTTCTCTCGGCACGGGCGCCATGGTAACGTTGACCATAACGACCGTTTCCCCGCAACGAACGATACACGAGCCGTTCGCCTGCTGAGCATACTTGCCCACGTCGACGGAAACTTCTCTGCCGCCGATCGTCGTTTTGAAAATTTTGTGATTTTCCAACATGCTGATTTGTTCTCCTTGTAACTCTGATTATATGCCGGAGAAAAACTTCCTTCCTCCGGCGGAAACGGAAGAAACCGCCGTCGCGGTAACGCCCGTGTCTTTCACCGTAAGCCGCTTTCCTTTTGCGTTATCCGCCTGTTTCCGGAAAGCGACCTTCTTTCCATAAAGAAAAAAGCCGCCGCAACGGCGAAGAAGAAGCGAAACCCGCTTTTCGGTAAGTTCGCTTTCCCGTACGCCTTTTTCATGCGACAGCCTCGTGATCGTTACTTTCTGAGACCGAGTTTTGCAACGATTTCTCTGTACTTTTCGATATCGATCGATTTGAGATAGTCAAGCAAGCCCTTTCTGCGGCCGACCATTTTCAGAAGCCCGCGACGGCTGTGCTTATCGTTGTTATTGACTTTCAGGTGCTCGTTCAGGTGGTTGATTCTCTCCGTCAGAAGAGCGATCTGCACTTCGGTGGAACCGGTATCCCCGTCGTGTCTCTTGAAGTCGTTAATGATCTGCGATTTTCTTTCTTTTTCCATTTTTATTATCCTCCGTATGGAAAATTGTTTCAGACTTGAAAACGAAGCGGAACGGCGAGTACTCGTTGAACTTCGCAATAAGCCTTTACGGCCGCATTCTGCGACCGTATCTATATTAACATATTTTACCGCGAAATGCAAACGTTTTTCGAAGCAAAACGAAAACTATTTCACCTTTTCTCTCTTTATTTGTCTTTTCCGGCTTCTTTCGATCCGTGGCTCAGCCTTTCGCCCTTCCTTTCCCGTTTTCTCCGAGGAAAAGAGCTTCCTTGTCCGCGATGATGCGGTCGATCTTCGCAATGTAGGTCGCAATGTCTTTCGGGGCGCCGTAACGTTCGATCCTGTCCTCATTTCCGAACAGTTTTTTCGAAACGGCATTCGCGCCGCACGCCACGTTGTCCGTGATCTCTTCCATCACGTCGATATTGTAAACGCAGCCTTTGCCCGGTTTCGTATAGCCCGTGTTCTCGAGATTGCCCGCCATGTATTTCTGGCGATAAAGATAATACGGTTCGTATCCGGACGAGATCAGTCTGCGGGAAGAATATCCGATCATTTTCGAGATCTCCCCGTCCGGCAGACGGTCGACCGATTCCTTCAGCCTGCTTCCCTTTTTCAGCGAAAGCGTGTGCACCGTCACGTTGTCCGGCGAAAGATCGACCGCTTTGTCGATGCTGTAACGGAAGTCTTCAAACGTTTCTCCGGGAAGCCCCGCGATCAAATCCATATTGACGGAAAAGCCGTATTTCAACGCGAGTTCGTATTTATCGAGGATCTCTTTCACCGTATGCTTTCTGCCGAGAAGGACAAGCGTTTTGTCATGGAAGGTCTGCGGGTTCACGCAGATCCTGGTAACCCCCTTCGCGCGGAGAAGCTCGAGTTTTTCCTCGTCGATACAGTCGGGGCGCCCCGCTTCCACCGTAAATTCCACGCCGGGATCTTTCACGGTATCGAGAATCTTCTCCAGCTCTTTCGCCGGAAGGGAAACAGGGGTCCCCCCGCCGATATAAACGGAGCGAAGCCTGCCTATAAGCCGTTCAGCCGCGATTATTTCTTTCGTTAAACAATCGACGTATTCCGGGATCTGTCCGCATTTTCCGATCTCCTGCGATACGAAGGAACAGTAAGAACACCTCGTCGGGCAGAAGGGGATGCCGATAAACAGATCGGCGTCTCCGGGAAGCGTTTCGTAATAAGGCGCCTGTTCCCGCCGGATGCGATCCACGATATCGAGCTTTTCTTCTTCCACTCCCATCACGTCGCGCATGGTTTCCCGCCAGTTCTCTCCTTCGCGGTAGGAAAACTTGACCGGACGGATCCCCGTAAGCGCGCCCCACGGCAGGGTTTCGTTCAGAACGGAAGAAAGCGCGCGGTAAAACGCGAGTTTGGAAAAGCGTTTTTCATAGCGTTTTCTTTCGATTTCGCCCG
Organism: uncultured Acidiphilium sp.; assembly: GCA_902495325.1. Taxonomy (GTDB): domain Bacteria; phylum Bacillota; class Clostridia; order Christensenellales; family Borkfalkiaceae; genus UBA10281. Next base: position 6,609 of record CABUWK010000037.1, read on the forward strand.
AGTAGGAACACGCGAAGTCATAGCAAAAGTCGCCTTGCCCTTCGATCGCGATCTCTTCGCGGAAACCCTTTTCCGTTGCGATCGAAGTATGTATCACGTTCAGTTCTTCCGCGCCGTGAAAAAATTTGCTTTCTTCCAGAAGTTCGGGAAGAAGCCCCGCCACGTTCGTTTCGATCATAAGTCCCTCCGGATCGGATTGTATAAGATTTCTTCCCCGATCGTCGTTTTATCTCCGTGTCCGGGATAAACGACCGTTTTTTCCGGAAGCAGGAAAAGCTTTTTCGTGATCGACTCGCGCAGATCTTTTCCGTTTCCGTCCGCAAAATCCGTTCTTCCGTAAGAACGGCAAAAAAGAGTATCCCCGCTGAAAAGCACCCCGCCGATCAGAAAACAGACCGATCCCGCGGAATGCCCAGGCGTAGCGATCACTTTCACGCGGAAAGGACCGAAATCAAGTTCTTCTCCGCCCGAAAAGCGGAAATCGGCGGAAAACGGCGCATAAGGATAGCCGAATTCTTCGGCGAGATTTCCGTCTCCGGACAGCATATGCTCGTCTTTTTCCGAGATCCCTGCGGGGATGCCGCACGCTTTCGCGTCCGCCCCGCCCGACACGTGATCGAAATGTCCGTGCGTAAAAAGGAGGGCTTCTGCGGTCGATCCGCGGTCGTCGAGCCAACGTTTTATTTTATCAAAGTCTCCGCCGAGGTCGATTATCAGGCATTTTTTCGTTTCTTCGTCTTCCAGAAGATACGTATTTGCCCCGATCGGCCGGACGGGAATCGCGGTTATTTTCATCATGTCAGCGTTCTGAATACGTCAAGGATGTCCGGGCTTTGCCGCACCTTGGAAATAAGAAGATCAAGGTCTTCTTTCTTGTTGAGTTTAATGGTGAAATCGACGATCGAGTGGTGATTCTTGCCGTCGATGCGTCCGTTTACGCCGATGATCGCAAATCCGCACGAAGTGCAGATATTGGAAACGGTAACGAGAATGGGAGCATCCTCTCCGCCGATCACTTTCAGCGAAACGGAATAACTCGACTGCTTGCCCGTCCATTCGGCTTCGAGCAGTCTTTCCGGCTCCTCGTTTCTCATGTTCGGACAATCCCGGCGGTGCACGGTGATCCCGCGGCCTCTCGAAACGTAGCCGACGATATCGTCGCCCGGCACGGGGTTACAACATCCCGCAAAGCGGACGAGCAACCCTTCCATTCCCTTGATCTTTACGCCGCCTGCGTTTTCCGTCGGCTTTTGGGGGCGGTTGACGAATTTCTTTTCGGGAACGGGAACTTCTTTCCGGTAAAAATCGATGAGTTTTAAAAGGACCTGATTGACGGAAACCGCACCGCAACCGACGGCGGCATACATTTCGTCCACCGTGGAAAAGGAGAGTTTCTGCCCCACCCGTTCAAAAGAGACGGGGTTTAAAAGCTCGCCGAAAACGTACCCTCTGTTTTTCGCTTCGCTTTCGAGCATTGCCTTGCCGAGCTTCTGCTTGTCCTCCGCCATGCTCTTTTTGAAAAACGCTTTGATCTTCGCTTTCGCCCCGGAAGATTTCGCGACTCTGAGCCAGTCCCAGCTCGGACCTTTCGAGAGTTTCGAAGTAATGATCTCGACAACGTCGCCCACGCAAAGGGTGGTGTTTAAGGGAACGATCTTTCCGTTCACCTTTGCGCCGACGCATTTATTGCCGACTTCCGTATGAATGCGGTAGGCAAAATCGATGGGCGTGGCGTCTTTTACCAGGGCAATCACTTCCCCTTTCGGCGTGAAAACGAGCACCTCGCTGTTATAAACGTCTCCCTTTAAACTTTCGATAAATTCCGTGGAGTTGTTAAGTCCGCCCTGCCATTCCATCACCTCGCGGATCCAGGAAAGGCGTTTATCGAAGCTGTCCGCACCCTCTTTGTTCTCTTTATATTTCCAGTGCGCCGCGATACCGAATTCCGCCGTGCGGTTCATCTCCTTGGTCCGGATCTGAATTTCGAAGATCCGCCCGATGTCCGTCACGACGGTGGTATGAAGAGACTGATACATGTTCTCCTTCGGCATGGCGATGTAATCTTTGATCCTGCCCGGAATGGGTTTCCACTTTTTATGGATCTTGCCGAGGAGTTCGTAACACTCGTCCACCGTATCGACGATCACGCGGACGGCGGTCAGATCGTAGATCTGATCGAGCGTTTTCCCCTGCCTCTTCATCTTTTTATAAATGGAATAAAAATGTTTCGGTCTGCCGAACACTTCCCCTTTGATATTCGATTCTTCGAGAATCGCTTTCAGTTCGCCTACGGCGTATTCCACAAACTGCTGCCTTTCGGCAAGTTTGGAGTGGATGTTGACGGACAGAAATTCATATGCGTCCGGATCAGTATATTTCAGGCAGAGATCTTCAAGCTCGCACTTGATCTGCGAAATACCGAGCCTGCCCGCAAGCGGAGCGTAAATATCCAGGGTTTCGTGCGCGATCCTCTGTTGCCTTTCCGGAGACAGGTAGTTGAGAGAACGCATGTTATGCAGCCTGTCCGCAAGTTTTATGATGATCACGCGGATGTCCTTCGCCATGGAAACGAAGATCTTCTTGAAGTTTTCGGCTTGCGCTTCTTCCCTCGATTTGAATTCGATCTTATCGAGTTTCGTCACCCCTTCCACGAGTTCGAGGATCTCGCTTCCGAATTCCTTTTCGATATCACCTTCCGAAACGGGGGTGTCCTCGATCACGTCGTGCAGAAAAGACGCCGCCACGGACGTGTAATCCATCCCGAGGTCGATCAGGATCATCGCGACGGATACGGGATGCGTGAAATATTCTTCGCCCGAAGCGCGCTTCTGCCCCGTATGCGCTTTCTTTGCAAATTCGAACGCTCTTTTTAAAACGTCGATCTCGTCGGGCTGATAAGTCGCGTCTATTTTTTTCAGACAGCTTTCGTACAATTCGTCGGACGACATACCTTCACCTCCCCTGACTAAGCGCGGCGGAAACCGCGCGGTATAATTCCGATTTCGTAAGCTCCGCTTTTACTTCGGGATCGACGGAGCGGATCCCGTTTTCGCAACGGATGATCCCGAGTTCTTCCAGTACCCCGCGGACAAATTCTCCTTCTTCCGCCGGATAGGTAAGCCCGTAGCGGGAAAACACGTCCGCCACCCGGGCAAATTTCCCGAATTTCTTCATCGCGAGAAAAATTTCGCCGAACACTTTGCGGTCCACGGAAAAATCTTCGGTATAAAAGCCGCTGCGGGAATCGTTCACGAAAATCTCCGTTCCCTCTTTTTCGAGAACCCTCGGCGGTCTGTCGAGATAAACGACCCTTCCGAATCCTTCCGGAATTTCCTCGATCCCCCAGAGCACGCAGGAAGCGTTTCCTTTGCCGTTCGGCGTCAGAACGGACAGATCGAAGTTTCCGAGCCCCGGAAACCTCTGCAGGGTGTCCAGCCTTCCGGACACGAACAGCGTGCCGTAAATCTCACGTCCGGCATCGGCAATCAATTTCTTGCACTCTTCGTCCCCGATCGGCGTGTAATTCTTTCCCTTTGCTCCGGTAAAAGAAGCGAACACGTTCGCGCGGGCGGCTTCGCTGTCCTCCGCGACCGTCTCCACCTTTCTCACATACCCTTTCAAAGATTCTCTGCCGTTATAGGAGGAAATGTTCGGCTCGAAAACGATCGTTTTTTTATAGTCCGCGTTCAGCATTTCCGTCTGTCCGTAACCGCCGAAATACAAAAGGTCGATATACGGTGTACGGAAAGAGATATGGGGAGAACCGAATTTGATGGGCGAGGCGTCCGCCCTGCCGCACGAAACGGCAAACAGGGGTTTTCTGTTCTCCACGCCCGTCGGTTCGAGCAATTCGAGCTCGTGCGCGAAGGAAAGATCGAAGGGGCTGTCGATCAGCTCTTCCGCTTCCGTCACCCGGCGGAAATCGCCGGCGAGATAACGGGAAGAAAGATACTCGTTCATCTTCTCCTCAAACAGCGGAAGATTTTCCTTCCGGATCGTTACGCCCGCGGCTTGCGCGTGCCCGCCGAATTCTTCCGTCGTTTCCTTCGAATAAGAAAGCGCGTCGAACACGTTGATCCCTTCCGGCGAACGCGCGCTTCCGTGCAGAACGCCGTTTCTCACCGTAAACAGGATCGCGGGCTTATTATATTCTTCCACGAGTTTCGCCGCGACGATCCCGATGAGCCCCGATTTCCATTCGTCGTCGTATAGGGCGATTATCCGCGATTTCGGATCGGCTTTCTTCAGTTTTTCCTTTGCCTGCCTGTAAAGCTCGTCGCACGCAGCCTGCCGCGTCGCGTTATAGCGGTTCAGCTGCTCCGCAAGCGTTTTTATCTCCTCGTCATCCTCGCTTAAAAACAGTTCGAGCGCCGCTCTCGCGTCTCCCATTCTGCCGGCGGCATTCACCCGCGGAGCGATCGTGAAGGCGAGCGCGGTGGAAGAAATTTCCTTTGCCTGCGCCACGGAAAGGATGGCTTTGATCGCCTTGCATCCTCTGCCCTCGCGGATTTTTTTTATTCCTTCCCCGACGATGATCCTGTTGTCTCCCGTAAGGGGCATGCTGTCTGCAATGGTGGCAACGGCAACCACGTCGAGAAGAGAATCCGCTTTTTCGCCGATCAACGCGCGCGACAGCTGATAGGCAACGCCCGCACCGCAAAGCCCGTCATAAGTCGATTGCCCGGGCAATTTGCAGTTGATCAGCGTACATTCCGGCAGCTCGTCCGGGATCTCGTGGTGATCGGTCACGATCACGTCGATCCCGAGATCTTTCAATCGTTCCACCTGCGCTTTCGCGCTGATCCCGCAGTCAACCGTCACGACGAGGTCCGGGAAATATTCGTCGATCATGCGATCGAGCACTTCTTCGGTTAGTCCGTAGCCGTTTTCCCGCTCGGGGATCACGTAACCCGCGTCTATCCCGAACATGCGCAGGCTCTTTACCAACGTCGTAACGGCGGAAATGCCGTCCGCATCGTAATCGCCGTACACCACGACCGTTTCCCCGTTCTCTTTCGCCTCATTCAGCCTTCCTACGGCTTCTTTCATGCCGGCAAGGGAATAGGGATCGGACAGATCGTTTTTCGACGGATGCAAAAAGGCAAAAGCTTTTTCCCCGCTGTCGATCGAACGCGAAATCAGGATCTCGGCAAAATGTTCCGAAACCCCCGTCGCTTTTACGATCTCGTCTATTAAATTCCGATTTCTTTCTTTTAAATTCCGCCGTAATTTTATCATAACCCGATCCAAAGTTTTTCATAACCCGGAAATAAAAAATCTCCCGCAGATTTTCTTTTCCGGAACTGCCGCCTGCGGCGGACGAATAAAAGCAAAAGCGGACGGATACAAAGTCCGTCCGCAGCACCTTTTTCAAGGTAAAATTTAACGCAAATATCGTATCGCCGGAAGTTCGCATCTTCTTTTCATGCACCCTCCGGCTGCCCGCTTTCCGCAAGAAACATGCGGCGCAAAGCTCATCCGAAAACGTTAAGCGTTCGTCTGCGCCGTCTGCGCGGCAGCTTTTTTCTTGAGAGATTTCTTCTGCGAGCTTCTCTTATTCGACTGACGGAACAGCTTTCTGAGATAAACCCAGGTAGGAGCAGCAAGGAAGATCGAAGAATACGCGCCCGCAACGAGACCGAAGATAATGGGATAAGCGAATTCTTTGATGGAGTTCGTGCCGAACACCGCAACGAGGACGATTACGACAAGGGTCGTAAACGTGGTAAGGATGGTTCTCGACAGCGTATCCGCAATCGACTTGTTTGCGATCGTAGCATCGCTTTCCGCTACCATGGAAGGCATCGCGTCGAGTTCGCGGACTCTGTCGAACACAACGATCGTCGCGTTGATGGAATAACCGATGATCGTGATGACTGCCGCGATAAACGTGGAGTTCACGGGAATACGGAACAGCGTGGTGAGAGAAACCATCACGAGCACGTTGAACGCAAGCGTGAGAACCGCGGAAAGACCTGCGATCCAGGTGAAACGGAAGCAGATATAAACGAGCATTGCCACGATAGCCACCGCGATGGCGATAACCGCCGTGCGGATGGTGTAAAGCATAACGTCGTTATCGAGCGTATGCGCGTTGATCTCGAAGTTTTCGGAGTTTTCCGTCACGTTCGCGCCCGGATATTTTTCCTGAAGGTACGCAAGAACGGCTTTTTCGATATCCTTCTTCACTTCATCGGCTTTCACCATGAGAAGGGTCCTGCCGTTATCGTCGCTCGTTTCGTCGTTGATCACTTCGGAAAGATCGACTTCTTTTCCGTCTTCCTTCATCTTCGTTCCGAAACGGAATTCAAACGTGGTAACGCCCGCCGTTCTCGAAGTCTGCGTGGTAGACGTGGTATACTGGTCTTTATATTCTTTCGTGCCGTCGAAATCTCTGTCGCCCTGAAGCCAGCCTTCGAAATCTTTCTTGAAGGCGTTTTCGTCGAAATTCTCGACGTTTTTCACGGAAACTTCCACCGTTGCGCCCGCGCTGAATTCGATACCGACGTTCATTCCCTTGATCGCCATGAACACGAAGCCCACCGCGATCACGACGATGCCGATCGCAAGATAAAGAAAGAATTTTTCGGCGATTTTAAACTTTTTGTCTCTGAAGGAAAAATTAACCATTGGAAGCCTCCTTTCTCACGAGCCCGTAGAACTTTTCTTCGTTGCTCGTCAAAGGTCTCATCAGTTTCATGATCCATCTCGTCACGACGACGGACGTGAACATGGAGACGAGAACGCCGAGGAAGAGAGTGATCGCGAAGCCCTGGATAGAGCCGGAGCAGAAGATCCAGAGGACAATCGCAGCGATGACCGTGGTCACGTTGGAGTCGAACACGGTGATGAAAGCTCTCTTATAACCCGATTTGATCGCCGCCGCAGGCGTTTTGCCGAGGGCGTATTCCTCTTTGATACGATCGAAGATGACGACGTTCGCGTCGACCGCCATACCGATGGAAAGGATCATACCCGCGATGCCGGGGAACGTAAGCTGAACCCACGGGAAGAGCGCGAGAACCACGGTATACAGGATCACGTAGATCATCAGCGCGATCGAAGCCGCAATCCCCATGCCGCCGTAGAAAATGATCAGGATCGCGAAGATCACCAGCATGCCGATCCCCGCAGCGATAAGCGCGTTTTTCACGACGCCTTCTCCCAGGGACGCGCTGATCTGTCTCGTTTCGCCGATCGTGAATTTCACGGAGAGAGCGCCGCTCGAAATGACCGCCGCGATGTTCTCCGCCTGTTCGACGGATTCCAGCCCGGTGATGCTTGCCGTACGGCTGTTGATCTCTTCGTTACACTGCGGCTGAGAAACGATCGTGTCTCCCAGATAGATGTATAAAATCTTGTCGCTCGAAGAAGAGGAAATGCTCTTCGTCGCGTTGGCGAATTTCTTCTGTCCGTTCGCGGTAAATTCGAGATTCACGCAGGGCTTGCCGTCCTGATCGTAACCCTTCGTCGCCTTCTCGACGTCGTCTCCCGTAAGCCATACGGTCTGGGAAGAATCGCGGAATTCGAGTTTTCCCTGCGATCCGAGGATCTCGAGGACTTCGTCCGCATTGTCGACGTTCGGGATCTCCACTCTGAGAGACGTAACGTCCTGCTTGGTGATGGTTGCTTCCGTGTAGCCCTTATCGTCAAGTCTCGTACGGATGGTCTGAATCACACTGTCCAGATCGAGCTTGTCCGCTTCTTCCTCGCTGACTTCCGGGGTCAGAACGGCATAGTATCCGCCTTCGAGGTCGATACCTTTTCTGATCTGACTGAAAATGGAATTGTAGTCATACGTGGTGTTCAGAATGGGAAAACTGGCAAAGCTCGCCACGCCGAAAAAGGCGATGAGCACCGCCAGAATTGTAAGGATCACTATGGATTTGGTCTTACGCATTCTTGCCTCCTGCTGATTGTGCACTTAAACGTTTACTCCTGCCTCCCCGTCTCCGGTAAAAGAGAATGCGGGTCGACATATACACTTTAATATTATATAACTTATTATCGATTTAGTCAATAAAAAAAGCAAAATATTTTATAAAACCCCTTTCTTTTTATCTGATTTTAACACAAAAAAGGGCGGAAGATCACTTTCCTTCCGCCTTTTGCCCGATATTTTTCCCGTTTTCCCTTCCGTTTGCTTTTTACGGGTATTTTCAGAGATCTTCTTTCGCGAAGGGAACGAAGTTCACGATGAGGATCCCGGATACCGCCCCGACGATCGCGGCGCAGAGCGCGTCGACCAGAATGCCGGCAAAACCGCCCGCTTCTCCCCCGATAAACCCGAACAGCACCGCCGATAAAAGAGACGCCGCGACCCCGATGAAAAGCCCTTTCAGCCAGCCCTTATCCCCGCGGATCGCCGCAAGGCATCCGCAGAAAACGGACAGCGTTTTGATCACCTGATCGACCGGCCGCACGATTTTGTCGTCCGCACCGGAAAGATCGAGGATCAATGCGAACAGAAGCACCGCCGCCAGCGTGACGAGCACCGAAACGATCGCCCCTTTTCCGATTTCGTAAATCGTCTTTTTCGTTCCGCCCCTTTCTTTCATGAAAAAACCTCCGCACAGATAAAACGTTTTCGTCGTTCTATCTTATGCGAAGGCATGTTTCGTTATTCCGTTTTATTCCGTTTTATCCGCGGCGTCTCCGTTTTCTTCTCCGGTCGTTTCCGTTTCTTCCGTTTTTTCTTCCGGTTCGTTTTCCGGGGATCCCGTTTCTTCCGTTCCGTTATTTCCCTTTTCCGCGGTTTCCTCGTGATGGAACGGATCTTCCGCTCCTTCCGTCGCGGCTTCTTCCCCTGCGGGAGCTTTCGAGGTGTAGATCGCCTGTTTGTCGAACTTCATATAGCTGCAGTTTTCGCCGCTGCCCGTTTTCAGAACGAAAGAGTTTTCTTCCTCGTTCACTTCGACCACTTCGCCGATCACGCCGCCGATCGTCGTCACCGTGTATCCCGGTCTGATCGCCGATTTCTTTTCCTGTTCTTCCGCAAGCTTTTTATTTCTCTTGCGGGAGAAGAAATAGTTTACGACAAAGAAGACGATGAGAATGCCGAGGATGATCCAGATCGTATAATTCGTGCCGGTTTTCGCCGCCGTGGACTCCGCAGCCGATTCTGCCGCAGACGTTGCGGCGGAAGACGCCGCGTCTCTTAAAACATGAAAGAACATTTCGTTTTATCTCCGTGATTTTTCTTTAATGATAAGTTTTTTCGGGCGAAAAAGCAACCGTTTGAAAGAGAATTGCCGAAAATTTTGTCGGTTTCACTCAATTTTCATTCCATAGTGCGGAAACGGTTCCCTTTTTCCCGGAGATCGCTTATTCTCTCCCCTCGTATTTGCGGTAAAATTCCTTGCGGAAATCGAGGAAATAGCCGCCGAGGATGGATTTCCGGATATCCCGCATCAGCTTTGTGAGGAAGGAAATGTTGTGCAGGCTCAGAAGCATGCCGCCCATCATTTCGTTCACGTTTACCATATGTCTTAAATATGCCTTGGTGTAATGGCGGCAGCAATAACAATCGCATTCGGGATCGAGCGGAGTAAAATCTTCCTTGTATCTGCCGTTTCTCACGACCACTTTCCCGCGGGAAGTCATCGCCGTTCCGTTGCGGGCGATTCTCGTGGCGAGCACGCAGTCGAACATATCGATCCCGCGCATCACCCCTTCGATCAGGCAGTCCGGACTTCCTACCCCCATCAGGTAACGGGGAATCGAAGTCGGATAATTTTCGAGCATGGAATCCATCACGTCGTACATCATCTCTTTCGGCTCGCCGACGGAAAGACCGCCGATGCCGATGCCGTATTTCGCGTAAGGGATCGTTTCCTTCAGCGAAACGGCGCGAAGATCTTTGAACACGTTGCCCTGCACGATGGGGAAAAGAGCCTGATCTTCCCGCTTATGCGCATTGTAACATCTGTCCAGCCATGCAAGCGTGCGTTTCATCGCCGCCGTGCTCGCCTTATAATCGGCGCCGTATTCGCTGCACTGGTCGAACGCCATGATGATATCCGCGCCGAGATTGTTTTCGATCGCGATCGCCCTTTCCGGGGTGATGAAATGTTTGCTGCCGTCCACATTGGAACGGAAGGTCACGCCGTCGTCGCCGATGTCGTTCAGTTTCGCGAGGGAAAACACCTGAAATCCGCCGCTGTCCGTCAGAATGGGACCCTGCCAGTTCATAAACTCGTGCAGACCGCCCGCTTTTTTCACGATCTCGTCGCCGGGGCGCATGAAAAGGTGATAGGTGTTGGCAAGAACGATGCTCGCTCCCGCCTCTTTCAGATCTCTCGGAAGCACCCCTTTCACCGTAGCCTGCGTGCCGACCGGCATGTATACGGGAGTTTCCACGTCTCCGTGCGGGGTGTGAAAAATACCCGCGCGCGCACCCGTCGTCGGGTCCTGTTTTATTGTTTCGAAATAAAATTTTTCCATAATATCCGTTTTCCCCGCTGAGGGCGCGCCCCTGCGGAATTTTCCGTTCAGAAAATAAACATGGCGTCTCCGAAGGAGAAAAACCGGTATTTTTCTTTTACGGCAAGATTGTAAAGTTCCAGTATTTTTTCACGTGAAGTGAACGCCGCCACCAACATGACGAGCGTGCTTTCCGGCAGGTGGAAGTTCGTGATCAGCGCGTCCACCACCTTAAACTTATACGGGGGATAAATGAAGATATCGGTATCGCCGTGTTTCGCCTCGACCACGCCGTTTTCGTTCGCCGCGCTCTCCAGCGTGCGGACGCTCGTCGTTCCGACGGCGATCACCCGTCTGCCTTCCCGTTTCGCGGCGTTGATCTTCTCCGCCGCCTCTTCCGTGACGGAATAATACTCCGTGTGCATTTTGTGGGTCGTAACGTCTTCCACCTTGACGGGGCGGAAAGTGCCGAGCCCGACGTTCAGCTGAACTTCCACGATCTCAACCCCCATTCCGCGGATCCTGTCAAGCAATTCCGTCGTGAAATGCAAACCCGCCGTCGGGGCAGCCGCGGAACCTTCTTCCTTGCAGTAAACCGTCTGGTAGCGGGACTGATCTTTCAGTTTTTCGTGAATATACGGAGGCAAAGGCATCTCGCCCACGCGGGAAAGGATGTCCTCGAACACCCCGTCGAACAAAAAGCGGACGATACGCCCGCCCTCTTCCGTACGGGAAAGAATTTCGACGGAAAGCTCGTCATTCACCTTTAAAACGGTGCCTTCCCTGCACTTTTTCCCCGGCTTTACGAGAACTTCCCAATCGGTCAGGTTCTGTCTCTTTAAAAGAAGGATCTCGACCTTGCCGCCGTGTTCCGTCGTCGCGTGAATGCGCGCGGGATATACTTTCGTATTGTTCACGACGAGAACGTCGCCCTTTTTCAGATAGTCTGTCACGTCTCTGAAAATGCGGTGCGAAACCTCGTCTTTTTGTCTGTCGTACACGAGAAGACGGGAACTGTCTCTCGGATATACGGGGGTCTGCGCGATCAGTTCTTCGGGCAGATCGTAATAAAAATCGCTTGTTTTCAACATATTAACCCGGATCTATTCGATATCGAACAGAGAAAGCTGTTCTTTCGCCCTTTTCGGCATTTCTTTGTGCAGATGTTCGTATGCTCGCTGCGTGGCAACTCTCCCGCGCGGCGTCCGCGCGACAAAGCCGAGCTGCAACAGATAGGGCTCGTAAACGTCTTCGATGGTATTGCTGTCTTCGTTGATGGTCGCCGCAAGGGTTTCCAACCCCACGGGACCGCCTTTGAATTTATCGATCAGCGAGGTAAGCAGGCGGATATCGATGTTATCCAACCCGAGCTCGTCGATCTCGAGACGGTCGAGCGCGTGAGCGGCGTCTTCTACGGTAATGGATTCATGCCCCATCACGGCGGAGAAATCGCGTACTCTCTTTAAAAGTCTGTTTACGATTCTCGGCGTACCGCGGCTGCGTTTTGCCACTTCCGTCGCGGCATCTTCGTCGATCTCCGCCCCGAGGGTCGCGGCGGAGCGGCGGACGATCTCCGCAAGCTCTCCGACCGAATACATTTCAAGGCGGCATATCACGCCGAAACGGTCGCGCAGCGGCGAAGAGATCATGCCCGCTTTCGTCGTCGCGCCGATCAGGGTGAAACGTTTCAGCGGGATCTGCACGGAGCGCGCCGAAGGTCCTTTCCCGATAATGAAATCGAGAGAATAATCTTCCATGGCGGGATATAAAATTTCTTCCACGTTATGGTTCAGCCGGTGGATTTCGTCGATAAAGAGAACGTCTCCCTCGTTCAGATTGGTGAGGATCGCCGCGAGGTCTCCCGATTTCTCGATCGACGGACCCGAGGTCACTTTGATCTGCACCCCCATTTCGCCCGCGATGATGTGCGCGAGCGTCGTTTTTCCGAGCCCCGGGGGACCGTATAAAAGTACGTGATCGAGTGGCTCTCCGCGAAGTTTCGCCGCCTGCATGAAAACGGAAAGGTTTGTTTTCACCTTTTCCTGCCCCACGTAGCCTTCCATGGACTTCGGGCGGAGAACGTTCTCCACTTCGTCGTATTCCGTTTTCGTGCTGACTATCAGGCTTTCTTCTTCGTCAAACATAATATCGTCCTTTTATCGCGGGCGTTTTTCTTCCGTCCGCATTCCGCCGTTGCCGTCGGCGTCGTGTCGCCGCGGCGTTCAGCGGCTTAAACTTCTTAAGGCGAAAGCGATCACCTCTTCGATTGTCTTTGCGCCAAGCCCTTTTGCCGAAAGAACGGCGTTCCGCGCCTGCATGCCCGTAAACCCGAGCCCCATCAGCGCGATCACGGCGTCTTCGTCGTCCGAAGCAAAAGGCACCGCCGTTTCCTTTGCGGAAGTTTTGAGTTCCTCTTTGGAAACGCTTTCCCTCAGTTCGAGAATGATTCTTTCCGCCGTCTTCTTTCCGAGCCCCTTGATTTTCGAAAGGGTCTTCACGTCGGACGTGGCGATCGCCGTGGCAAGATCGGCAATGCGCATGCCGGCTAAAATCGTAACGCCCATTTTCGGACCGATCCCCGAAACGGAAATGAGTTTCAGGAACATCTGCTTTTCCTCTTTCGTGTCAAACCCGAAAAGGGAGATCCCGTCCTCTTTTACCTGAAGATAGGTATAAACGACGCCCTCTTTTTCTTCCGAAAGCCGCGCGACGGCAGCCGCCGTGCAGACGATCTCGTAACCGATTCCTCCGTTTTCGAGAACAACCGTTCCTTCCGTAATCTCTGCGACTTTCCCCTTGATATATCCGAACATGATTCCTTACCTTTCCGCCGAAACGACGATCCTTGTTTTCTTTCCGCACCGGCTCTCTCCGCGCGGGAAACGATTATCTGATACTGAAAACAGAACGCATGCGATTGCTCTGCCCGTGCGTCAACGCGACGGCAAGCGCGTCGGCGGCGTCGTCCGGGCGGGGGATCTTCTCCAGCCTCAGAAGGGTTTTTACCATATGCATCATCTGCACCTTGTCCGCTCTGCCGTATCCCGTAAGCGCCTGTTTGATCTGAAGCGGCGTGTATTCGAACAGTCTGCCGCACGCCTTCACGCAGGTCAGAAGGATCACCCCTCTCGCCTGCGCCACGTTGATGCCCGTGGTAACGTTGCTGTTGAAAAACAGTTCTTCCAGCGCGACTTCGTCCGGATGAAACCTCTCAAACAATTTATTGACCCCTTCTTCGAGCATGGCGAGACGCACGGGGATGGTTTCGGTTTTCGGCGTCAGCATGACGCCGTAATCCACGGCTTCCATTTTTCCGTTTTCCGACCGGAGAACGCCCCACCCCATGGTGGCAAGCCCCGGGTCGATACCCAATATCAGCATAACCCTCACAATGCCGGACAAGAGATCGCTTTCCCTTATCCGGCATAACAATTTGTTTTTGTATTATATAAAACGCGGCTTATATATAAACGCGGCGAACCGAAATTCTGCCGGCAACCGTCGTTGCCATGCGCTTTGTCTTCGACAAACCGCCGTTTCCGTTGAAATACCGCGCCCGGAAACCCTTGCAAGCAAGTTTCCTCGCTTGTATTATAAAATAAAACGGGAAAATAGTCAAGTAAAAAGCCCTTCTCTCGCAAAAACCGCCTTTTTCCCGTCTCTTTTCGCTTTTTTTGCAGAATGCGGACAAAAACCACACGATCCTTGTCCGGCATAAAAAAAACGGGATAAGATCTCCCGTTCTTTTCGTTTTTTCGGTTTTATGCCGCTTTGCCGTAAATATACTGCGAAATACGGAACTTCGCCGTACCTTTCTGATAACTTCCGCCGCTCCACATACCGGAAGACTGATATCTCTGGTAAACGACCGTCACTTCGTCGCCGATCGCGATGTTTTTCCCGTTCAGATAGGTCTGCAATTCCGAAATGGTATTTTTGCCCGGCGATTCCGCGTTGAATTCATCGTTGTTTCCGACTTTCACGGAAACGATCAGGTCGCCTTCGCGAAGCCCGGCACCGTAAAATCCTCCGTATTTGTCCAGATCGGAAATCATCACGTAATAAGCGCGCGTGCTGGAACCCAATGTGAACGTAACGCCGAAATCGTATTTTCCTTCGATATATCCGAGGGTTTCGCCGTAAGTGGACATAAGCTCCACGGCAATGTTTTTCGCCGTGTTCGCGGGGATGGCGAAATTAAGCCCCTGCGCCGCATAAGACGCGTACCCCGCGTTGACAATCCCGACGAGAGCACCCGTAGACGCGTCGAACAGACCGCCGCCGGAGTTGCCGCCGTTGATCGCTGCATCCGTCTGGATCAGGGTCATCTCCTTCCCCTCCACCGTGATATCGCGGTTGATCGCGCTTACGATCCCTTTCGTGACCGTTCCGCCGAGCGTTCCGAGGGGATTTCCGATCGCAACGACGTCCGTTCCCACGTTCAGCGCATCGCTGTTCGAAAGCCACGTCGCGTAAGTCAGACCGGAAAAATCGTCGCCGTCGTACGCATGAACGGAAATGATCCCGATATCCGAAGAAGGATCGGAACCGATCAGCTGTGCGGAATATTCGTTTCCGTCATAAGTTTTCACGTCGATGGCAGAGGCACCCTCGATCACATGGTGACAGGTCACGATAAACGCGGTGTCGTTCTTTTCGTCATCGTCGGAATCGACGATATCGATGATCACCCCGCTGCCGCTGCTCGTTCCGTCCGTCACGGAACAATAAATCTCCACGACGGAAGGTCTTGTCTGCTTAAGCATCGTCACGAGATCCGTCGGCGCGGAAACGGTCGGCGTTTCGTGGATCTCCACCGTGATCTTACTGCCGGAGGGTCGATACGTCCCAGAAGACGTGCTCTCCGACTCGGAAGTCTGGCTGTCGCCGTTTTCCGACGACTTGTTATTTTCCAGAAGCTGACAGGAAACCGCCCCGAACACGATCGCGATCGCCGTCAGAAATAAAATAAAACGTTTCATAACAGGCATAATATACTACCGATACACCTCTCTTTCCGCTCAGCGGAAACGGAATACACCGGAATGTAAAATACCGTCCGCCGAACGATCTTAGGCTTAGCATTCGTTATCACTAAATATTTTTACGGCGAAAAATCGGTTTATGACTGTGTTAAACACCCTTCAATATACGAGAGAGTATTATCTCGGGTGTTTGCCTTGTCAAAACACGATTTTTCATCCGTAAAAACGCCCTGCGCCTTAAAGAGCTTATTTTCCGATGATTTTTCCCGATTCCGAAATCGATAGTACTTTATCGTACATCAATAGAGAAATCGGGGAAAAGGGCGGAAAAGAAGCCTTTAAGGTAATTAGTGATGACGAATGCTAAGCCTATCAATATTTTACCCTAAAAATATTATCCCGCAATGACGGACGAATAATAACTTCGTGAAAGCTATTTGACCGATTTTATGTGTTCCGCTCACCCTGTTTCCCCATTTTCGCAAGCCGTTTATTCTTTGTTTTGACGGTATTTACCCGCATCCACAGCAGACACAGCCTCATTCGCGGGCGTATATGTCGATTAACGCACCTTTTTAAAATTCCGTCGCATACAACCCCGCATGGAATGCCAGGCAAGAATAATACGAACCTTGCCAAAACGCCGCTATTTCCGCGCTTTTTGGCAAATTCTCGTTTGAAGTACGA
>CABUWK010000038.1 GCA_902495325.1 uncultured Acidiphilium sp.
ACTACAACAATGAGAGAATATCTCTCAAATTGAAAATGAGTCCGGCACAATACCGAACTCAATCTCAAATCATTTAATTAAAATATTTTGTCCAACTTTTGGGGTTCACTTCATTCCGGAAACAGCTTTTTTTAACAACGCAATTAAAGTCAGTGGGCGTGGTTTTTGTCTTTGAAAACGGGGTTCGAGGTGAGGTTCACGCCGAGCTTGCGATAGAACTTTTCGTCGTTGTGGGCGAGAAGAACGGTGGTGTGAACTTCGCATCCGCGAAGCTCGGGAAGTTTCGCAATCGCAGCCGCGGCGTTTTTGTCCTGCGCGGCGGATGAGGAAAGTGCGATCAGCATTTCGTCTATATGGAGCCTCGGGTTTTTGCTGCCGAGGTAGCGGATCTTCAAGTCCTGGATGGGGGCGATCGATTCTTTTCCGATGAGATCCACGTTTTCGTCGATCCCGGCAAGGTATTTCAGCGCATTCAGGATCATGGAAGAAGAGCAGCCGAAAAGATCGTTGGTTTTTCCCGTTATGATCTTTCCGTCCGCAAGCTCGATCGCGGCGACGGGACAGTCTCTTTCCTTTTCGAGTTCGTTTGCGACGGTTACGACTTTACGTTCGGAAATATCGATTCCGTTGCCCTTCATGATCAGCGCGATTTTGTCCGATTCTCTCGGGTCAAGACCGTTTCTGCGTTCGTTCTGCAACGCCCTGAAATAGCGGCGGATGATCTCCTGTCTTGCGGCTTTTACGCATACGGCGTCGTCCGAGATGGCATAGCCTGCCATGTTTACCCCCATATCCGTAGGGGATTTATAGGGGGATTTCCCCATGATCTGCTCGAAAATCGCGTTCAGAACGGGGAAGATCTCCACGTCCCGATTATAGTTTACCGCCTGTTTGCCGTAAGCGGCAAGATGCCATGGGTCGATCATGTTCACGTCGTTCAGATCCGCCGTTGCCGCCTCGTATGCGAGGTTGACCATATGGTTGAGGGGAAGATTCCAGATAGGGAAAGTCTCGTATTTCGCATAGCCGACCTTATGCCCGCGGCAGTGCTCCTGATAAAGCTGAGAAAGACAGGTCGCCATTTTCCCGGAACCGGGACCGGGCGCCGTGATGATGATAAGGTCGCGCGAGGTTTCGATGTAATCGTTTTTTCCGTAACCCTGTTCGCTCACGATAAGGGGAATGTCGTTCGGATAGCCCTTGATGGGGTAATGGCGGTAAGAACGGATGTTGCGTTTGGCAAGCCTCGTTTCGAAGGCTTTCGCCGCCTCGTTTTCCTCGGTGAACTGCGCGAGAACGATACTGCCGACGTATAATCCGTAGCTTTCGAAAACGTCGACAAGGCGCAGAACGTCCTGATCGTAGGTGATGCCGAGATCGGCGCGCACTTTGTTTTTCGCAATGTCGTTCGAATTGATCACGATCACGATTTCCGCGCGGTCTTTCAGTTTGCAGAGCATTTTGATCTTGTTGTCCGGTTCGAAACCGGGCAGAACGCGGGCGGCATGGTAGTCGTCGAAGAGTTTGCCGCCGAATTCGATGTAAAGTTTGCCGCCGAATTCGTCGATCCGTTCGATAATTTTTTCCGATTGTAAAGTGAGATATTTTTCGCTGTCGAAACCTTTTTTCATATGTTCCTCGTTTGTCGTGGTATGCCGGGCATGGTTCGTGTTGCTCTTGTCCGGTATTAGGGGCGGAACCGCCGCCGGATAAGAACGGGGTCCCGGATCATTATAACAATTATTATAACAGAAACCGACGGCGAAAGCAACGGTTCCGACAATGTTTTGAAAAAAGAGGGAAGATTTCTTTCCTTGCTTTTTTTTCGATCGGAAAAGCGGTCAAAGCGCTTGTTTTATCGCAAAAAAAGTGGTAATATAGAATATGAAACAAAAAGCGAGGGTAAAACGTGAAGATATACGCGATCAGCGATTTGCATATGTGCCTGAACGGTTCCAAACCGATGGACGTTTTCGGAACGAAATGGCATAATTATCTGGAAAAGATCTTTGCCGATTGGGAAAAGAAAGTGACCGACGACGACGTGGTGCTGATCGGCGGCGATATCAGCTGGGCGATGGATCTTGACGAAGCGATCAAAGACATCCGCACGCTCGTTCCGCTGAAAGGGAAAAAAGTATTCGTCCGCGGCAATCACGACTATTGGTGGAAAAGCATTTCCCGCGTAAGAGAAGCGCTTCCAGAAAATTTTTACGCCCTTCAGAACGACAGCCTGAAATTCGGGAAATATATCGTGTGCGGTTCCCGCGCGTGGTGTGTGGAGGGTTCGCCCGATTTCCGTGAAGCGGACAGAAAGATCTATCTGCGCGAAGCGGAGCGGTTACGGCTTGCTTTGTACAGCGCGGAAAAGCAGAAGGAAGAAGGGGATGAGATCTTCTGCCTGATTCATTATCCGCCGTTCAACGTGCGCCGCGAAAACTCGCTGTTTACCGATCTGTTTGAAGAAAAAGGAGTGTCCAAGGTGATTTACGGACATCTGCACGGTACGGAGAGCAGAACGGATCTTAAAATCGTAAAGAACGGGATCGAATATTTTCTGACCTCATGCGATCGGGCGGACAATAAACTCACGTTGATCGCAGACGACGGAAAGCATGCCGAAACCTTGTAAATTTAACGGATTTAGTCACTCTATAAGGCGATAAATCGATAATTTTGAAAAAAGGGAAAACGTTGAGCGGCAATCGCATTATAAAAATCGATCGAGGCAATGCCGTAAGTCGGGCGAAAGCAGACGGAACGCCCGGAAGGAGAAAAACATGAACGTTGTCAAAAAACTTGCCACAAGGTGGTTTATCGACGCCTTTACCGGAATGGCGCAAGGGCTTTTCTGTACGCTGATCGCCGGCACCATTCTGGCGCAGATCGCGGGATGGATCGGAGATAATTTCTTCGGGAATACGCTCGGCGCGATCGCTTCCGTTGCAAAAACTCTGATGGGCGCAGGCATCGGTATCGGCATCGCCTATTCGTTGAAAGCCAATAAACTCGCCGTGTTTTCGGCGGGCGTCGCGGGGTTTGCGGGGGCGTTTTCCGATAAATTTCTCGCGGGAAATTACACGATCGCGTTCGGCGCACCCGGTAATCCGATCGGGGCTTACGTCGTGGCTTTGCTCGCCGTGGAGATCGTTTCTCTTTATGCGGGAAAAACGAAACTCGATATTATCCTGATTCCCCTCGGAACCCTTCTTCTTTCTTTCGCCGGTTTTTATCTTGCCTATCCATTCGTATGGCTGATCGGCAAACTCGGCGTTCTCATTGCGAAGGCAACGGCGATCACTCCGTTTTTCATGGGCGTTATCATTTCTGTGATCATGGGCATTCTGCTGACCATGCCGACAAGCTCGGCTGCGATCTGGGTGTCCGTCGCATCCCCCGTCGTGGCGGGCTATGCCGCGGGTAGCGTTACCGCTTCCGAATATAACGCGATGCTCCTTGCGGGCGGAGCCGCCGTGGTCGGTTGTTCCTGCCATATGATCGGATTTGCCGTTTCGTCATTCCGCGAAAACGGCGTGTCCGGGCTGATCTCTCAGGGGATCGGTACCAGCATGTTGCAGATCCCGAACATCATGAAAAAGCCTGTTATCATGCTTCCGGAAATTCTTGCAAGCGCGATCCTCGGTCCTCTTTCCACCTGCCTGTTTCATTTAAAATGCAACGTTGCCGGCGGCGGTATGGGTACGAGCGGTCTCGTAGGCGTGTTCGGCGCGATCGAGGCGAGTTCCGATCTTTCGCCCGCGATTCTCGCGCTTGCGGTCGCGCTTCTTCTCTTTATTCTTCCCGCGGCGATCTCTTTCGGATTTTCGGAGCTTTTCCGTAAGATCGGCTGGATCGCGGAAGGAGATCAGAAACTCGACAAATAAAAAACCGGATACTCCCGGAATTAACGTAAAACCGAACATAAATGCGGAAGACTTCTCATACATTAGGGTGAGAGGTCTTTTTGTATGGAAGAAAACCGTAAACACGAGATCCGCGCGGAAAACCGCAAGTCTTTTTATGCGAGCGGCGCGGAAGACGTTATCTCTTTTTCGGAAAACGAGGTGAGGATATCCCTTTGCGGCGGCATGAAAATGATCGTGACGGGAGAGGGGCTGAAAATGATCGGATTCGATAAGCGAAGCGGAGAGGTTCGCCTGATCGGAACGGTGAAAGGAATAGCCTATCGGGACGCCGCCTTTACAGGGAAAAGGAAGATCTTTCGCTGATGTTTGTAACCGATTTTCAATTCGAATATTTTTTGGATTGCCTGTTTATCGGCTTATCGGCAGGCTTATTTTACCTTCCGGTACTTTTTGTCAAAAAAATTGCCGGGCGGAAAATATTCGGCGCGATCATTGATTTTTCATTTTTCTGCGGTCTGTATTTTTACACTTTCCGTTTTTCCCGTGTGTTTTCTTTGCCGGATATCAGGGCGTATCACCTTGCGGGAATTTTGATCGGGCTTGCGATTCCTTCCGTAATCGCGGGAAAAACAGTTGCAAAATCCGCAGAATTGGTATATAATAAGATACAGAAAAGAATCTTGAAACGAAGGAGGGAACGCTATGACCGAATTGAAAATGCGCAGGCTCGTATCGGCGGGCACGGCAATGGCGGTTGTTCTGCTGTTCGTTCTCGTACTCGTCATGGCGGTTCAGCTCGTCACGCTCGGCGTCAAGAAAAAAGAGGTCGATCGTCTGCGCGGAGAGATCGAAACTCTGGAACAGGAGATCGACGAGACGGAAAACGAAACGGATACCTGGCTTCAGGCATGGAAAATCGAGGAGAGAGCGCGTCAGCTCGGTATGGTCGATAAAAAATGAATCATCGGGAACAAACAAAAGAAGTGCTCGGCGTGATAGACGTCGGCTCCAATTCCGTCCGCGCGCTCGTTCTTGCGGACGGAAAATTTTTATATAAAGACCTGATCACGACCCGCCTCGGCGAAGGTCTCGCCAAAACGGGGGAAATTGCGCCTGCGGCGGCAAAGCGCACGATCGACGCGATTTCTTTTTTTGCGGGGAAGATCGGCAGCTTTTCTCCTTCCGCCGTGTATGCCTTTGCGACGGAAGCCGTAAGAAGCGGAAAAAACGGCGAGGCGTTCCGGCAGAGCGTTCTTGTTAAAACCGGCGTTTTGCTCGACGTTTTAAGCGGGGAAGAGGAAGGGGAGATCGGGCTTCTCGGCGCGCTGGACGGAAAGGACGGCGGCATTATCGATATCGGCGGCGCGAGTACGGAGATCTCGGCGGCGAAAAACGGAAAGATGATCTATTCGCACAGTCTTCCGCTCGGCGCCGTCCGGCTGTACGACGGTTGCGGCGAAAACGAGGAAAAATTGAGCGAAACGATTTCGCGAAGACTCCCCGAATACGGACAAGTGCCTGCGGAGGTCGATTATTGTGCGATCGGCGGTACGGCAACGGCGATCGCGGCAGTCGATCTCAAACTCGTAAAATACGACTGGAAGGCGGTGGACGGACATATTCTGACCGTGTCCGACATAGAAAGAAACCTCGCGCTTTTCCGCAAAACGAGCGTAAAGAAGAGGATCTCCTGTCTTCACATGACGCCGAAACGGGCGGAGATCATCGTGGGCGGGGCAACCTTGCTTCTTTCGATCATGAAATACGCGGGGATCTCGTCCGTCCGCGTGAGCGAGAGCGACAATATGCTCGGTTATCTCAGAAAAAAGGTGTTCGGTGAAGGATATGAGAAAAAATGAGACCGCCGCGGCGGAAAAGAAAAAGAACGTTCTGAAAAACGTTGCGATCGGTTTTATTTATCTGATCGCTCTTTTCGCTGCGTTTGCTTACGTGCTTTCCGCGATCGGCGGATTCGGCATTCCGCGGTCGGAAGACTGGAAAAAAGCTTTGCTGATCGGCGGGTTTGTCGTTTATACGGTCGTTTTTTATATCATTTTGTCCCTCGCGCACGAACTCGGACATCTGGCGTTTGCGAAAGCTTACGGGTTTTCCGTCGCCGGGTTTTCTTTCTGGATCGTGCACGTCGACCGGCGCGCGGAAAAGAAAACGAGCTTTTATCGGGACGCCGTTGCCGGAAGTACAGCCGTTTATCCGACGGAAAAGACCGACCTCACGGGTTATCGCCGGGTGGTCGGGGGAGGGCTTTTGTTCTCCGCGATCGTCACCGTGCTGTTTGCGTTGTTGTTTTTCGTTTTTCCGCAGCCGAAGGTGAAAATATGGTTTTCCGTGTGGACGGTCGGGCTCGCATTCACGCTCATCAATCTGATCCCTTATCTGATTCCCACGTCCGACGGAACGTTGCTTGCTCTTTTGAAAAACGAAAACGAACTTGCGGCGGCGAATGCGTCGCTTACGGTCACGCGCAGACTTGCCGCGGGGAAAACGTTTTCGGAAATCGAAGACGGGCTGTTTGCCGTGAAAGGCGCATCCGACGTGTTTTCCGCACCGATCGCTTACGCCGGCTATCTCAGACTGATCGAAAAGGGAAATTATAAAAGCGCAGAAAGCGTTCTTGCGGGGCTATCCGATCAGGCTGTCCCGGACGGCGAGCGTTGCCGCGAAGAATTTTTTCTTTCTCTTGCGACGGGAAAGACGATCGATAGCGATCTGCGCGCGGCTGCGGAAGAGGTTCTTTTTGCCGATCCCGAAAGCCCTTCTTCTCTGAGAACGCTTGCCCTTTACGCTTTTAAAAGCGGCGAAACGGAACGGGCGGAACTTCTCACGGAAACGATGAAAAAAAGGACGGAAACCTGGTATCTTGCGGGCGAGGCGCGTTCCGCGCTGATTGCGGCGAAGACCGCGATGCGCGGCGGAAAGGGCATGCTTGGGTAAAATTTCTTCCCGCTCGTGCCGTAGAGAAGAGAAAAAGACGGAATTTCCGTAAAATATTAAAATAAGCCGCAAGAATCATTGCGGTTTTTTTTATTTTTCATTATAATATATTATATATAATGGGCATTTATCGTTTGCCTTATCATTCACTGGATTACGGAGTGTTATTGTGCTGGAAATATTTCTCGATGCTTTGCTTGACGGTCTGAAAATGTTGCCGTTGTTGTTTGTAACGTATATCGTGATAGAGCTTATCGAAAGGAAAACGTCTTTTGCAAAAGACGGAAAATTCCTTTCCGGGAAAGGGGCGCCTTTGTTCGGCGCGCTCGCCGGATCCTTTCCCCAGTGCGGCGTCAGCGTGATGGCTGCCAAACTGTTCGAACGCGGGCTGATCGGGGTGGGAACTTTGCTTTCCGTATTCATCGCCACGTCGGACGAAGCGTTTTCCATTCTGATCGCGAGCGATAAGAGACTGACGCTGTTGCCTTTGATCGGCGGAAAATTTCTTTTCGCGGTGATCGTTGGCTACGTGCTGAACGGGATCTTCCATGCGAAAAAGGCAAAGCCGGACGAAGACGAAACTTACGATCACGAGGAAGTCTGTGCTCATTGTCACGATCATGCCGTTGCAGAGGGGGAAGGAAAATATTCCTGGATCGGAAAGTATATTCTCGTTCCTCTGTTTCATGCGTTGCAGACCTTTCTTTACGTGTTTCTCGTTATGTGGATATTCGGAGTCTTCTTTTCCGAAAACGGCGTGATCGGGGCAGCCGCACTCGAAAAGTTTTTAAGCGGATCCCGCTTTTTCACCCCCTTCCTGTCCGCGCTGATCGGGTTGATCCCCAATTGCGCGTCCTCCGCGGTGCTTACGGCGGCGTATCTGAAAGGGGCGATCTCTTTTGCAAGCCTGTTCGCGGGGTTGTCGGTCAACGCAGGGGTCGGAATGGCGATCCTTTTCCGGGATACGAAGCAAACGAAACGGAATCTGCTTCTTCTTGTTTTTCTCTATGTGCTCGGGTCGCTCGCGGGTCTTGCGATCGAACTTGCGTCGTCTTTGTTTTAAGGAGTTTTCTATGACGGAAACGGAAAAATACGAAAGACTGACGAACGGCGCGGTGAAACCTTTGATCGTATCTCTTGCCGTGCCGACGATTTTCACCATGCTGATCTCGTCCTTCTACAATATGGCGGACGCGATGTTCGTGGGGACGATCGATCCGCAGGCTTCCGGGGCGATCAGCGTTGTGTTCTCCTTTATGGCGATCGTTCAGGCATTCGGGTATTTCTTCGGGCACGGATCGGGAAACTATATTTCCCGTATGCTGGGAGACAAAAGAAAAGCCGAAGCCGAAACGATGGCGTCCGTCGGGTTCTTTTCGGCGCTGGCTTTCGGGACCCTTATCATGATCTTCGGGCTGATTTTTCTCGATCCTCTCTGCTTTGCCCTCGGATCCACGCCGACGATCAAACCTTATGCGAAGGACTATCTCTTTTATATTCTTCTCGGCGCGCCCTATATGACGGCTTCTCTCGTTCTCAACAATCAGCTTCGTTTTCAGGGAAGCGCGGTTTACGCGATGATCGGCATCTGTTCGGGCGGGGTGATCAACATCGGGCTGGACGCCTGGTTTATTCTGGGGCTCGGCATGGGAACGGGCGGCGCCGGGCTTGCCACGGCGATCAGCCAATTGATCTCCTTCGCTCTTCTTCTTGCGGGAACAAGCCGCGGCGGAAATATCCGCCTGCGTGTAAGATCCTATCGTTTCCGCGCCTTTTATTACCTCGAGATCCTGCGCGGCGGGCTTCCCTCTCTCGGAAGACAGGGGATCTCGAGCGTTGCGACGGTCTGTCAGAACTTTGCCTGCGCCGCCTTTCTTTCCGCTTACGTGGACGAAACGATCGCCGCCCTCGGTATCGTAACGAAAATCATGGGTTTTTTCTCCTCGGCGGTCATCGGGTTCGGGCAGGGCTTTCAGCCGGTGTGCGGATTCAACTACGGGGCGAAAAAATATTACAGACTGCTCGAGGGGTATTGGTTTTCTGTATTTGTATGCACGGGCTTTTGTCTGCTGATCGGTGGCGGCGGGATCCTCTTCCGGAAATCGATCGTGCCCCTTTTTACGAATAGTGCGGTCGTGGCGGAATATGCTTACCCCGCGTTTATCGCGCAGTGCGTCGCATTTGCCGGATTCGGCTATATCACCGCGTCCAACATGATGTTGCAGAATATCGGAAAGGTCGTGCCGGCAACTCTTCTCGCTTCGGCAAGACAAGGGCTGTTCTTTATCCCCTCGCTGTTTTTGCTCGGGAAGGGGTTCGGACTTGACGGAATACGGCTTACGCAGGCGATCGCCGACGGAATGACCCTGATATTCTCCGTAGCCGTGACGGTGCCCGTTGTGATCGCTCTCGGAAGAGAAGGGAGAAAACAGAGATCCGCAAACGAAAGCGGAAGACAAATAATTGCAAACGAAGGTGTAAGATATGAATGATAAATTTACCGAGATACTGAAAAGAGCGGAAAAGGAAATAAGCGAAGGGAAGTTCGATCTTGCCGGACTGAAAACGGCGGAGCGGACGGGAGAGCTTGCGCTCGGCGCGAACGAATATTTCGGACGGCTGCTGGAAGACGACTGTTTCCGTATGTTTGTAGTCGGTTCGACCAACAGCGGAAAGTCGGCGTTTGTGAACAGTCTGATCGGGAAAAACCTCATGCCCGTCAGCAGCAATTCCTGCACGGCGATCGCCTATCGTATCGAACGTTCGGACGATCGTTCGGTGTCTTTTCCCGCTTCCCGGGCGGGAACGGTCACGCTGACGGAGGAAGGCGAATTCGGTTTCGACGAAGAGAGCGATCTGACGGACGCGCTGTCGGAATTTGTCGGAAAAGAAAGCGTGAAAGGAGAAAAAAGCGATTTTCTCCGCCGCGCGATCGCCTTTATCAACGATCTCCCGAAAACGGAAGAAGAAGCCGGAGCCTGCGGGTGGAACGATTACATCAGCGGGAAAGAGATCACGGTGAAATATCCCGTTCGTCTCGAGCTGCCCGTCGGTTCGTTCGTGATCAACGATACGCCGGGGCATACCGATTCGGCAAACGGCGGAAGCCATTTCGGGAAGCTGTGCGACGCGATACGCGGAGACACGGCGAATACCGTTCTTCTGTTTGTCCTTCGCCCGGACAACCCTTCTACCACGGATAACGCCGAGCTTGTGGACAAGATCTGCGAGATCAATAAGGCGATCGATCCGTCGTATTCCTTCTTCATCGTGTCCCATGCGGACGCCGTCGCGCAGAATCCGATCTCTCTTTCCGACGGAAAAACGCTGACGCAAGCCGAAAGACTGGCGGAATTCGACAATCTGATCGAAAAGAATACGGTCAGGGCAAAATCGTGCGTCGTGGAATTCAAAAACAGAAACGTTTTTTTCGTCGATTCTTATAAAAGCCTGCTCGCGTTCGGCTATCCGGAGCTTTTGTCCGAAGACGGATTTCTGCCGTACGAGCACGAGCGCGACGATAAGGGAAACCTCGTCGTGAGCGACCGCGTGCTTCCGTATTACCGGAAGGATCGCACGGGAACGGAAGGCGTTTCCGCGGAGGAGATCCGGCGGGAATGCGAAGAGATCCTGCAAAGCGGGTCTTCTTCTCTCGAAAAAGCTCTCGTGCGCTCCGGACTAAGGTCGGTCGGGTGCGCGCTGTCGCGCTATATCCTTCTGAAAAAGGACGAGCTGAAAGCGGATAAACTCCGCCGCGGGATCGAAGGGCGTTTCGCGGAAGTCGAGGAGAGGCTAAAAAAAGAGAAAAGCGAAGCAATAAGCCGATTAAACGCTCTTTATGCGGAAAAGGAAGAAACGGAAGAAAGACTCGGGCGGGTCGTAAAGGACAAGCTTGACGCCGTGCGGTTTTCTTTTGACCGCAGTTTTTTTGCGGAGCTTGAAGAGGAAGTCGGGAAACACTGTTTCGAGGTGATGAAGGACGCCGTATCCGATTTCCACGGGATCGATAAAGAGCAATTCGCGAAACTTTACGGCAGTTGCCATCCGAAAACGAACCTTGTTTCCTTAAAGGGTATGAACAGGAGATCGATGGACGTTTTCAAGGAAGAAGTGAAAACGGAGATCGTGGAAAAACAGCTGAACGATCTTTACTACGAAACGGTGATCGAAGGATTTTTCGACAACGAGAAATTCGGAAAAGCCGTGAAGGCGCAAAAGTCGAAGATCCTCGGGGAGTGCTACCGAAAACTTGCCGGAGACGACAGGCTTGAAGGTATTGCCGATCCCGCGGTCGAGGTGACGGAAGATCTGAAAGGAGACGTGCGCGGCTTTGCCGTGAAAAATCTCAGGGAAAGGGAAGTCTCCCTTCGCTGGAACGATTTTACGGGCGGCGAAAAACTGAAAAACTTTTTCGTCGGGATCTTCCGTCCGTCGAAAAAGAAACTGATCACGCAGAAACTCGAAGTGGACGAAGAGGCGCAGAGCGACGCTTTGTCCGCCGATTGGAAAACGATAGAAGAGGCGCTCGAAAACGCCGTGGAGCAGAGCTTTTCGGAAAACGAGCTCGCAGCCTTCCGCAAAGAAGCGTCGGGCGAAGAATGTCTTTCTTCCGTGAAGAGCATGCGGGAGATCTGCAAGGCGATCGCGGACGACGAAGAGCTGCTCGACGCGCTTACCCTCGACGAAGAGACGATGAAGGAGAAAACGGAAGCTTTCCGCGCTTTGTTTACGGCGGCGGAAAGCGGAGAATAAGGGAAACGCTATGGATAAATGGGTTGCCCGGCTGAAAAGCGGGATTCTTCCTTTTTTGTGCTTTCTCGGCGGCGTTGCGATCGGGATCCTTCTCGTGCTCGCCTTCCGCGCGGGGCTGAAAAAAAAGAAAGGGAGCAACAAAACGGGGGTTCGGGCGGCGGATATTTCCGACGCGACGAACGCCGCGCTCGATTATTTTTTCCGCAGGGAAACGGGGCTCGATTTTAAGACGAAAACGCAGACGTTCTGCGCTGCGGTAGACCGGCTGTGCGGAGAGATCGCTTCGCTTTATTATCTCGACGGCGTGAAAAAATACAGACTTCTGGAAGGTTCTTCCTGGACGGGGAATGGATTCGAAACGCCGCTCGAGTTCGATGTTTTCGAATTGATCGCTTTTTTCGACAGTCTGCTTTGTACCGTGCAGACGGCGCTTGAAAACGCCGTGAAGTCGGATAAATTCATGCGGGCGTATTCCGCTTACCGCCTCGTGAACCGGAAAATCGCGAAAGATCCGACCGAGGCGAAGCTGGCTACGATCATAGCCGTGTTTTATCCCCCCGTGCGCGAGGAGACGAGCGTGGTAAAGAGATTCTTTGCCGCGGCGGTGAAAAAGGTTGCGGCGCCCGTCGTACGGTACGGCATACGAAAACTGGAACCTTCCGTCGTCGAGGTGTCGGACGGGTTTTATGCGGCGTGCCTTAAAGGGATCGCGGAAGATATCAATTTTTTGTATTCCCATAATTTCGCAAAGGGCGTAGGCAGGCTGACGGGCGTTTTGCCCGACGAAGAGGAGGCGGTATGAGAATTTTTTCCTGTATCGTCGCCGTGCTGTTCGGAATGATCGCCGGGGCGGTCATCGGCGTGCTTGCGATCGTGAAAAAGGCGAGGAAGGATATTTCCGCCCGATTGCCGCGGACGGACAGGATCGAAGGCGAGGAAAACCGCGCCCGCGTGGAAGAGATCGTGCGCGCGCGGAAAAAGGGCTTCCGCCGTTCCGTGCGGGGATCCGTCTTCGTGAAAACGTTCGGCATCGGCAAAAAGAGAAAGGCGGACATCGGATATTACGCCATGGTGAAGGAGATCGCCGCCGTGTTCAATCCGTCGAGCCGTTCTCCCGTTTTCGAACTGAACGAAAAGGAGATCTTTTCTTTCGCCCACGACGTTACGATGCGGCTGACGGATATCGTGCGGGAGCTGAATGTTCCCTTCGTTTCCACGGCGAATCTTTCTTCGCTGATCTCTTCCGCAGACGTAGCCGTGAGCGTTGCGAAAAACAAATGGGTCGGAACCACTTCGAAAGCCGTCGGCTACCTTCTCCGCGTGATCAACGCGCTCAATCCTTTTTATTGGGTGAAGAAAATTTTTACGGCGGAAACGACCTTTCTTTTGTACCGCGAAGTCGTGGAAGCTTCGATCGAGATCGTCGGGAAACAGTTCGCGGCTTTATACGGCGGGCAGGAGAGAGAAGAAAACGAGGGCGAAGCCGTATAAAAAGTAAAAAAATCGATAAAGGATGCAACAAAAGGCATCCTTTCTTTGTTTAATAAAGGAGAACGGGGAAAGATTCGTTTTTTACGGAGATGCAAATGAATAACAAAGAAATCGACCGCCTGCTTTGCGAGATCTCCGAAGGAGACAACGGGGCGTTCGAAAGGTTGTATGAAGAAACCAGGAGGGGCGTATATTCCTTTTTGTGGTCTTATTTCGGCTGTCGGGAAGATGCGGAAGACGCCATGCAGACGACTTACCTGAAGGTAAAATCGAACGTCTGTCAATATCGCCCCGGTTCGAACGGCGGCGCATGGCTGTTGCAGATCGCGAAAAACGTCGCGCTGAACACGTTGAAAGAGAGAAAGCGGAATGCGGGGGAGATCCCGGAGAATCTTCCGGGCGCGATCGACGTCGATTCCGATTATGCCGAAAAAGATTCCGTGATGACGCTCATGCGGAAGGTCCTCGGCGAAGAGGAGCGGAAAATCGTCATGCTGCACGTCGTGTGCGGGTATAAACATAAGGAGATCGCCGAAATGCTCGGCTGTCCCACGGGGACGGTCACATCCGCTTATAAACGCGCCCTCGATAAAATGAAGAAGGCGCGGAAGGAGGAAGGATTATGAAAAACTGGAAAAAGAAATTACTTTCGGAACTGGACGACGAGATCCCGGAACTTCGGGAAGACGTGAAAAAAGCCTCGATCCGCGTCGCTTCGTTCACGGCGGACGAGGTTTCCGATATCCGGACGGAAAAACGGAGAGAAAAAACGGGGAGAGGAAGTTTTTCTTCGTTGTTCGGAAAATTCGGCTTCCGTATCGGTGCGGTCGCCGCGGCGTTTCTGCTGTTGTGTACGGGCGCGATCGCTATCGTTGCCGGCACGAGAAAAGCGCCGGTTTCCGCCGTTTACGCCTATTCGATCGAGATCAATCCGTCCGCATTGTTCATGACGGACGAAAACGGCGTCGTTTCCGGGGCGAGGGCGGTCAATTCCGATGCGGACGTCGTGTTTGTTTCCGCCGGGGAAGAAGCTTTTCTCGGACAGCCGCTTTCCGTTGCGATGGCGAAGTTTACCGACGAAGCGGCAAAGCTCGGCTATTTCAATTATAAAAACGGCGCGGTGCGCCTCGGTAAAACGGAAGGGGACGGTTCCGATCGTCTCGGTAGCGCGACCGAAGCCTTGAAAACCGCTTTCCGCGAAAGGGGCGTTTATGCCGTCGTTGCGGAAAAAACGATGCCTTTAAAGGAGCTCGGGGAAACGCTCGGCGTAAGCGGGAACGATCCGTTGAAAGCGTATGCGGATAAGATCGGCGAAACGGTCGATTTCTTCGGCGCAAGGCTTTCCGACGCCGCCGACTATACGAAAACTTACGTCGATTACATTATCAACGACCGCCTGTTCGGAATCGTGAAACTCGATCTCGAACGGATCGAAAAGAAAGCGGAAATGCTCTCCCGCATGGTCGTTCTGAACGAATCGATCGAAGAGAGCGCGGATAATCCGTACGTCGGGCTGATCCGCGATTACTGGACGGTAAAATGGAGAGAAAGTTTGTCTCTTTCCGTTCGTTCTACGGCAGAGTTTGCCGGCATGATGAAGGAAATGGACGATCTCGTTGCCGGATACAAAGAACGGTTCGGGGACGTGATCTCGTCTTCTTCCGATCTTGCCGTAAAGGAAAGCGTGTATTCTTTCCTGACCGAAGACGAGGTCGCCGAATTTATCCGCGGCTTGACGGCGTTCGATTTCGCTTCGTCTGCGGAGAATGCGATCTCCATTCTGAAACAGGCGGGAGTGGACGTGGATATTCTCGAATCTCTTCTTCTCCTGCCTTCCACGGCGGAAGAATATTTCGAAAAGATGAAGAGCGCGCTCGGCGAAGTGATCGCGGCAAGGAAGGAAAATTTCCGGTATCTTTACGAGGCGATCAGGGATCCGATCGCCGAAAGCGCGTATGAGGACTACGTAAACGATATTATAAAGAAATACGGCGATCTTTCCGCCTATTGGGAATCGCTGAAAAAATAAAAATTTTTTTTCGGAAGCCTGCAACAAAACGGGCTTCCGATTTGTTTAATAAGCGTAAAACAAAACGAAAGGCAGAGCTCCTTACGAGATCTGCGAAAAGGAGGCAATTATTATGAAAAGAAAAGGTCTGGCGGCAATCGGGCTTTCGGCGTTGGTGGCTTGTTCCGCGCTTGCGTTCCCCGCATGCGGAGAAAAGGAAGAGGAAGGCGAAAAGCTTTCTTACGTCAGTCTCGATATCAACCCCTCGGTCGAACTCGTGGTCGACGAAGACAATCAGGTCGTGAGCGTTCGCGGCGCGAACGAAGACGGTCAGGTTCTTCTTTACGGAGAAAAGGGCGTGGAAGGCGCGGAACTTTCCGCCGCGGTGAAAAAACTTACCGCAGAAGCCGTCAATCTCGGCTATTTAAACGAAGATAACACGGTTGTGGAGATCACCGTCGCGGCGAGCGACGATAAGCTCGAAGCCGAGCTGAAAGGCAAGGTGAACGCAGGGCTCGAATGGACGAAAGAGCAGTGCAAGCTCGATCTCGAGATCTCGGAAGAGGGCGCGTATTCGATCAACCGTCGCCTGGAAGCGTTGAAGGAAAAATATCCCGACAACAAGGCGATTCAGAATCTTACGCTGAAAAAGTTTAAACTTGCTCTGTCTGCGTCCGAAACGGGAGACATCACCCTCGAGGCGGCGATCGACCTGAACGAAGCGGAACTGATCGAAAAGATCCGCAATGCGGACGCTCAGCTTGAAGAATACGCGACGGAAGCTTACCGCAAGGTAAAGGCGGCGGCAACGGAAGCGTACGATCAGGCGATCGCGCTGACGGCGAATCAGGTCTACACGAAGTTCTATGTGGAAAGCTACCTGAAAGGGGAACACAAGGATACCTTCTATTACGGCGCGACCTACAATCTGTATGCGGGCGCCGCGGTCGGGTTCGACTATGTGTGC
Organism: uncultured Acidiphilium sp.; assembly: GCA_902495325.1. Lineage (GTDB taxonomy): Bacteria > Bacillota > Clostridia > Christensenellales > Borkfalkiaceae > UBA10281. Next base: position 16,037 of record CABUWK010000038.1, read on the forward strand.
AAGGCGGCGGAAAGCGTTTCCGCGGCGGTTGAATATCCGCTGACGAGCGAGCAGAGAGATGCGGTGCAGAAAGCCCTCGGTCTTACCGACGAGCAGATGACCGCGCTTGAAAACGAAAACGGAGACATCACGATCGCGAGCGTGGAGGCTTATGCCGACAAACTGTTCAAAAACAGCGAAACGGGCAAAGAACTGGAAGCGAAGAAAGAAGCTCTGACGGCGGCTCTGAACGGAGCGCAGACGGAGATCGAAGAAAAGCTTTCCAATGTTTACGAAGAATATAAGGTTCAGATCGACGCGGCTGTCGCCACGGCAAAATCCGCTCTTTATACCGTTAAAGTCTGCCTGCCCGTGGGCTTGCAGAATATGTTCGACGATTACTGCAAAGATCTTACCGATATCGTGACCGATATCGAAGGTTCTCTGGAAGACGGAACGATCACGCTGGAAGAAATGAACGGATTCACCGCTCGTCTCGAAAGCAAAGCGGACGAATATTACGAAAAGATGAAAAACGACCTTTCCGAAGAAGAATGGAAAGGCGTTGAAGAAGAGAAAGCCGCGGCGATCGAAAAGATGACTTCCGAAAGAAAACAGATGGAAAGCGCGATTACGGACGCCGAAAAGAAGGCGAAAGACTATCTCGAAAACCTGAAAAAGCAGCACGAGGAAAATTCGAAGATCCATATCGATATCACGCTCGGCTGACAAAAATGTGCGGCGGACGGTTTGACCGGACCCGCCCGCACGGCGGACAGGGATAAAACGAATCGCATCCGTTTTATTTCTGCCCGGCATAAAAAGGCTCACTCATAAATACATCTCTGTAAAAAAAAGAGCGACGGCGCATCGGAATTCCGGTGCGCCGTTGTTTTTTTATTGCTTTACTTTCAGCAGGTTTACGCAGTGAGCGGATAACGCTTCGGTCGGTTCGCGGAAATCGCCGTCCGCCCAGTCGATGATCACGTTCACGATCGCGCCCGCCCAGACAAGGCGGACGTATCTGTCCTTTTCGGGCAGGGCAGGGTCGTGCAGAACGAGAGAGTTCACGATCGAGAGATATTTGTATTTCAGCCCCGCATGGAAAAGCGTTTTCAGATCGTCCGCATGTTCGTATACGCAGGCGAACATCCTGCGGTACCAGCTTTCGTCCGTGGTTTCGCGGAAAGGACTGCCGATCCTGGCGATCATGGCGGAAGTATAATCTTCCACGGCGCATTCCAGAAGATCTTCCTTGGAAAGAAAGTTCCGGTAGAACGCCGTGCGGGAGATCCCCGCTTTTTTACAGATGTCCGTGATGCTGATCGCGGAAAACTCTTCCGTTTTCATCAGGGCAAACAGGGCGGCTTGCAGGCTTTCGATCGTAAGCCTGTTGTTTTTTTCGTTATGAAGTTTTAAACCGATCAGATTTTCGTCAGCCATTACAAAATCACCGTTTTTGTCATTCGCGTTGCAAAATTCGTTGCGTTGCGCGCAGAAAATATATTATAATGAGGGTGTTGCATTTCTTATGCTCGCATTCGGTCGGGCGGGTTCAGACTCGCCCAAGCAAGCATATTGTAACACATTCCGGAAAAAAAGTAAACGAATGAGGCTTTATGGAAAAATATTTGTTGTTTATGGACGTTGCGGGCGATGTCGATCTTGCCCTTGCGAAGGAAAACGGACTTCGTTTCGTTCCGATGGAATTTATCATCGACGGAGAAAGTAAGATTTACGACGAAACGCCGGAAGGGCTTGACGTAAACGATTTTTATAATTGGATCAAGGAAGACAAACAGATCCGCACCACGCAGATCAATTCTTATAAATACGAGGAGTTTTTCTCCCCCTATCTGAAAGACGGATATTCCGTTTTGTATCTCTGCCTTTCGAGCGGGCTTTCTTCCACCTATCAGTCGGCTTGCGCGGCGGCGGAAGAACTGAAAAAGCAGTATCCCGACGTGAAACTCGTTCCCGTCGATTCTCTGCTTGCCACGGCGCCCATGGGGCTTCTGTGCGAACGCATGATCGAAAACAAAAACAAAGGGCTTTCGATCGACGACAACGCGAAAGACCTGAACGAAATGAAACTGAAAGTCGCGGGGTACGTCTTCGTGGACGATCTCAACACCTTGAAACGGGGCGGAAGGATCAGCCCGGCGGTTGCGTTTGTGGGTGCGCTTCTGAACATCAAACCGATCATCACCATTTACGACGGTACTTTGCATGTGATCGACAAGCAGAAGGGCGTGAAAAATTCGATCCGCAAACTTTGCGAATATTTTGAAGAACAGCACGATTTCTCCGTTTCCGATACCTTCTACATCGCGGATGCCTGCGAAAAAGAACATGCGGACGAACTGGAGCAGGCTGCCCGCGCCGTTGTGCCCGACTGCACGATCAAAAGAAGATTTCTTTCTCCCATCATCGGGGCGCACCTTGGAAAGGGCGCGATCGTGATTTCCTTCTGGAAAAAGTGATTCCGGCGGAAAAGGAAGCCTTTAAGGGGATCCGTGATAGCGGATGCCGGGATTCAAGAATTATTTACCGGCTAATTTGCCGGTTTTGCTTGACAAAGGCGCCGTCGGTATGATAGAATAAACACAGTAAGGGAGTAATCCGCGCGGTTTTCGCGTGGCGGAATCAACATCATGGGCTTCGCTCTGGTTCCGCCGTACCGTCCCGTCGCCGACCGGAAAGGGAATGGCGGCATTTATGGTAAAGGATGAGACTTATCCGTAAAGGATAAGTCTTTTTTTTACGATAAAAACAGGGATCGGTTTTGACGCGGAACCGCAGGCGGGGAAACTTCCGGAACAAAATCCTCACCCTGCGCCGATTGCCGGAAAAAGCTTTCGCGCAAAAAAGGAGAAAAAAGTGAAAGAGTATCTTTCGACAAAAGAAGAAGTCATGCGGGAATTTTCCGTAACGGAAAAGGGTCTCGCGGGCGCGCAAGCCGACGAGGCTTTGCAGAAGTTCGGCAAGAACAAGCTGAAAGAAGGAAAGAAAAAGAGCGTTGTTTTAAAACTTCTGGAACAGTTTATCGAACCGATGACGCTTATCCTGATCGTTGCCGCGATCATTTCCGGCGTGCTTTCGATCGTGGAAAAATCCTTCCCGTCGGACGTGCTGATCATCGTGGTGGTCGTGATCATCAACGCGGTGCTCGGCGTGGTGCAGGAGAGCAAGGCGGAATCGGCGATCGAGGCGTTGAACGAGATCGCCGCGAGTACGTCGAAAGTCATCCGCGACGGCAAGCAGATCGTGATCCACAGCGAGGACGTCGTTCCCGGAGATATCGTTGTGCTCGAAGCGGGCGACGCCGTGCCGGCAGACGGGCGTATCATCGAATGCGCTTCGCTCAAGATCGAAGAGGCGGCACTGACGGGCGAATCGGTCCCCGTGAATAAAACGGATGACGTGATTTTTGCCGGCGAAAGCGGAACCGTGCCTCTCGGAGACAGAAAGAACATGGCGTTTATGGGTTCCACCGTCGTTTACGGCAGAGGAAAACTTCTTGTGACCGCCACGGGCATGAACACCGAAATGGGCAAGATCGCGGATGCTCTTTCTTCCGCGCAGGAAGGAAAGACCCCTTTGCAGCAGAAACTTTCCCATTTAAGCAAAATTCTGACCTATCTTGTCGTCGGGATCTGCGTGGTCGTGTTCGCGGTGAACGTGATCCGAAGCGCGATCGGTGGAGAGATCGGGTTCCATACGGTGCTCAATACCTTCATGATCGCCGTTTCTCTCGCCGTTGCCGCCATTCCGGAAGGTCTTGCGACCGTCGTTACGATCGTCCTTTCCATCGGCGTTACCAATATGTCGAAACGCAACGCGATCATCCGCAAGCTCACCGCGGTGGAAACGCTCGGCTGCGCGGGGATCATCTGTTCGGATAAAACGGGTACGCTCACGCAGAACAAGATGACCGTCGTGAAGGAATACGGCGATAAAGATCTCCTTGCGAAGGGGATGTCTCTTTGTTCGGACGCCGTTTACGACCCCGAGAAGAAATGCGCCGTCGGCGAGCCGACCGAATGCGCGCTCGTCGATTTTGCGGACAAAGCGGGGTTCGATAAACGCGGAAAAGATCTCCGCGCGGGGGAAGTTCCCTTCGATTCCGTGAGAAAGATGATGTCTACCCTTCACGAAGAAGAAGGGGAGATCGTGCAGTATACGAAGGGCGCTCCGGACGAGATCCTCGCGCGGTGCGACAGGCTCCTTCAAAACGGCGGGATCCGCCCGATGACCGGGAAGGACAGAGAAGAGATCCTGGCGAAAAACAAGGAATACGCAGACGGCGCGCTCCGCGTGCTTGCCCTTGCGGTGAAAAAGTATCCGACCCTTCCCGGGGCGATCGACAGCGCTTCGCTTGAAAAAGACATGTGCTTTGTCGGGCTTGTCGGTATGATCGATCCCGTCCGTCCCGAAGTGAAGGACGCCATCGCGGTCTGCCGCGAAGCCGGCATCAGACCGGTCATGATCACGGGCGATCATAAGGATACCGCCGTTGCCATCGCGACGGAGCTCGGCATCTTAAAAGATAAAAGCGAGGCGATCACGGGGGCGGAACTCGATAAGATTTCCGACGAAGAGTTTGCCGACAAAGTGGAGCAGTATTCCGTTTATGCCCGCGTTCAGCCCGAACACAAAACGAGGATCGTCAATGCGTGGCGCGCGCGCGGTCAGGTGACGGCGATGACGGGCGACGGCGTGAACGACGCTCCTTCCATCAAAAACGCCGATATCGGCGTGGGAATGGGCATTACGGGAACGGACGTCACGAAAAACGTTGCCGACATGATCCTGACCGACGATAACTTTGCCACGATCGTTTCCGCCGTCGGCGAGGGCAGAAGGATTTATGACAACATCCGCAAAGCCATTCAGTTCCTGCTTGCTTCCAATCTGTCCGAAGTTCTTTCGATCTTCTTCGCGTCTCTGGTCGGGTTTACGATTTTCGAACCCGTGCATCTGCTCTGGATCAACCTGATCACGGACTGCTTGCCCGCGCTTTCTCTCGGAATGGAAAAAGAGGAGAAAAACGTAATGCGTCGCCCGCCGAGAAGTACGAAAGACGGTATTTTCTCGAACGGCGTCGGTGCGGCGATCGCTTATCAGGGGCTTTTCATTACGGCGATCACGATCCTTTCTTACTTTATCGGCAGTCATTTCCTTGCAAATTCGTGGCATGCCGATGCGATCGCTTCCGGTGCATACGACAGCGTTCGCCTCGGACAGACGATGGCTTTCCTTACCCTTTCGATGGCGGAAATTTTCCATTCGTTCAACATGCGTTCGCTGAAGGGTTCCATATTCCGTCTGAAAAACATGAACTGGTGGCTCGTAGGCGCGGGGATCTCTTCGTTGCTTCTTACAACGGCTGTCATCGAAATTCCTTTCCTTGCGAATGCCTTCGAGCTTGTGAACCTTTCGATCGCGGAATATGCGATCGCGCTGGCTCTTGCCGTCACCACGATCCCTTTCGTCGAAGCGGTGAAGGAGGTCGTTGCGCTTGTCGGAAAGAAAAAAGCGAAAAAATAAACCGACCCCGGAATTGTTTCGGCGTCGGCATAACGATAAGGCGGCTTTCACCGCGGTTTCCGCAGGGAACTTCGGGGAAAGGCGCAGGATTCAAAGAAAGGGCGCGGCGTTTTGCCGCGCCTTTTCCGGGAGGTGACCGCGTTGTATTTTAAATACGGAGAAACAGAGATTTCCTTTCTGAAACAAAAGGATAAACGGCTTGGTGAAATAATCGACGCCGTCGGGCATATTGACAGAACGGCGGATACGGATCTGTTTTCGTCTGTCGTTCACCATATCATCGGACAACAGATTTCAACCAAGGCACAGGCTACGATCTGGCAAAGAATGCAGGATGCACTCGGCGAGGTGACCGCGGAGACGATCCTTGCGGCAGGCGTTCCGAAACTGCAATCGACAGGCATAACGTTCCGCAAGGCGGAATACATCACGGATTTTGCCGGAAGAGTTTGCAGCGGAGAATTTGATCCCGATGCCGTCGCACATATGAGCGATGCCGATGCGATCCGCGAACTGAGCGCATTGAAAGGGATCGGCGTCTGGACGGCGGAAATGATCCTGCTGTTCTGTCTGCAACGCCCCGACGTTTTCAGCTTTGACGATCTTGCGATTCAGCGCGGTCTGCGTATGGTCTATCGTCACAGAAAAATCGATCGCAAGCTGTTCGAAAAATACCGCCGTCGTTTCAGCCCTTACTGCAGCGTGGCAAGTCTGTACCTCTGGGCGGTGGCAGGCGGCGCGATCCCGGAACTTAAAGATTGTACGAAGAAAAGTAAAAAGAAGGAGTGAAGCGGTATCCCGACCTTACCGCTATGCTGAAGCTTCGATCGTCATTCCGTGCCGCCTGTGTTGCGGGAGCAAACGGAAGCCTTACGGGTATGCCGGCGGTGTTGACAAAAAGAAAAAGCTGCCCGAATGAAGTGAACCCCAAAAGTTGGACAAAATATTTTAATTAAATGATTTGAGATTGAGTTCGGTATTGTGCCGGACTCATTTTCAATTTGAGAGATATTCTCTCATTGTTGTAGTAAG
>CABUWK010000039.1 GCA_902495325.1 uncultured Acidiphilium sp.
CGTTTTGACAAGGCAAACGCTCAAAATAATACTCTTCCGTATATTGCCGAGCGTTTAACACAGTCATAAACCGATTTTTCGCCGTAAAAATAGTTAGTGATAACGAATGCTAAGCCTAAGGGTAGGCTTTTTAAGAAAAGCCAAGGGATACAAAAAGCACGGTATCAGCGCCGTGCTTTTTGCTTTGGTATTTTGGTTGAAATGATTTGTTTATCGGCTTATGGGGGAAGATTTATAAAATGTAACCTTTCTAAATGGGGCAATTGTTTTTTGAGCCCCCTCGCGGGGTTTCTTTTTGTCCTTCGGGCGTTTTTTCTTCCCTTTCTGCCGGCGGTCGGGAAAAATTGGGAAAATTTAAGTTTGCAGGAATTAATTTCCTTTTTCTGCGGATAATAACCGCATGGAAAGCCGGGAGAAATTCAAATTCCGTTAAAGCCTTAAAGCTGTTTTTGCCCGTTTCGGCAAATCTTTCCCAAAAGAACGGAAAGTGCGAATGCGTTCGCTTCCGAAAAGTTATTCCGACAAATCATAAACGGTTGCGGGTGATCGAGGTCGATTTCGCAACCCGAACGACTGTTTGTGACTGCATCTACATATGCCGATCGGAAAAACAGAGAAAATTTCTGCCTTTCCGATCGGCAGTGCAAGGAGGAAAATTTGTATGCGTTTGTTGTTATCGGCATTGTTGTCCGTCACTCTTGCGGGTTTTGCCGCGTTGCCTTCCGCTTCCGGAGATGCCTTTCTGGAGCAGGATCCTATCGTCTGCGAAGCGGCGGACGAAGAAGAACTTCCGTGCGCTTTCGGGGATGATAAAATATGCCCGGGCGTGCAATGTCCGGGCGGTACCGGTTCCGACGGCGGAAAAAGCGAAGAAGGCGCAAAGCGCGGGCGTTTTCGCGGCGAAGTGATCGGACGGGGCGAATATTCCGTGAAAGCGGAAAAGTTTACTCTCAGGTTTACGATCGAAAATTTTGCCGAAACGGAGGAAACCGCCCGCGAACTTTCGGCAAAAACGAAGACTTCCGTTTTGCAGGCGTTTCCGACAAGCGCGTGCGTCAGGGAAGAGGACTGCTATGTTTACCGTCAGGCGGGCGAAATGCGCGGCGTTGTGGTCGGGCGCAGATTTGCGGTTGACGGAAAAGATTGCGTAAAGGCGGAAGAATATCGCACGAAAGTTTTTTCTCTCGGCGCGGATTATGTTTGCGCTCCCGAATATTTTGCGGGCGACCCGAAAACCTGCGAAAACGAGGCTTTGCGGCTTGCCGTGGAGAATGCTACTTCGAAAGCCTCTGCACTCGGAATTCCCGTTGCCTGTTATTCCGTTCGCGAAAGACCTTGTTTTTGTTCGCCGAGAACGGAAACCAATGAAGGCGGAGAAGTGCAGGTGGTGTTTTCTGCTGTCGTTGCGGTATCTTATTTCGAATAAGCCTGAGTTTTAACGGCGCAAAATCCGAAAAATCTTTGTTAAACTCGCTTGTAATACGATTAAGTATGACTTCGCTCGTTTGCCTCGATTTTCCTGAATTGATCGCCTGTGGCTGAACAGGATAAAACCCCTGCGGGAATTTTTCCCGCGGGGGTTTTCGTCGGAACGGTTTCTTTTCCGGAAAGGAGGGTTTGTGCAAATCACAGAAAAATATGTACGATTCAAAGATTCTCCGTTTTTTCGTTTTTTCCCGATAAGAAAAAAGAAAAAGACGCTTGACAGAGAGGGGAAAATGCGTTATCATATAAGCGGACGCGGCACATAGAAACGCAAGACGGGATGACTTGTCGTAAGGTTTGCCGCTGCGTATTTTCCGCGATGCCGGGTTTCCGCCGTGTACGGGATCTGATAAACCGGCGTAACGGACAAAGGATGAAAATGGAAGGGAAGATCAGAAATTTATTGCGGACGGAAGACGTGTCGTTTTATCGTCCGGTCGTATTCTGGAGCATCAACAGTCTGCTTGAAGAGAAGGAAGTGGTGCGGCAGATCGACGAGATGAAAGCGAGCGGTCTCGGCGGGTTTATTTTTCATGCGAGAGCAGGGCTCAAGACCCCTTATCTTTCGGAAGAATGGTTCCGTATGGTCGGGGTTGCGTTGGAGCGCGCCCGCAGAAACGAAATGAAAGTGTGGCTGTACGACGAGTACGGCTGGCCGAGCGGCTTTGCCGGCGGTAAGCTTTTAGAAAACGAAAATCATCGCGCGCGGTTTTTCCGCTATCGGACGGCGGAAGAGTTCGATCCTTCCGCTTATGCGGTGTTTATTCAGGATAAGTGCGGCTATAAGCGCGTAAACGCGCCATGCGGAGCGAAGAAATACCATATTGTCACTATGGAGATCTCGCCCGCATACTGCGATATATTAAATCCGGAACTGACGGATGCTTTCATTGCCGAAACGCATGAAAAGTATTACGCAAGGTTTCGGGAATATTTCGGGAAAGAGCTTCTCGGGTTTTTTACCGACGAGCCGCAGTATTACCGTTATGAAACTCCGGTTTCAGCCGTTTCGGAAGAGGAATATCGCAAAGCGTACGGCGAAGACATGAAAGACGGCGTGATTTATCTGTTCACCCGCGATGAGGAAGGGTATCCTTTCCGCGTTCGTTATTATAATATGATGAACCGTCTTTACTGCGAAAATTTTTATCGCAGACTTCATGATTGGTGTACGGCGCACGGCTGTCTGCTGACGGGGCACAGCGTGGAAGAAACGTTGATGTTTACGCAGATGTGGGGCGGTGCGGATTGCGCGACGAGCTATCTCGAAGAAGATATCCCCGCGATCGACAATCTTGCGCGGGACGGCATTGCGGACATTTCCGCGAAATCTGTCGGCTCGGTTGCGATGCAATTCGGAAAGAAGGACGTTATGACCGAAACTTTCGGGTGCAGCGCATACGGGGTCACGCCGAAAGAACTTCGCCTGATTGCCGAAAAACAGTATGTATACGGCGTTTCGCTGATGTGTCAGCATTTATACAACTATACGCTTTCCGGGCTCGGGAAGATCGATTGTCCTCCCTCGTTTGGAAGAGCCATGCCTTGGATATGGGGATATAAGTCGTTTAACGACTATTTTGCGAATCTCGGTTACCTGATTGCGAACAGCGAGGAGCAGACGGACGTCGCGCTGATCACGCCGATGGAATCGGTCTATCTCGACTATATCCGTTTAAACGAAGACCCCGCCCGCCTCGGTGTGGACGTGCCTTTCCTCGGATTGATCGGGAAATTGAAAAAAAGCGGCGTTACTTATGCGTTCGTCAACGAAAAGATCGCGGAGCGGTTCGGAAAAACGGAAAACGGGAAACTGGTTATCGGAAACAGAAGTTATTCGCAGGTGATCTGGGCAAACGGCAGAGAAATCAAAAGTTCTACCCTGTCGTTGCTGAAAAAATTTGCGGGCGAAGGCGGAACGGTATTTGCCGAAACGATGCCTTCTTTTGTGGACGGCGTCGCTGCGCAAGTCGAAATTCCCCATACAAGCGATTTTTCTCTTCTGCAAAAACCCCTTCCGATCTCGTTCGAAGGCGGCGGGCTTTCCTGGTCCTGCCGCACAGCGGCGGACGGAACGGAATTTCTGTTCCTTGTGAATGAAAACGATTCTCCCGTGACCGTGACTACCGGGGATGTCTTCTCTTCTTACGATATGGTTACGTCGGACTACGGCGGCGGAAGCAGGGAAAACGTCGTTCCTGCGAAGGGGAGTCTTCTTCTCGAAAAAGGCGATTCCGGCACGCGGAAAACGTATGCTAAGGCAAAGACGGCGATCCCGGTTTATCTCGCGGAAGAGACGAGCGACAATCTGCTCACGATCGACCGCGTTCGCGCGGAAAAAGAGGACGGAAGCGTCGTTGAGGGATATTTCCACGGTGTGTTCGAGCGGCTTGTAAAATCGGGCTATCGCGGAAAACTGAAAGTTTCTTTTCGTTTCGTAAGCCGTTTCCGTTGTCCCGTAAAGTTGATCGTGGAGAATCAGAAGCTTACGGATAAGTCGTTTAACGGGCAAAAGCTCATCTGGAAAAAATGGAAAACGGATGCGGGCTTCCGCATTGCGGACGCGGTTGCGGAAAGGGGTGAGAACGTTTTTTCTTATACGACGGCGTTTGCGGATTGTGCGGACGTAGGCAAGATCCTTTACGATCCCGAGGTGCCGGAAAGTCTCAGAAACTGCGTCGCTTACGAAACGGGGCTGGAAGAAATTTATGTTTCCGGTAAATTCGATACGGAAGAAGGTTATACGATAAAAAAGCCTTCCCGCAAAAAAGCGGGCGATCTTACGGCGCAGGGAATGGAAAACTTTGTCGGCAAGGCGACGTATGAATTTACATACGAGTTTTCGGGTAAGCCCGTTCTCGTTACGCCGGAAGGGGATTTCACGGCGTTTAAGATCCGTGTGGGAAGAAAAGAATTTCCGGGCGTGACGGAGGGTTCCGTCCGCATGGAAGGGATCAGAGGAAAGCGCATCGTAAAGGTCGAGATCCGGTCGACCCTTCGCAATATGCTCGGACCTTTCTATTATCGCGGAAAGGAAGAAAGCGGAATCGGAAGCGACGCCTTTACCCTTCGCGGCGGCTGGAAAGAAGACGGAACCAATCCCGATTACGACGGAAAGAGAAGATTTATTCCCTTCGGACTTCGCGCCGTAAAGCTTGCGGAAGAGAAACCTTTAAGATAATCAAAGAAATATATAAAGCTTAAGCATGAAATTAAGCATGAAATCGGATTTCAGCCGGTTTTGCCTGCAGTCCGGGAGATTCGTGTTCGGACACGATCGCACGGAACACGGGCAGGACCGATCGAAAAATAAAACAAACCGAATAAGGAGTATGAAAATGAAAACGGTAAAAGACAAGTATCTTGTAGTCGGCGCAGACTTTGCGGGCTTCCCTTTGAAAGAAGCGGTTGTCGCTCACCTGGAAAAGAAGGGTTGGAAAATCCTCGATCTCGGCGTGAAAAAGGACAGCGATCCGAACGATACCGATCTTATGTTCCACAGAGTGGGGCTGAGAGTGGGCGCAATGATCTCCGAGGGTGAATATGAAAGAGCCCTTCTGTTCTGCGGTACCGGCATGGGCATTCACATTGCGGCAAGCAAATGTCCCCACGTTCACGCAGGCGTTGTCGAAAGCGTTCCCGCGGCGAGAAGAGCCATCACGGGTAACGGCGTAAACGTTCTCGCGATGGGCGCGTTCTATGTGGCGCCTGCCATGGGATGTGACATTGCCGACGCCTACCTTTCCGCGACGCTCGGTTCCGATCAGACCTGGTGGCACAATTTCTATGAATTCCACAAGCTCGCGATCGACGAACTCGAGGCGTTCAACTACGACGAATACAAAAAGAACGGATTCAAAGTCAACAAGCTCGGCGATTACGACCTCGTTCTCGAGGACAAGCCGGAAGACTGAGTTTGATTTCTATGAACACAAAAAAGATAGACAAACGCGGCGTAAAGCTCGATGCGCACAGGGGCTTGAGCGGGCTGGAAACGGAAAATACGATGTGCGCTTTCGTTGCGGCAGGCAATCGCGAAAGCTATTACGGCATCGAAACGGACGTTCACGCGACCGCGGACGGGAAGTATGTGATCTCTCATGACGGTAATCTTTCCCGCGTGTACGGGGCGGACGTTACGATCGCCGGAACCCCTTATGCGGAGCTTCGGAAAATACGGAAAACGGAAGAGGACGGAGATACCGCGGAATTTATGGCGGTGCCCTCGCTGAGAGAATATTTCACCGTTTGCAGGCGTTACGGGAAAGTCAGCGTGCTCGAGCTGAAAGTGGAGTACACCGAAAAACAACTCGAAGAGATCGTTGCGATCGCCAAAGAGACGGATCAGGCGGAAAATATTGTTTATATTTCCTTTTTCCTGAAAAATCTGATCCTTCTCCGCAAGATGTTGCCCGGGGCAACGCTGCAGTATCTCACGGGGGAGATCACCCCGCAGATCATATCCGATTGCGTGACCTATCGGCTTGACATCGACGTGGTGTTTACCGCATTGACGGAAGAGACCGTAGCCGAGCTGAAGAGAAACGGCGTTGCGATCAACTGCTGGACGGTCGACGACCCCGCGGATGCGGAAAAGCTGATCGCTCTTGGCGTAAATTACATCACGACGAATATTCTGGAGTGACCGATGATAAAATATCGCCTGAAAAATCCCTCGCGCATCGACGTGAAAGCGATGATCGAAAAATGGTTGAAATATTGTCTCGATGACGGGAGCTTTTTCCGCGAGATCGATTCCGCCGATAAAAAAGTTTATATTTTTTGTGCCGATGATTTCTCCCTTCGAATTAATTCCACCCTTTCGATGATGCTTGTCGTGGAAGAGAGCGATGACGGATGTTTTGCGGACGTTGTCGTTTCGGGCGGTACGAACGGGATATTCGGGATCGGATACGGCGCGGAAAAAAGCCGTGCGAAAATGCTGACCGAAATGCTGACCGAAAACGGATTTGTTTTTACGGACTGACGGTTTCCAGAAGTCGGCAGAAAAAGAAAACGCCGTCGGATTCATTCCGGCGGCGTTTTTAAGAATCGGCGTATAAGCCGATAAATCGCGATTTTTATTATTTCAGGAGGTTTACTGTGAGAAAAGATTTCGGAAAACAAACGTGGGCATACCCGTTGCCCGTATTTATTATCGCAACTTATAACGAGGACGGAACGGCAGACGCGATGAATGCCGCCTGGGGCGGTATTTACGATACGAATCAACTCTTCCTATGCTTATCTGATGAGCATAAAACGACGCAGAATATCCGTCGGGAGAAAGCCTTTACCGTTTCGATCGCAAACGTAAGTCTGGCGGCGGAAGCCGATTACCTCGGGATCGTTTCCGGGAACGACGTTCCGGATAAGGTGAAACGCGCCGGGCTTGCCGCAGAGAAGAGCAGATTCGTGAATGCTCCCGTACTGACGGATTTCCCGATGGTGATCGAATGCACGTTGAATAAGTTCAACGAGGACGGCATGGTGATCGGCGATATCGTGAACGTCGGCGCGGACGAAAGCGTGCTCGGCGAAAACGGAAAGATCGATCCCGAAAAATTGCAGGCAATCTCTTTCGATCCCGTTTCCGCAACTTACCTTAAGGTCGGCGGCAAAGCGGGCAACGCTTTCCGCGACGGGAAAAAGTTTAAGTAAGGATGCAGACAGGGCGATAACGAACTTATAGCCCCCTATTTTGAAAAGAAATAAAAGGGTTCGGCGAGAAAAGTCACTGAGAGATAAGCCGTAAATTTATTGCCCCGATCTGCAGACGATTTCCGATAAAACGAAACACGCCTGCAGGACAAAAAGGACGATCACAGATCGTTTTCGGATATCACGCGGAATCCGTTTTCTTTCAGAAGTTTTGCGGTGACGCCGTCTCCTTCGGTCAGCTTTCCCGTGAAGGAACCATCGTATACGATGCCGCTCCCGCAGGAAGGGCTTTTCGCTTTCAGAATGCAGAGAGAAACGTTGTTTTCCTTCGCAAGCCGCAGGGCATTTCCGGCGCCCGCGAGATATTCCTTCGTTACGTCTTTTCCTTCGGCGTTGACGATTTTGTCGCCGACGATCTCTGCCGGCGGACGGGGGGTGGGGAGACCGCCGTCCTGCTCGGGACATACGGCGATCACCGTTTCGCCGCGGACGGCTTCGAGAACTTTTTCGTTTTTGCAGTTGTCGCCTTTGTAGCGGCAGTTTTCGCCCATCAGGCATTTGCTTACCAGTATCGGCATGTTTTTCCTCCGTTGCGCCTTTGCGCGGTTCGGTAACTGTTTTCAAGTATACCACTAAGAAAGCTATATTGCAAGTTTTTACGGGTAGCCGGGAGAGATTCCTCTTGCCCTTTTGTGAAATATGAAAATCTTGCGAAAAACGGTTGACATTTTCTTTTCCGGCGTGATAGAATATTCGGGAAAGAAATCTTTAATTTCGATACTGTGATATCGGCAAGATGACGTTTCGTGTTTTTGCATCAGACCTTGAATGTCTTTCTGTCTTGCCCTGTCACGGGCGAGGCTTTTTGTTTGCGCCGGAATGCCGGATAAAAACAAAACGGATCGTTGTCCGCGTGTTTTACCGGAAATATCCCGCAGGCAGAACGGAGCGCGGGTCGGACGAGAGGATTTTTTGAAAAAGGATAAAAAGGAGAAAAACCAATGAAACTCGTTTATGACGTGCAAGACAAACCGCCTTTTAAAAAGACGCTTGTATTTGCTTTTCAGCAGATGATCGCCATTATGGCGGCGACCCTTCTCGTCCCCATTCTCGTAAGTTCTTACGGTTTGCCGACGGACGTCGCCGCGGCTCTTTTCGGAGCGGGCGCAGGTTCTCTGTTCTACATTCTCGTAACGAAGGGGAAAAGCCCCGTCTTCCTCGGCAGTTCTTTCACTTTCCTCGGTGCGTACGCTGCGACGGTTAAATTGAATTACGGCTATTGGGGAATGCTGATCGGCGTCGGTTTCGCCGGTCTCGTATATGTGATCATCGCTATCATTATTAAATTGGCGGGCAGAAACTGGGTCAATAAACTTCTTCCTCCCGTCATCATCGGACCTATCGTTGCTTTGATCGGGCTTTCCCTTTCGGGAACGGCTACGAACTGGATCATGGGCAACGGCGCGTCGGAGATCGTTTATACGGCGTTCAAGGAAAAAGTCGTTGTCACCGTCAACGGGGTCGATACGATTCAGGAAATATTCCACCCGCAAACTTATAACTGGATCTCCATTCTCTGCGGCGTCTTTACCTTTATCGCGATCGTTGCGGTTTCGATCAAGGGAAACAAAACACTGAAACTGATCCCCTTTATCGTCGGTATCGCGGCGGGTTATGTGGTTGCGCTTATCTTCACGCTGATCGGAAAGGCTTGCGGAAATACCTACCTTCAGGTTCTTGATTTCACTCCTTTCAAAGAAGCCTTCAGCCCCTTCCGCATCCAGAGTATTGTGGATTATCCGAAGTTCTTCCTGATGAAAGCTATTCAGACGAACGGGCAGTATACGCTTGACGGCGCGGCGATCGGCAATATTGCGATGATCTTCGTTCCGATCGGCGTTGTGGAACTTGCTCAGCATATTTCCGACCATAAGAACCTCGGCGTTATCATCGAAAGAGATCTCATCAACGATCCCGGTCTCGATCGCACTCTGATCGGTGACGGCGTCGGCTCGATGATCGGCTCTTTGTTCGGCGGATGCGCCAACACGACTTACGGCGAATCGATCGGCTGCGTCGCCTTAACGGGTAACGCTTCCATCGTTACGATCGCAACCGCGGCTCTCGGCTGTATGGTGCTTTCCTTCTTCACTCCGTTCGTCGTGTTCATCAACTCCATTCCCAAGTGCGTGATGGGCGGCGCGTGCATCGCGTTGTACGGATTCATCGCCGTCAGTGGTTTGCAGATCCTTAAAAACGTCGACCTCGGCGACAACAAGAATCTTTATGTTGTCAGCGCGATCCTCGTTACGGGGATCGGCGGTCTGTTCTTCGGTATTGCGAGAAACAATCTTACGGGCGAGCCTTTCCTGAACCTCACTTCTCTTGCGGCGGCGTTGATCGTCGGTCTTGTCACGAACCTTCTGACCCACAGCGGAAAATCGAAGTTCGAAGACACCAACGCGGGCGTTGCGGAGTTTGCCGAAAATATGGATAAAGCTTACAAAGCGGAAGCAGAGGCGGAAAAAGAATCCGCAGCAAAAGCGGACGCCGAGTAAAAGTGTTTTCCCGTTCATTCCGGCGGGGATAAAAATTCAATAAAAACAAAAAGCCTTCGGACGTTCTGCGCGTTCCGAAGGCTTTTTATATAGGCTTAGCATTCGTTATCACTAACTATTTTTCATCCGTAAAAACGCCTTGCGCCTTAAAGAACTTATTTTCCGATGATTTTTTCCGATTTCGAAATCGATAGTACTTTCGTACATCAATAGAGAAATCGGGGAAAAGGGCGGAAAAATGCGTTAATCGGCTTATACCCGCTTATTATGAAAAATCCCGATCGTTGTCGCCGTTGACGGTTTTTCCGCTGTCCGGCGAAGAAATATGCAAATTCAACCGACGGTTGAGTTCTTTTTCCCGAAAGGGATTGAATTTTCGGGGCGGTAATGGTATAATGAGAGGGCGGGATCCGGAAACGTAAAATGCCGGGAAGGCATAGCGTCGCTCCGGCGGAAAACCGCAAAAGAAAAAACAAACGGGGAAAAGAGGAAAATGTAAAGAACAGGTAAAATAAAGTAAGGTATCTGTAAAATAAACCTTGCTTTTATTGTTTGAATTTGATATAATATATTTTGGTCTGTCGGCGGGCTTATCATCCGCCGGAAAAAATAGTCAGTGATAACGAATGCCGGGGCCGAGAATCGTTTTTTATTCTTGCCCGGCATAAAGTTGGGGAAAAGGGATCCCTTTTCCTTTCGCCTTGCGGCGAAAGGAAAGCTCCTTATCCAGGCGAGATCTGAACTCCGTCAAGGCTTAACGAGATTCAAATCTCGCCCGGCTACGTAAAAGTTTTTTTGTCGCGAAAAATTAAAAAGAGGATAACATGGAACAAAAACAACGCGGAAAATTTTTCGACGCAAAACGCAAAAGCAGGATCCTTCCTTCCGTTCTGACGGGTCTTGCGCTCGCGCTGATCGTATTTATCGCCGCGCCCATCGATATTTTTGCCAACAATCTGGAAGAATTTGCGTTTTCTTTCTCCGATTTCGGCATTTTAAGCGTGCTGTTCGCCGTTCTGCTGACGGCGATCGTGACGGCGGTTCTGCTTTGCGTGCCCGAAAAGGGATATCGCGTTACGAAAGGAGTTCTTCTCGCGATTGCGTTGCTCCTTTTCCTGCAACAGAACTTTCTCAATTTCGGGCTTAATTCTCTGCCGGGAGACAATCTCGGCACGGAAGGACCGTCCGTCTTTCTTGTCGTTTTAGACGGGGCGATCTGGATCGCGGTTATTTTTGCCGCCGTTTTCTTTTCTTTGAAAAAGGACGGCAAGGGGATCGTTTCCACCGTTTGTCTCGTGCTCGCGCTGATGATCTCCGTTTCGCAGATCGTAAGCCCGCTGACCGTCGTTTTGTCTCACGATAACGTTTTCGTGAATTATCTCGACCGGACGGAAGGCGGCATGACGATCGCAACGGATAAAAATTATACTTCGGTCGCGTCTTCCCGCAACATTTATTATTTTTGTATCGACCGGTTCGACGAAAAGTTTGCCGAACAGGCTTATGCCGAAGATCCCGGATTGTTTGCGGATCTTGCCGGTTTTACCTGGTATCGCGATCACGTGTCTTTATACGGGCATACTTATCCCGCCGTTGCGTCGATGCTTACGAACAAGCCGTACGATCCGCAGAAAGGGCGGGCGGAATATCTCGATTCCGCTTACGAAGGGGATACGCCTTTAAAACGCCTGCACGACGAAGGATATACCGTCAACATATATTCGCAAAGTTATTACGCTTATACCGACGCCGGCAAATTGCCCGGTTATGTGGATAACGTTTTAGCGGCGAAAGGGTCGGCGAGAGGGCTCGGTTCTCCCGCGCTGTCGTTTACGATGACGGGGTTTTCCCTCTATCGCGGCGCGCCCCTCTTTATGAAAAGCTGGTTTAACGGCGTGAACTCGAGTTCCGTAAACAATATCGTGAAATATTACGGCGAGTCGGGCGGCAAGCGTTACGGCGCGTACAATACCGACAACAAAGCCGCTTACTTCGCGGCGAAAAAAGCCGGGTTTTCCGGCGGCGATTACGAGAAAGCTTTCACTTTCCTTCACGTGGAGGGTTGCCACAATACCGATTACGACAGAAAGTGGCACCATACGGCGGGAAAAGGTTCGATCGTGGATTCCGTTGCGAACAGTTTTGAAATTGTGGATCTGTACCTGAACGACCTTCGCGCGCGCGGATTGTACGAAAGCGCGACGATCGTGATCACGGGAGATCACTCTCATCCCGTGAGCGACGGAAGAGAAGTCCGCGAACCCCGCCGCACCGCGCTTTTCGTGAAACCCGCGGGAAAAGGGGAGAAGGACGAATTTCTTCTTTCCGACGCTCAGACTTCCCATTCCGACCTTTGGGCGACGATCTTCCGTTCGGAAAATCTGCCTTATGAAGCCGATTACGGCACGCCCGTGACCGAGATCGGCGAAGGCGAAAACCGCAAGCGCATGTACTACTGGCATACATACAGTTATCCCTTCAGTGAATACGTTTACGAGATCGGCGGCAGCGCGTCCGACATGAAAAACTGGAAACAGGTTTCGTGTCGTCGGTTTGATAAAAGAGTAACGGACTGAGTATTCCGGCTTAATATTTTTGTCGTTTTCGTCCCGGAACGAATTTCCGGGCTTACGGGATATTTCCCCTCACGGCGACTTACGGCTGCCCGAAAAAGGATTTTTTATGAATCAGTTTATTTCCTATCTTTGCGTGCCGTTCGGCTACCTGATGAAATGGTGCTGGATGCTCGTTTCCAATTACGGCGTTGCGATCATTCTCTTTACGCTCGCCACAAAGCTTGTTCTGATGCCCCTTTCGGTATGGATCCAGAAGAACTCCATTCTCATGGTGAAGATCCAGCCGGAGATCAATTTTTTAAAGGCGAAGATGCAGGGCAATCTCGATGCGATCGCGGACGGACAAGCCGAAATTTATAAAAAAGCGCATTATCACCCCTTGCTTTCGGTGATCCCTCTCGTGTTGCAGCTCATCATCCTGCTCGCCGTGGTGGAGATCATCTATCATCCGTGCAATTTTCTGTTCGGATATTCTGCGGAAACGGTGAACGCGCTTGCGGCGTATCTCGGGCTGGATACTTCGGCGTCCACCTGCCAGCTCGAAATCGTGAAAGCGGTGAAACAGGGCGTTATCGCGGCGGACACCGCGATCCCCGGGATCGGCGCCGAAAAGCTCGGAGGGATCGTATCCGAACTCGGGGCTTTCCGCCTGAATTTTCTATGGTTCGACCTTTCGGTGATCCCTACGAAGGCGTGGGGAATTTACCTTCTCGTGCCGGTGCTCGCGGGGGCTTCTTCCTGGGTGATGTGCTTTACGCAGAATATTTCCAACGTTTTGCAGCACGAACAGAAAAAGTGGAACCAATACGGCATCATGGCGCTTTCGGTCGCGCTGTCTCTTTATCTCGGGTTGTTCGTGCCGTCCGGGATCGCTTTGTACTGGGTGGCGAGCAACCTGATGTCCGTCGGGCAGATGTATCTTTTAAACGCGCTGATCGATCCGAAAAAATCCGTCGATTATGTCGCCCTCGAAGAGAGCCGCAAAGCTCTCGAAGAGGCGAAAGCCTTCGGCAAACAGGATAAGCGCGATCCTAAGTACCGCGAGAACAAAAAACGCGAAAAAGAAGATTACAAAAGGTTCCGCCGCGTGGCGAACATGCACATCGTGTTTTATTCCGAACGGAGCGGATTCTATAAATATTATAAGGATCTGATCGCGGAGCTTTTAAAGCGATCCAACCTGACGATACATTACGTGACGAACGATCCCGACGACGTGATTTTCGGAATCGCGAAAAAAGAGCCGCGGATCCGCCCATACTATATCGGCTTGAAAAAGACGGCGGTTCTGATGATGCTTGTCGAGGCGGATATGTTCGTGATGACGACCCCCGATCTCGAAAAGTATTATCTGAAACGTTCGTATATCAGAAAGGACGCGGAATACGTTTACGTGCCGCACGACACGATGAGTTCCTTCTTCGGATTTCAGGAAGGCGCGTTCGACGCTTTCGATACCGTGTTCTGCGTGGGCGAACACATCAAAAACGAACTGAGAAAAACGGAAGAAGTTTACGGTTTAAAGCCGAAAACGCTGGTGGAGTTCGGGTTTCCTCTTGCCGATTATCTCGCCGGAATGGGCGAAAAGGCAAACGAGGAGAGAAAGAACCGCAAGTCCGGCGTCCGCGAGATCCTGATCGCGCCGTCCTGGCAGGAAGACAATCTGCTCGATTCCTGTATCGACGAGCTGATTTCCGGGTTATACGGCGAGGGGACGAAACTGATCGTCCGCCCCCATCCCGAATATGTCAAGCGTTACGGGTTCCGCCTGAATGCGATTCTCGAAAAATATAAGGAATACGATAAAGACAAGCTTGTTTTCGAAACGGATTTCTCTTCCAATAAATCCGTTTACAGCTCGGATATCATTATTACGGACTGGTCGGGGATCGGACCCGAGTTCTGTTTCGCCACGAAGCGACCCGCGGTGTTTGTCAACACCAAAGAAAAATGCGAAAACCCCAACTGGCAGAAAATCGGCATGGTGCCGGTGGAAATGTCGTTGCGGAAAGAGCTCGGCGTCGCACTGGAGAAATCTCAGCTCGGCGAGATCGGCGCCGTGGTAAACGAATTGCTCGATAACGGTGAGAAATACCGGGAAATCATTTCCGAACGTTTCGACCGTTTCTTATATCATCACGGCAACGCGGCGCAGAAAGGTGCCGAGTACATTCTGAAATCTCTTTCCGAAAAACAAAAAACGAAAAAATAAGGGGATCGCTTTTTCCCCGCCCGTCCGCGGCGGAAAAACGATCCGGAAAAAAGGAGCCATTTATGACGGGAAATTTACTGTACATCGATCCGGCGGCAACGACCGCGCTTATCTCTTCGATCACGGCGATCGTCGTCGCGCTGGCGGCGGTTGCGATCATCGCATGGAGAAAGGTGAAAAAGGGGGTTGCCAAAACGTTTCATATCGACGAGAACGCCCATAAAGACGTGGAAGACGACCTCGTGATCACCGAAACGCCGACTGCGGAAGAGGAAAAAGACGCTTCCGGGAAAGAAGAATCTTCCAAAGAAGACGGCGCAGGCGAGAAACAGGAATAAAAAGCAATTTATCGGCTTATAGGCAGGCTTTATCCCGGATGATTCTTATCCGGGATAGGGTTATCCGTAAGACGAACGGAGAAAGTAAAAAAATGATCAATTTCAGCGTCGGTCCCGTTCAGATGAACGAGGCGGTATTAAAAGTCGGAGGAGAACAGATCCCTTATTTCAGAACGGACGAGTTTTCCGCGATCATGAAAGAAAACGAAAGGTTGATGCTCGGGTTTATCGGCGCGCCGCAGGGGTCGCGCGCCGTTTTCCTTACGGGATCGGGAACGGCTTCGATGGAAGCCGCGGTGATGAACCTTTTATCGGAGGAGGACAAAGCGCTCGTCGTGAACGGCGGTTCGTTCGGACAGCGTTTTGCCGATCTGTGCGCGCTGCACGGCGTGCCTTACGAAGAGATTCGTCTGACGGCGGGTTCCGCTTTGACGGAAGAAGATCTGAAACCTTATGAAAACAAGGGGTTCACGGCATTTCTCGTCAACATTCACGAAACTTCTACGGGCGTTCTTTACGATGCCGGTATGATCGGCGATTTCTGCCGCCGCAACGGGCTGCTGTATCTTATGGACGCGATCAGTTCTTTTCTTGCCGATCCGATCGACATGGAGTCCTGCGGGGCGGACGTGATCCTGACGGGGTCGCAGAAAGCCCTGGCATGCGCGCCCGGCGTATCGATCGCCATGCTTTCCCCGCGGGCGCAGGAACGGGCTCTTTCCCGTCGTTGCCCCTGTATGTATCTCGATTTCGCTTCCGCTCTGAAAAACGGCGAGCGCGGGCAAACCCCGTTCACCCCCGCCGTGGGAACGCTGCTCGAGATCCACGAAAGGCTGAAAGGGATCGAACGGGAAGGCGGCGTGGCGGCGGAACGGGAAAAAATCGCTTCGCTTGCCCGCTATTTCCGGAAAGGTATCGAAGGGTTTCCCTTCCGGATCGCTTCTTCGTCTCTTTCGTCGGCGGTCACGCCGCTGGCGCCGAGGGACGGGATTTCCGCTTACGATATCTTTACCTGGCTGAAAGACGGTTACGGGATCTGGGTATGCCCGAACGGCGGCGCGCTGAAAGAAAAGATATTCCGCGTGGGGCATATCGGCGCGCTTACGACCGCCGATTACGATACCCTTTTTTCCGCACTGAACGATCTGCGCGCGAAAGGGAAAATCTGAGCGGACGGGGGAGAAATGGTCAAAGTTATCACGTACGGAACGTACGATCTGTTACATTACGGGCATATCAATCTGTTGAAACGTGCGAAGGAACTCGGCGACTATCTCATCGTCGGCGTTACGGCGGAAGGTTTCGATCGGGAAAGAGGGAAAATCAACGTTCACCAGTCTTTGATGGAGCGGATCGAAGGGGTCCGTTCTGCCGGGATTGCGGACGAGATCATCGTGGAAGAATACGAAGGGCAGAAGATCGACGACATCCGTCGGCTCGGCGTAGACGTTTTCACCGTGGGGTCGGACTGGAAAGGAAAATTCGATTATCTCGAAAAATACTGCAAAGTGGTTTATCTCGATCGCACGGAGGGCATTTCGAGCACGGAGATCCGCGCGGGGTCTTCCGTAAAGATCGGGTTTGTCGGGAACGAGGCGTTTATCGTCAAATTCGCGGAAGGCTCGGAAAGCGTGAACGGACTGAAGTCCGCCGGTATTTATACCGACCGCGCGGATATTTTCCCCGAATCTCTGCAAACTTCCGTTTTTAAAGGAAGTTACGGCGAATTTTTAGACGGGACGGATTGCGTGTATTTCGCGACCCCCGCCGACCGCCACGAGAAACAGATCGAAGAAGCTCTTCTTGCGGGAAAGCACGTGCTGTGCGAATCGCCCGTGGCGGATTCCGAAAAGGGCTGCGAAAAGCTTTTCTCTCTTGCCGAAAAACGCGGGCTCGTTCTGATGGACGGCATCAAAACGGCGTATTCTCTGGCTTACAGGCGGCTTTTGCTGCTGGCGCAGACGGGGAAGATCGGCAGGGTGGTTTCGGTGGAATCCACCTGCACGAGTCTTCTGCCTGAAGCAAGACTGTCCGATCTCGACGGGGAGATGAAGGGTATTTACGACTGGGGTCCAACGGCTCTTCTGCCCGTGTTTCAGCTGCTCGGAACGGAGTATGTGTCGAAAGACATCATCGTCGGTTATTTCGACGAGGAGAAGAAGTTCGACGCTTTTACCGAGATCCGTTTTCTCTATCCGGATGCGGTCGCGAATGTAAAAATCGGAAAAGGGGTAAAATCGGAAGGCGAACTGATCGTTTCGGGAACGAAAGGATATCTTTATGTGCCCGCGCCGTGGTGGAAATCGGAATATTTCGAGATCCGTTACGAGAATGCGAACGAGAACAAAAGATTCTTTTTTCAGTCCGAAAACGAGGGGATCTGTTACGAGCTTCTTTCCTTTTGCAGAAACGCGGAATCGGGCGGCGGGTTTTCGCACATCGCGCGCGAAGTTTCGCAAGCCATTTCGAAAACGGTGGAAGAATTCGAAAAGGGAACGAACGTTAAGAAAATAAAATTTAAACGTTAGGTTTAGCATTCGTTATCCATAACTATTTTTACGGCGAAAAATCGGTTTATGACTGTGTTAAACGCTCGGCAATATACGGAAGAGTATTATTTTGAGCGTTTGCCTTGTCAAAACGCGATTTTTCATCCGTAAAAACGCTTCGCGCCTTAAAGAGCTTATTTTTCGATGATTTTTCCCGATTTCAAAATCGATAGTACTTGATCGTACATCAATAGAGAAATCGGGGAAAAGGGCGAAAAAGAAGCCTTTAAGGTAATTAGTGATAGCGAATGCTAAGCCTACAGAAAATAACGGAGGAATCATGAAAGTTTTCAGAAAAATCTTCCTTGCGGTCACGCTTATATGCCTTATCTGCACGGCATGTTTCGGTTGCCGCATCCTGGACGGAAAATATCCGATGTTCACCCCCTCTTATTCCGAACGCGCTTATATCGCGCCGGACGAAAACGCGATCGACAAACTGATCGCGGAGACGGAAAAACTTTCCGGAACGGAAGGAAATCGGAGAGAGCTTTTAAAAAAGAGAGAGGAACTACTTACCGTTTTTTACGAGGTTCTGACCTCCCGCACGGTCGCGGATATCGAGTATTATAAAAATACCGCCGACGAAACGCTGAAAAACCGCGCCACATATATCGACGATTATTCCAACGTTCTTTTAAACCGCGTGCTCGAAACGGAAAAGAAACTTTTTTCGTCCGCCTATCGAAGCGTACTGATCGAAGCGACGAGCGAAGAATACGCCGCTTCCCTCGAAACCAGCGAAACGAAAAGCGACGCCGTGCTCAAGCTCGAACAGAAAGAATCGGAACTCGAAAACGAATACGCCGCCGCCTATAAAACGGCAGACGGCGCAACGATTGCCGGAATTTATAAAGAGCTGATCGTCACGAGAAACAAGATAGCCGCGGAATACGCCGACGAAAACGGCAAGCCTTACGCCAATTACCATGATTACGCCTACGCAAAGTTGTACGCCCGCGATTACACGCCGGAAGAGGCAAAAGATTTCCGCGCCTCCGTCCTTTCCGAGATCAAACCGCTTGCGGACGAGATGAAAACGATAGATTCCTCTTACTTTACGGGCGACCGCCGCGCGGGATTTTTCTCCTTATCCGAAAAATCGCTGAAAGAAATATCCAAGCGGGTGATCCGCGAAACGGCGCCGGAAACTCTTTCGAGCTGGACCTATATGATCGATCGCGATCTATACGATTTCTCGGTGAGCGACACCAAAATGGACACAAGTTTCGTTACCCCTTTCGCCGCTTACGGAGACGGTTTCATGTTTGTTAACGCCGCGGGCAATCTGTCCGACCTCGGAACCGTCATGCACGAATTCGGACACTATAACGCCCTGTTCGCAACGGACGCCGACAAGGAAGGAAACGAGGCGGAGAGCATCGATCTCGCCGAAACCCATTCGCAAGCGTTCTCGCTGCTTTGTCTGCCGGCGGTGAAAAAGGTACTCGCATCCGAGCAGCTTTCTTCTTATTACGATTACTACGATTATTACGTTATTTTCGAAAGCCTGTGGTCTCTGCTGTCCAATTCGGCATTCGAACAGTTCGAATACGAAGTTTACCGCGCCGCCCCCGAAAATCTTACCGAAAGTTATTTCAACCAAACCTTCGGCACGGCGATCTCCTCTTACTGGGGCGCGACAGACTATTCTTATTACGAGATCCCGCACTTCTTTCAGTCCCCTGCCTATTGCGTAAGCTACAGCGTTTCCCTCGTTTTTGCGTCCGAGATCTGGGCTCTTGACAATGCGAAGGACAAATACCTCGAAACGGTTTCTTACGGGGCGTATCACAAACTCGGAGACGTGGTATCCGCCGTGGGGCTCGAAAGCCCGCTCGAACCTTCCGTCGTGAGCAAGGTCGCAGAGAAATATCGCTCGCACATTACGGATACTTTCGCGGCGTAAACGAAAAACGAAAAGCCCGATCCGATCCCTGACCGAAACGGTCTCCGTAAAACCAAAATAAAACGCTTTTGCGAAAGAAGATATCTTCCCGCAAAAGCGTTTTTTGTATACCCGGCATTCGCCGCCCTAAGCTATTTTTCGGGGGATACCGAAGTCCGATCAAAGCATAAATCCATTTCTTTTATCGGTTTGCCAATCCGCATAGTGCAACTCACAGTCGATCAATCCGCCGCCGACAGCTTTCACGGCTTTATATGTCGTAAATTCCTCATAAAGCAATCACTTGTTCCTGTAACTTTCCGCGTTTCCGTGGAATAATCCCGCTTTTCGCTTCGGTTAAAGCGTCTGCATAAACTTGATTTTGTTTATGTTTGTAAATATGTTTTAAACGCGTTTCTTTTTACGTACGATTGCGATAATGACGGCAATCACAGCAACAGCCGCAACGCCGCCCACTGCAACGGGAACAACGGGGAAATTTCCGCCGCGCTCTCCACCGGTGACGGTAACGGTAGCCGTCAGTTCGATATATTCGTTATCGGAATCGACGTCGTAAATCGACGGATCGAGATGAATTATCGCTTTTACCGTAAACTTGCCGGGTTTCAGTTCGGACGGCAAGCCTTCGTAAGTAACCGTAACGCCCTCGGGCAGATTGCCCGAAATTTTGATGTCGTTCGGGTTCGATCCTTTCTCTACGGTAACGTCCTTAAAAGAAATACTGTTCTTGTCGAAATGCAACCGCTTTATTTTGAACCTAATTTCGTCACTTGTAAAACGGTCGTAATTTTCGGTTCCGTCAACGTGAACCATAAAGACATATTCGCCTATTTCGGTAGGTATTCCGTCAATCCTTGCACCGTTAAAATAGAAGGTGTATGTCGGCGTACCGAAACGGGTTAAAGGCAAGTCGTATTCCTTATCTCCGTATTCGATACTGTAAGAATCTTTAAGATCGACGAGTTCGTTTTTGGATTTACTGATTATGAATTCAAATATAACGAATCCGCTGTAATCTGCTTCGTCATCGGGAACATGGATAACTACGGCGTATGAACCGACGTCCGAAGGCGCGCCTTCGATTACGACATCATCGAAACCAACTTTTTTTACATAAGTATAAACCAGTTTGTTTACATCATAATTGTCGGATACGGTAAGCGTAGTCGGGTCAAAACCCTTTACGGCAGTTCCGTCGTAAAAATGCGCATACTGACCGCTGACTTTTAATTCAACATATGCTTTATTGATAACAAAATTTAATCTTTCGCTGTTGAATTCCTCGCTGTATTCCGTTTCGGCGACGTGTATGGAAAGTTGATAGCTACCCGCATGAACTGGTCTGCCGTCAAGAACGTTTCCGTCTTTATCATAGTAAGTATATTCGGGCGTGCCGTATATAGTTCCGATAAGGTACGGATTTTCGTCGCCGAAATCCCAGCCGCTAAAATCATCCGTAGAAGCATTAAGTTCGTTAGTCGTTTTTGAAATTTCGTAACTTACGGTCAAACTGCCTTCAAAATCTTCGTCCGTTTCGGGAACGGCGAAAGTAACAAGGTATCTTCCTACGCTTACCGGTTCTTCGCTAAGCGTGACGCCGTCTGCCGTTTTGAAGGAAATAACAAGGTTATTCTTGTCGTATCCGTTGTTTGCCCTTACAAAGCCGAGAAGATTATTGCCCTTTTTGTCCCCTGTATACCGGTAGTTAAAATCACCGAGCGCGTCTATCGTTACAGTCGTTTTACCGATAGTTTTAAGCGTGACGTACACGTCGAAATCTTCGTATAACGCGCAAGAAACAGTCAGTTTTATGCGGGCGGGTTTGCCTTTTACGGAATCCGCTTTGCCCGTAACGGAAATCTGTTTTTTGTCGGCAGTAACCGTACCGATAATACCGTCTTGGTCAAGATCGATCGCCGCACTCTTTATAGTGTATTCTCCGACGTTTGTTATATTTGCCGACAAATCAAAGATTGTTGCCGCAGTCTTTCCCGCTATCAGTTCTTTTTCGCAAATCGTTTTGCCCGCTTCGGCATAATCTCCTTTTTCGATATAGAAAACGATTACTTTACTTTCGGCTTTTTTATAAGTATCGCCTTCGGCAACGACTGCCTTGAGATAATGTTTGCCGACAGCGGTCGGAACATCGGTCGAATAATCGGTGATATTGCTGCTATACATATAAACGATAGTATCATTGCCGTATTTTGCCTGCGCGCCCGTAGGTTGACTCGGCGTTGCGCCGTACTTCCAGTTTGCTATCGTCGGCTGAGCGATAAACTCATTCAAGCGTTTTTTGATAGAGAAACTTGCGTATCCCGAAATGTAAGCTTTATAGTTTTCGGACTCTTCAGTATAGGCTTTTACATAATAATCGCCGATTTCGGTAGGAACGTCATCCGTATACCCACTGTCGCTTTTGGTAGAAAACATAAAGTGAACAGTGCCGAATCGTGCGGTCAACTCGGGGTACACGAGTTCTTCATCGTATTCTATACTTTTGAAATTTTCGATATTCCCCTTAATGTCGTTGGTCGCCTTATCGAACTTGAAATCTTTATAAGCGGTCACACCGCCGAAAGTTGCTTTAACTGTATACATTCCGGCGTTAGTCGGCGGGGTTGTCGATTCGGGATAGGTTGTGCCGTCCCTACCTACAAACACAAGCGACGGAGCGGCTTCAAGACCTTCCTGATCCCAGTTTGCAACAGTGGCGGAAGCACCCGCAAACGGCATGCCTGTATATGCGTTATTTCCCGCAGTGTTAACGTCTACATTTATAGTATAAGTAGGCGTAACGGTTACGTCGCAGTTACCCTTGCCTTCGCATACGGCGGTCAGAACGTTGTCGGTTTCGCCGAGTTTGCCTACCCACTTATGAACGTGCGGTTCGATAAAGTTCAAAGAAAGAGAGCCGTCATCGTTTTCGGTAATCGAGTCTATCGAAGTCAAGTTTATATACACGCAGAAACGAATCCCCGCTGTGTTTGTAATTAAAGAAGGCTCATATATGTATCTGAACCAATATGCATTATCGGCGGATGAACACTCTGTAGAAGTCCACCAATAAAAATCCTCTTCCGCTGCGCTCGATTTAACAAAAAAATTGTCTATTATACCTTTTTCTGGAGCCCACAAAACATCATTCCCTTCGTTTGGTACAATTCCAAGTTTTTCTTTTTCGTTAAAAGCGACATCTGCTATTTTTGTTATATTACTCTTCACAAAACTGTTATCGTAAATGTTATCCGATCCGTATTTCGTTTTTCCAAA
>CABUWK010000040.1 GCA_902495325.1 uncultured Acidiphilium sp.
GAAAGCGAAGAACGCATACATAAAGGTTTTGCTCTTGCTCAACCGCAACTAACTGATTTATTTAGCTAAACCACCAAAAAATTTACAAGGTGTTTACACAAAATTCTTGACATTACCCAGTTTTGAAGTCAAGATCAAAATTTATAAATAGAATTCATTTTATATATTGTCTATATATTTCGTTTACACTTTCAACATACACCACAAACGACGGATGATTTGTATCTCCGCGTAACAAATACATGTTTTTCTTATCCAAATATGTAGCTCTTACCTCTCCCCAAAAACTATTCTCTTTTATAGCAATAGCTTTATCTCTCACATCTTTGGAATACGGAACCTGACACCAAGTCCACTGATCATACATAAAGACAAAATCGACCCCGAAACCGAACACTGACGGTTCGGAATAATACCGTTTAATCGTTCTCGCTTCATATTTCATACTTTTCGCAATTATACGTTCAGTTTGAAATACATCGTTAAACAAGGCGTTTTATCAGGAAAAACCTGCGTTTTCGCATAAGAAAAGACCTTGAAACCGAACAACAATGGTTCATATTTCAAGGTCTGTTCAGATGTCTCTGTTGACCGAAATAACTATCGTTAAATTATAGGCGTCAGCCTTCAAAAGTTTCCTCTAATATTAAATTAAGACCGTTTATATCTGCCGGAGACGTTTCAATTTCATTAAGCCCCGTCGGTCCGCCGCAATCATCTATTACCATATTTCCTTTCGCTTGCAAAAGTTTAGGACATTCATAAGATTTAACGTCTTCAACTTTCTTAACATTTATTTCAATTTCCCAACCATCACCATAATCGTATTCGTATATTAATATCGAGAATCCTCGGATTCGGTTTCGCCGCCTTTTCGATTTCGTCAAACAGTATAATGCTGAACGGTTTTTCTCTGACGGCGTTCGTCAGTTGTTCACCCTCTTCGTATCCGACGTATCCCAGAGGCGCACCGATAAGTTTTTGATCGCTATTCTCTTGGGCATAAAACGATGTAAAAAGTCGATGTCGTAAGTTCAAGTCTTACAGGTTCGTAAATAATAAAAAAAGTTAGCTCTAAAACGTAACATATTTGTCCAAATTTTTGACTGCATAAAAATTCTGTTTTTGTGAGATTATTCATATTTTTGCAAGTAAAAAAGGACGATACTTGATAATATCGTCCAAATAGATAAAAAAAATGGAAGTTCCGTTGCGCGCGTTAACCGTTTCGGTCACTACAAGCCGATAACTAATTGATGCTCGTAGCCTGCGATCGTGTTGCACTTTCGTGACACGTTCCCTATTTATTACGACAAAGGGTTCAGATTTTACAAGCGCCCAAACGGCGCTGACTGTGCTATGCTTTAAGGGCAAACCCTACGATTTCGATATTAACAGGTCGTTATCCCCGACGCCGATATTAGTATCTCGGCTCGAAATCTTAAAAAGAAAAGGGACAATTAATATGTCCCTTTTCATTGTCTTTGTTGTACGAAATAGCTATCATCGTGTCCGTTTGAGAAACACAACATATAATAATTATCTCTGTTCCACACCATAAAGATGGCAATCGAAAACTACATTGAGTTTTATAACTCGAAACGACCTCATTATCAGGACAATTACAAAACACCAACAGCAAAAGAACAAGGTTTTTGGGAAAACGGTGATTGAAATTGTATCGAACAACTATGTTCAATTGTGACGATTTATAACGATTGCATTTCATTTTTCAACTGTTTCGTAAAAAAGGTGTCACATTTGAAATTGACGAAAAAGCAAGCAAGATAGGCACAAAACGCCGAGAAAACACGAAAATAATAACAGAATATAAAAAATCACCTATCGGTGTCACGAACGCTATGTTCGGATTTCAATAGGTGATTCACACCTACCGCTAAACGGTTTGAACGAGGTACTGACCATAGTCTCTTTGCCGATTCGTTAATCGGTTGGTTTCCGTACGAGGGGCGAATCCTATCCCCT
The DNA here is from genome assembly GCA_902495325.1 of uncultured Acidiphilium sp. GTDB lineage: Bacteria > Bacillota > Clostridia > Christensenellales > Borkfalkiaceae > UBA10281. The sequence continues at coordinate 1,987 of CABUWK010000040.1, forward strand.
TCAAAAAGAGAAAAAATGTGTTTGCATGCGAAAAGGATCCGGATCGTCTGCTCTTAAATCAGTTGTTCCGTTTTATCTCGTCTCCCCGCGTTTTCTTTTCCGTTTTTTCTCCGGTTTCGCCATGATCCTTTGAATACTTTTCAAATCTTCGGCAGATACGCCGATATCGCGTAAAAACTTTTCCGTATTCTCCCGAAGCGATCCTTTCCCGTACGCGGACAGAAAATCGTAAATTTCCGTTATTCTCGTAAACATCACGTCCGGCGTGGATTCGTCTTTGCAGCCGGCGTCGGAGAAAAAAGACATCTCATAATCCGCCATAATATCCTCGTAGTCCGCGCCGAGAAACGATTCGAGCACGGCGGCAAACGTTCCCGTCCTGTCTCGACCTATGGCACAATGAAACACGATGGGATATTTGCTCTCATCTGCAAATATCTTCATTGCTTCCGCCATGTTTTCCTGATATAACGGATCTTTGATGCTTGCGGCGGTGATCACGTAATACGACCCCGGAAACGAATAATAGTTTACCGTTTCACCGAGCGGACGTTGTTTCCCCTCGCCGGTATTTCTCAAATCGATTTCCGTTCTGATTCCATACTTCGAAAGCGCGTCGATTAACCCTTTTTCGGTAACGGCGTCCAGTGAAGCCGAACGGTAAATCATGCCCTGCTTTAACTTTTTTGAAAAGAAGGCAATATCGCGCGCGTTGGACACCCCGTCAACAGAGATCGTCCTGGGAGATTTTTCCGTATGAAAACAGCTTTCGCCTTCCGCAACTTTTTCCCCGTCTTTGAAAGCGCGCACTCTCCACGAGTAATCCGTGAAGGTATTGAGATCGCCGACCTTAACGTTGTTGCTCTCCGAACGGAAGCAAAGGCAATCGGCGAAATCTCCCTCCTCCGCGATCTCCAATACGAAATAATCCGCGCTTCCGTCGTATTCCCAGACAAAATCAACGTCTTTCCCTGCGAAATGATCCCCTTTGCCGTAATTGTCCCCCAAACGATTGGGATGATAAGCGGTAAACCATTTTGCGACTTCGTCGTTGGCAAGTTGTAACGACTGGTTTCTGGCGGGGAAAACCATTCTGATCTTCCCGTACGATAAATCTTTTCCGGAGCCTTCCCGTCTGTATGAGACCCCTTGAATTTCATTCGGCATGACGTTTCCTCAAATCTTTTTTTACAAATCGTAAATCACGTAACGATAGACAATCAATCGATCGTCCTTAATTTTTGCAGCGCGGTGACAAGCCGATACACACTACGTAAGTTTTGCCTTCAAAACGATACGGAGCGCTGCCGTTGCCGCTCGCACAGAACAGAAAAGCAGGTTTCCCGTTTCCGTCAAACAGAAGAGACGGGCGCTCCAGATTGCATTGCAAAGTCGTCCTGCCGCCTTCCCATTCGAGCAAGCGGGAATAGACTTTCGGATTTTCGCCGATATCAAAATGAATGCAATCGTCGCTCTCCGCATAAAAGCCGGCACCCCATTCCCCGGTGATTCCCCGATCCCCGTTTTTTCCGTCGTCTTTCGCAATGATGCAGAATTTGCCTCGCCCGGCGTCATACCACAAAAACGGATCTTCCATATGCTTGTTATCGTCTGCAAAACTCAGAATGGGAGTATCGGTAAGTCTTTTAAACGGTCCGTCCGGTTTATCCGCCACGGCGACGCCGAGTTGAAGAGGCATGCCGTAAGCACGGCGGGACTTATAGATCATATACGTCTTTCCGTCCGGTAAAATCGCCACGGAAGGATTTGTGGTTATGGTACAATCCCAATGAGAACAGTCACGCGGAGTCAAGAGAGGCTCGTCGCGGCGAACGAATTCCCCGTCTATATCGTCTGCAACCGCTACGCCGATACGCTTCCTGTTCCACGTCTCCATCGCATACTGTTCGTCGATACGATTGCCGTCCGTCGGTATTTCTCCTCCGTAAGTCGTTCCCATATAGTACAGATAATACTTGCCGTTCCAGAACTTGATGCAGGTATTGTGCGTATTCATACCGTCAAAAAACTCTCTGCCCCGTCTCGGCAACACCACCCGATCGAACCGGTACGGTCCCTGAGGCTGATCCGAAACGTAACGGCATACTTCACTGTTAAAAAGCCAGTTCCAACCGAATCCGAGTTCCTCTTTCCACCGCGAAGCAAACATATAATATCTGTTTTTCGCCGCGATTACGCTGCTGTCCCAGACGTAATATCCGTCAGCCTCAAGCGCGACGTTCGCTTTCCCGCAGGAAAACCCGTAACTCAAACGTTTTTCTTCGTTTTTCATTCTCTTTTCCTTTAACGCCTTTCCTGAAGCCGTTATAACCAGACTTGTTTCTCTTCAAACCGTTTCCCGTCGAAGAGCACCGTCTTCACTTCATACTTCCCGAATTGCAATTCCGTCGTCACTCCTCCGCAGTCCAGGCTTACGGTTTGCGTATCCGGGTTATCGTTGAACAACCGAAGCACGTATTCGCCGTCCTCGTAATAACACGCAGACAGAGAAATCGCTTTATCGGAGATTCTGAATTTTTTAAGAGGCGTTTCTTCGCCGTGCGGAAAATAATTCAACCCGTCTCTTTTCGCAACGAATTCACGTGCGGCGTTTTCCGTCTCGCCGCGGTTGCAGTACCCGATCCGGAAACGGAAGACGTGCCTGCCGGTTTCGACAAAAGGAATATAACGGTCTTTCCGAATCAGCGGTCTGTCCCCGATCGGATGCGCGCAATATGCGACCCCCCGAAGCAGAGTGATATAGAGATCCTTTCCTTCGGAGGAAAAGCTGTAAGAGCAATCGTTTGCGACGTACAGTACGTTTTCTCCGTCTTCGACGCCGACGAAACGCTGAGCCGTGATTTCCTCTCCGTTTCTTTCAAACTCGTCGCATGCATACGGAATCTGTCCGAAAAACTTACCTTGCAGAGGCGTAGGGACGCGAAGTTTCAGCCCTTTGTCCTTTTCGTTCCAGAGCGTTTCCACGGTGACGTCGATATAGGGCAAATCTTTATAGATTTTATAATCCGTGCGCACGAAACTGCAATCCCGCTCGAACAGAGATTCGACTTCCGTCATCACTTCTCCGTCTTCGATGACGTTCACGCTCTGCAATCCCGCAAAAACCCCTTTCTCGCAGGAGGAAAGCGGAATATCAACGGGTTTTTTGCCGATCCGATGCATTCCCCACCCCCAAGGATCGGGATAATCGTCGAATAACACGGGGCAAAATGCATTTTCCGCAACCGTTTTTCCGTCGAACGACAGGAAGAGCAAGCCCGTTTTTTTGTCCACCGAAGCCTTTTTAATGCTGTCTGACACGACGATCTCGTCCGGCTTGACGAAAGGCTGTTTGGGGGTGATCTCAAACGTTACGTCAAACCGCGCCGCTTCCAGAGCAGGCAACTCTCCGACGAAAATCACCCTCTTTCGCCGGTCGTAGTTGATGTTGACGCTTTCCTTGATCACCTGACTGCGCAAGGTCTTACCGTTCTGTTTCACCGTAAGAGAATACTGCTCCGTGTCCGAAACGAGGCTGTCCGGAATGAGGAATTCTCCTTCGACAACGGCGAGTCTCCGATAGGGAGTTTCGTTGAACACGAAAATCGGGAATTCGCCCTCCCGCGCCTTTTTATGCCGTTCACAATAGGCGAAAAACGCCTGATCGTAACTCTTTTTCAATTCCGTCAAAGCATGCCCTGCCATCCGAAGAGACGTCTCTTCCGCCGCCTGACAGACCGTGCCCGCAAGGAGATCGTGAAACTCAAACTTGCAAAGCGTGCGCTCCGCATCGGCAAACGTCTTTTCCGGATAATTCCCGATCAGTCCGTTCATATACGCGAGGGAGCAGATCTTTTCCGTTTCAAATAAGGCGTTTTCTAATTGCACGTGCGTCCGCTTCACATTGCTCATCGAGGCGTAACAACCGATCAGGCAAGGTTGCATGGATCTTTCAAAAACCTTTTCGTACTTTGCCGCCGCAAAATACTCTTCCGGCGTGGAATGACGGATCTCGCACTCTTCCTCGCCGAGTTTCCCCTCTGCAATCGCTCCGTTGACGTCGCGGATATCCTTACGCGACGGATTTCCGCCGTGATTTCCGACTCCCCATAAAAGCAGCCCTTCCGTCTTTCCCCGATAGAGCCCTGCTTTTCTCTCCAGATCGGCTTTCGCGGTGCCGAAGCCGGAACAGTACAGGGTCAGATCGTCCACGCGGGATACCCGGATCTCGCTGCCGTCTTTCCCTCTCCATAAAAATTCCGTATCGGGTAAGGACGCCATGTCTTTATCCCAACTCATCGGACGACAACACAGGTACCCGACGTATCCCGTTTTTTTCAGAATCTGAACGAGTCCTACGGAATGACCGAAACTGTCGAAATTAACCGCAACGGTCGGTCTTACGCCGAATTTTTCGGCAAAATATTTACGCCCTGTTCTGATTTGCCTGACGAAGGATTCCCCCGAGGGCAAATTGCAGTCGGGCTGTAAATACCAGCCGCCCATAATTTTCCACTTTCCCTCTCTGACCAGTTCCTGAATTTCATGAAACAAAGCCGGATCGTATTCTTCAATGTATTCGTATAACAACGCTTCGTTGTGACAAAATACGAAATCCGACTCCTTCAATAATTCCTTTGCCTGATAAAACGTGGATATCGCCGTTGCAGCTCCTTCGTCCCAGTCCCACATCCAGACGGGATCCAGATGCGAATTACAAACCAGATAATATTTCTTTTTTCCTTCGTCCATACTGCCTGCCTCGTTTAGCGTAATATACAGAGAGGACGCTGAAAGCGTCCTCTCCCGACGTCATCCGTTCAGGATGATTAGATTTCTTTCTTCTTTCTGAAGAGGAACATCGCACTGCAGAGAAGAAGAACTGCCGTGCATTCGGCACCGCTTACCGCATTGGAACAGCCCGAATTGTTTTCCGACTTCCATTCCGCCACGACCGTAACGTCGGACGTGACCGCCTGATCGAAGTTGAATGCGTTACCGTTTGCGTCGACCCAACCGATGAAGGTATAACCTTCTTTGACGGGATCTGCCGGTTTTTCGATATAACATTCTTCTTCAACGACCTGTTTTTCAATCTCGCTTCCGCCCTGCGTGTCGAAAATGACGGTATAGGCTCTCACCCACTGTCCCTGGACGTTGACGTCTGCGCTGATAACGGTGGAAGTCGTGAATTCCGCTCCGTTCAGTTTCCAGCCGGCGAATTTATATCCTTCTTTCTGCACAACAGGCAATTCGGTTACCGTCTTGCCGTCTTCGATTTCCACGGCGTTCTCTCCGTCGAAGGTGACCGTCCAGGTTACCGTTTCCGCTTTCTGATAGGAACCGTCGGCCTGCTTCAGGAACATGACCGATTCGCCGACTTCATAATAGAATACGTCGTGAATCTCCATGCCCGGGATCGTATTGGCGTAAATCGGCAACTGGCATCCTTTGCGGATGACGATCTTGGCGGGTGCCTTCAGTCCTGCAATGCGGATGGCAAACGTACCGTATTCGGTCGCGTTGATCCAAGAATCGATTTCCTCGATCTCGTTTTCTTCAATATAATTCTTAAGGGAAACTCCGTCAAAAGTGATATTTTCGTAACACGCGAGACCGTATTCAAGGTAGTTTTCGATCATTTTGTTGCCTTCGGCAGGATAGTCGGTTCCCGTCAGCGAAATCTCGAGAGTTTCGTTGCCGAAGGTGACGCCCGTCGCCTCGACATCTCCGAAGTTTCTGTCTGCCGCCCAGTTCGTGGAGTAAACGGGGTGATTTGCCTGCGTCGGAGCCCAGTCTTTCAGATAGACGGTCTCACCCATCACGTATTTCTTCAGGGTAACGAGGTTACCGGACGTGTATTCGTAAGAAGGGAATTCCGTTCCCTCGGGAATGCAGATCCTCACGACTTCGTCTGCGTTGTATTTACCGATCTGAACCGCAATACAGTTCTGCTCGCCCCAGATGTTGTAATAGATCTCACCGGTAGCCGGTTCCGTTTTTTCCACTCCGTTGTCCGTGTATGTCGCGGAGGAGGTATATGCCTGTCTCAGAGTGATCGGTTCTTCGTCGACGGTCGTCCAGAGAGTAATTTTGTCAAGGAAGTTATAAGCGGCAACTCTTTCGCCTACGGGCGTCGTAGCACCGGCGTTCAGAATATCCGTACCGGAATCAAGGAAAATCAGGAATTTGTCGTTATAAGTCCCGTTAGAACGCTTTTCGCCTCTGATATGAACGCTGCTCGCTTTCAGATAAACCGTTTCGGGTTCGTAGATCCAGTTGGTGGACTGGTTGTTCGAATCAAGTCCGTTGGCAACGAAGGAAACGTCCTTCTCGGTGATATACGCGCTTGCACCGCTCAAAGCCGAGGGGAATTCACATCCCGTTTTGACGACGACTTTGCTCACGCTCGCGTTTGTATAAGTCGAACCGTCCAGTTGGATCGCCAGACAGCCCAAATCGCCGTAGTGATTATACCAGGCGTTTCCGATCGTCGCGGCTTTCAGCGAGGAATGTGTTTCGCCTGCGTATACTTCGATATTTTCGAGCAAGGCGTCGGAAAGGTGTTCGTCTGCAGGCGTGTTGTAACCAACGCTTTCAAAATTCTGTTTGGAAAGGAAAAGGAAGAGTTTGTTGTCTCTGACCTGGATCTTCGTCACGGAGGTCACTTTCAATCCTTCGGCAGGCGTATCCGTCACCGTCCAGGAGACCGCGTTTCCTTTATCGTCGAGTCCCCCGTTCAGGTAAGTGATATCGTTCCACTGGACGAAGGCAGGTTCCCCGGCGTTATCGGGGAATTGGCAACCGTTCTTGATCGTGACCATTTTCACCTGCGACGCACCGTAATCCGCCCCCATTTCCAGAGCGATCGCTCCGGAAGCGTAAAGGTTATAGAATTTCGCTCCGTTCTGCTTCGCAGCCTCCGCAAGGGTAACACTCGTCGTATCGCTCGTCCAGATCGTGACGTTTTCCATCAGTTTGCATGCGGCAAACCCATTGCTCGCGTCGCCGTTTACGGGCGCGTTGCTATAGTCGTTTCCGTCAAAGTAGAAGAACAGACGTCCGTCTCTGATCTCAACTTTTTTCACGTTGACCGCAGCGTAGCCGTCCGTCTTCGCGGTTTCTGTTTTCGTCCACGAAGTGCAGTCGCCCGCCGTGCCGTATCCGTCGTTCTGATAGGTCAAGTTGCCCTTCTGAACGTATCCGGCGGCGTGGGTAGAAGCGGACGGGAATACGCACCCGTCGAGAACGGTCAGATATTTGATCTTTCCAAGACCGTAATCCGATTTGGTATCTAGACAGATACTGTTCATTTCGCCCCATACGTTGTAATAAACCTGCCCGTTGTTGTTCCATGCGGTCCTGAGCGTCACGTAGGTGTCGTCGTTCAGATAAAGGAGAATGTTGTCCAACATCGTCACGCCGGCCGCCGTAATATCGTCAGGCGCGTGCGAAGTTCCCCCGGCAGACGCATAATCGGTGTCGCTCAGGAAGATGATCAGACGATTATCGCCGGTTCTGTGATGAAGATTCGTGATTGCCGTTTCGGCAAGGGTTTCATCCGCTTTTACTTCGGTCGTCGCGGCGGTAATGCCCATGACCGACGCAAAGACGAACGTGAACGCGAACAACGCGCTCATAATGATCTTTGTCAGTTTTTTCATTTTTCACCTCTTATTTTTTTATACTTCTATGCGGAGGAAAAGAGTAACGGCGCTCTTTTCCGCCGCAACGGTATCGTATCGGCGGGCAATCAGCCCTTGATTCCTATCGTGGAGACCCCTTCTATCAACTGTTTCTGGAATACGGCGAATAGTGCGGCACAAGGAATCATCATCAGCACGCCGACAGCCATCGTCAGGTTGATGGGATCGTTCGACTGCCCGTATTTCAGATACAGCGCAAGAGAAAGCGTGTATTGCGATTCCTCTTCCAGATACATAAGGGGACCCTGGAAATCGTTCCATACGCCGAAAAAAGTCTGTACGGAAAGATAAATGAAGATGGGTTTGATGAGGGGGAGAACGATGTTCAGATAAATGCGGAAATTGCTTGCTCCGTCCAGGATCGCCGCCTCGGAATACGTTTTCGGGATCCCGCGCATAAACTGACGCATCAGAAAGATATTCATCGCGCCTCCGCCGAACAACAGCGGAACCCACAGCGGATAATTCGTCGTCGTCCAGCCCATCTTGAGATACATGGCGTAAAGAGGAATACTCGTGACCGTCGAAGGAAGGAACACGGTTGCCAGAATGAGTGAGAAAACGAGGTCCTGTCCTTTGAATTTCACTTTGGAAAGCCCGAAAGCCGTCACGGAAGACATGACAGCCGATCCGAGAATGCTGAGGAAAATCAATTTTACGGTATTCCAGAAATATTTTAACAGTTGCAGATCGCTCAGGGCGATCTTATAGGTTGAGAAATTGAGATAAGCGGGGAAAAGGGTAAATTGACTCAATTCCTCGTCCGGCAGAACGGACTGCATAAGAAGACAGAAGATCGGAAACAGGAAGAAAAACACGAAAAGAACGAGAAAGAAATAAGATACCACGTTTTTCACTGTTTTTCTGACGCGCGTATTGCGGAAAAGGGAGATATTTTCGGCACGTTCCATATTATTGTTCCTCCCCGTAATAGACCCATTTGCTCGTTTTGAACACGCAAGCGGTCAGCACGCCGATCACGGCGAACAAAAGCCAGCTGAGCGTACAGCCGTAACTGAAATCTTTTCCGACAAAGGCTTCCTGATAAATATAGATCCCGATAAAATTGAGTTGATCTTTCGCCGCGCTGTTCGCCGGGTTGGTATAGATCGGGTAGTACGCCGAGAAAGTCTGCAGAGATCCGATGATGCTCATGATCAACTGATAAAGAATCATCGAAGTGGTCATCGGAATGGTGATGGAGATCACCTTTCTGAAATAAGACGCCCCGTCCAGATCCGCAGATTCATACATTTCCGTCGGCACGTTTTTCATCTGGGCAAGCCACATGATCATATTGCCGCCCCAACCGAAAACGCTTAGCATGAGGATGGTCGGATATACGGTTTTTGCCGAACTGTAGAAGGGAAACGGCTCTGCACCGAACACGTTTACGAGAATGGCGTTGATATATCCGCTGTCCACGTCGGTCACTGCGTTCCACATCAGCGTCCCCGCGACGGCGGGAACGATGCAGGGAAGATAATAGAGAACGCGGAAAGCAGAAATACCCTTGATTTTTTGATTCAGGAAGAGCGCAAGCGCATAGGAACCGATCATGCCCGTCGGAATGGTGACGAGAGCGTACAGAAAAGTCGCCTTAAACGATCCGAACACTCTGTCCCAGTCGTTGGTAAACGCGGTCACGTAATTCGCCAATCCCTTCCATGTATATTGGGCTTGTCCGCTGAGAGTGCTGGATACCTGACGGTATTCCCCCAGACTCCAGTACAGAGAAGTGCCCATCGGAAAAAGCGTGAAGATCAGAATTCCGAGCAATACCGGAATACACCACACGATCCCTCCGTAATCCTTTTTAAATTGAGCAAAACTGTATCGTTTTTTGTTTGAGTTATTCATATTTACTCTGATCGAAAGGCATGACTTCTAAAGCAAACGCGTCTTTGTACTTCGGGAAAGTGTTCTTTTCCATCAAAGCGGGTGCTCCGGTGTTCACATCCTGCAGCGAACCAAAGGTCGTCGTAAAGATGCTGCGCAAACCGTCGCGGCATTGCGGATCGTATTCGTTGAAGGTGTTCTGTTTCAGTTCTTTTCCGAAGGCGAACGCCTTGTGGTTCATCGTGGGATCGAGAGCCGTCAGCCATTTGCCCGAATCCACGAGGGACTTCAGGATGGGTTGGATATACCCTGCCTCACCGCCGAGTTCCTGACCTTCTGCCGATATGATAAATTGAATGAAATCCCAGCAGAGATCTGCGGACGTTTTGGTCACGCCGTTCACCGTCTGCGTTTCCTGAGCGTGTATGCTCGTGATGCCGTAACCCGAACAGCCCGCCGCGACGTATTCCGTGGGATACGGTAAGAAATCGATCGCAGGGTTGCCTTCCTTGTCTTTGATCTTTTCGGAAAACCCTTTTACGGTAGCGTGCGAAGCCGTCGTCATGAACACCGTTCCTTTGGAGAAGGAATCGTTCGCGTCGAAGCATTGTTTGGTGTCGTAAATGTTATTGTAGAGGTAAGTACAGATTTCTTTATTTTTCGCGCTGTCCATATTGTATACGCCGTCTTTCGTCAGTCCGTCCGTACCGAACGCATTGAAAATCGTCGTATAGACGGGTTCCCAGGGAAGGAAGACGTTCGCCGCTCTCTTCGCGAGGTGTTTGTTTCCGCCCGCTTTGATCTTCTCGGCGATCTCGTTGATTAACTGCACGTATTCTTCGAAAGTCCACCCATCCGAAGTGTCCGGAACTTCCACGCCGAATTCGGAGAAAAGATTTTTGTTATAAACGATTCCGATCTGATTGTAATCTCTCGGCGCAAAATAGAGCCCGTACTGACGGGAATCGCTCTTTTCGCTCTCAAAACTGCCCGAATAGCCGGTCGTCGGTCTGAATTCGTCCGCATAGGACGCCGCGTGTAACATACTTTCGTAATAGAGCGTATAATCCGTCTCCTCGCTCCGTTCGTAATAGGGGCGCAGATCGATGAAGTACCCTCCGGCGGCATGATAGTCGAACTGATCGTCCGGCATCCAGATCATCATAGGAAGATCCTTTTCGCTCATGGCGTATTTCGACATATAACTCTGGAAAAGCGCACCTTTGAAATCCTTGATAATGATATTTACTTCGGGGTGCTTTGTCTCATACGCTTGTTTATAGAGTTCCATCAATTCCACTTCACCGCCTTCCATCTGAACGGCTACGGTGATGTTGTACTTTCCGTCGACGGTACCCTGCGTACCCTCATTGTTGCATGCCGACAGAGAAAGCGTGCTGAGCGAGATGATCGCACAGATAACGATCGCAAACAACTTCTTCATCATAGTTCTCCTTATAAAGTTTATTTTCTGAATTGATTGAGTTCAACCAATTCACCGCCCCGAATTCTGGATTCTTCGGCGGCAATCGCCATATAATGACTTTCGAGAGATTTTTCCAAAGAGGTATCCGGCAATTCGTCCGGATTCGTCAGGACGGAATACAATTTATCGATCATTCTGTGATCGCCGCCTCCGTGCGCTCCCGTTCCCTGACCGCCGAGGTCGTCGACGAGTTCGGAAATCTTCCAGACGGTATCTTTGCCGAAATACTTTTTCAGAACGAGCGTGTTTTCGCTTTCGCGAAGATCCAGTTCTCCTTCCGTTCCGAAGAAGCGGATATCTCTTCCGCCGTATTTGACGAACGCTTCCATTTTGAGCGTCGCCGTAACGCCGTTTTCAAACTGCATGATGGTCGTCTGATTGTCTACGACGTCGTTATCGCACCGGAATACGCATTTGCCGTAACGGCTTTCTTTAACGGCGACTTCAAGCGCTTCTTCCGTCGTAGGAGAGGCGTCCGATACCAGATTGAAAGGAAACTCGCTTGCGGGGCAACCTACGTTTTTCCACTGTTCGATATAGATCCGTTTCGCACTGTAGACGCAGGTATCCTCGTAGCGGCATTCGCAACATCTGTCCGCGCATCCTTCGGGTGCGTTTTCCTTTTTAAAATAGCGCAGATCTCCCATCGAAGAGACCGATTTGCATCTGCTGCCGATAAAATACTGTAACAGATCCAGATCGTGACAGCATTTCGCCATGATCATGGAAGTCGTCTCTTCCTTGGAATGCCAGTTCCCGCGCACGTAAGAATGCGCTTCGTGCCAGAACACCACGTTTTCCGTGTGATCAACGGAAATCAGCCGTCCGATCGCGCCTTCGTCCAGAAGTTCTTTGATCTTTCTCATCATGGCGGTATATCTCAATACGTGACAGACCATGACCCGACGCTTGCTCTCTTTGGCGATGGCAAGCAACTCCCTCAATTCCGACGGGTTGTCTGAAATCGGTTTTTCCAAAAGAAGGTCATAACCGAGTTTCAAACCTCTTTCCGCCATGGGAACGTGTAAATGATCCAGCGTACATACGAGCAACAGATCGCTTCTCTTTTCCTTCCAGAACTCTTCTTCCTTCTCAAACCTGTTTTCACAGGGGACGCCGAACAGATCCCCGAACTTGTTCAGTCGGGAAGGATTGACGTCGCACAAAGAGACGATGCGGTATTTATCCTTTAATTCGTTGATATATTCACCGTAAGCAATACCGCCCCTTGCTCCACATCCGATTATTGAAACCGTAATAATTTTTTTCATGTTCTCGTTACCTTTTCAAGCCTTATATGGTAGATCTCGTCGATCAGTATCGACGATTATATTATAATCTGTTATGAAACCGCAGTCAATAGCGTTTCCGCCTGTCTTAAATGCAAAATGCGATATTTTAAACCGCATCTCGGAAAAATCAGTTCATTTTGTCCTCCAATCTTTTTTTGACCCGATAAAAAGTGGAAGGACATTTGAACCCGCATTGATACAGGATGTCGAACGTCATCAGATTCAGGGTTTTATCCGACAAAAGTTCCTTAACCCTTTTCAGCCTTTTTAAATTGATATAATCTCTGAAATTCATGTTCGTTGCCATGCGGAAGATCTGCGAACAATACCCGACGGAATAGCCGATCCTCTTCGCAACCGTCTTCATCGTAATGGAATCGTCCGTATAATTTCCGTCGATCCATTCCAGGATCTGCTTGATGATCCCGTCGCTGTTGCGGAACTTAAAAATATCGATTGCCTGCCCGCCGCCCAGACGGGATTCTTCCGCCGCAAGCGCAATGAAATGACTTTCCATGAAATCGTGGTTGACGTGCTTGTCTCCGGCGGAGGAAATACAGTCGAAAAAATCGTCCAGCATTTTCTGATCCGGTTTTTTCACCAGCGGATTGCGCACGTCTTCCATCTCTCTGCAATCCCATTCTTCATCCCGTCCGAAAAATCTCTTCAGAACGATAGAATGGCTTGCCGCGTCGTAAACCAATTCTCCTTTCGAGCCGAAAACACGGATGGTTCTGCCCCCGTGTTTGACAAAAGCCTCCATTTTCATGGTGGCGTTCACTCTGTTTTCAAAACTCATTATAACCGTCTGATTGTCTACCACGTCGTTGTCGCAGGCGTATACGCATTTCCCGTAAGGTCCGTTTTCAATGGCTGCCGTCAACGTCTCCTCGCTGATGAATTTTTCTTCGACGAGCGCGTTCATCGGCCACGCCGTACCCGTCAGACGTGCGTAATCGCCTTTCCACATGTCGATATAGATCTTTTTTGCGCTGTACGGACAATCTTCTTCGCATTTGCACGCGACGCAACGCTCACCCGCTCCCTTCGGGGCGTATTCTTTTTTGAAATGAGCGAGACTGCCGATCGAACTGACGGTCTTGCAGCGTGCGCCGATTATGTAAAGGAGAATATCGAAATCGTGGCAGCATTTGGTAAGGATCATCGGCGTGGAATCTTTCACGCGACGCCAATTGCCGCGCACGTAAGAATGCGCCATATGCCAGAATCCCACGTTTTCCGTATAGTCGACGGAAACGAGTTGTCCGATTTTCCCCTCGTCGATCAACTCTTTTATTTTGTTGATGGCGGCGGAATACCTGAGGACGTTGGCAAGCATGACGACTTTTCCCGTTTCGCTGGCAAGATGGGAAAGTTCTTTCAATGCGGAAGGATCGTCGGAAACGGGGGTCTCCAGGAAAAGATGGTACCCGAGTTCCAACGCCCAGCGGGCAAACCGCAAGTGCGTGTTGTCCGGGGTGGCAATGATGAGAACGTCGCTTCGTTTCTGCTCGAAAAAGACTTCCGCATCGCAAAAAACGTTCGACGGATCCACTTCAAATACCTTTGAAAAATAATCCGCTTTTTCTTTATCGGCATCACAGATCGCCACGATCTTACAATCGTGACGTTCGTCGTGAATATATTGTCCGTACGTATTTGCCCCTCGTACGCCGAGTCCTAAAATAGAAATCTTCAACATGAGATCTTTCCCCGGATGGCGAAATGACGGAACGGTCCTGCCGATCCGGCAAAAACCGTTCTCCATCCCTTTTGCGTTCTTTTTTATCCCGTTGCCGTTTTACGCCGCGTTGTATCTGTAATTCAGGCGTCCGATCGGCGCGCAATCTCCGTCAATGTAGTAGTTGTCGATATTGCTGCAATCGGAAATGCCGTCGGCGACCTTGAAATCCACCGTGAAATTCCCTTTTACCCCAAGCGCGGAAAGAGGGATCCGGACGGCAAAGACGTTGCCCTGCATATAAGAATCTACCGTCGACGAAGAAGAAAATTCAAATTTCCCGTTCGACGCAAATTTTTCGAGAGAGGACGTTCCCGCTCCGAAAGGCGCCGCCTTTCTGTTGACGATAAAACTGTATCCTTCCCATCCGGAACCGTTCTTCCCCTGCACGGAAAGCAGTATATTTAAATTGTTCGTCGCGTTTTCGTCGATCACGATGTCGTCTTTCGTCGTCACTCTGATATAAAGATACTGCGTATCGTTCATCACTTCCGTCTTTACGATATCGTTCCGGTTGGTGTCGTTGACGTAAGTTTCTTTTCCGTCGGCACGTCTGAAATTTCTCGGCATGGCGTCGCCCGCGATATCTAAATACGTCCGGGCACCCGCAAACGCCCCGCTCAATTCGGGCGAACCCTTCGCCCCGGCATAGGCGACCGTCGCACCGTTGCTCTTGAATTTCCTCGTATTGAGCATGTTCTGCAGATAGAAATTATCTCCGTAACCGCCTTTCATCATTTCAAGATCTCTCGAAAACTCCATATTCGCGGTATCGGGGAAACACACTCTCCCGAGATCGTTCGCTTCTTCTTTATAATAGTTCGTGCCAAGCGCTTTAAAAGCAATCCACTCGTTCCAGCCCGTCACCATTACCTCGTTCACGTTGTTATAATTCTGAAACGCGGTATCCCATTGACTCTGGAAATTCGTTCCGCGCACGACGTTGTTGGCAATATTCCTCTCGCTCGTATAACTCCACCCTCTGCCGCGGTTTTCGTCGTACGAAGCATCCGCCGTTTCGGGGTTGATGGATTTGCTGAAACTGTAAGAATTGTGTTGGGCGACGGAAACGTTCATAAATCCGTCCATATCGTACACTCTTTGCGGATATTCCCAGTCCATCCAGGACATATCGTTGGGATACGAAGAGGGAGCCTGGAACGGCCAGACGATATTTCTGAAATGGAAAGCGTTTTTGATTTCATCGGACAGTCTGTCGTACGCCCATTTCATGCCGATCCCGATGAGGGGCTTTCCGTCCGGACAAGTATACCAGACGTCGTCGTATTTTGAATCTTTATAGAAAAGATTGTAAAACTCCGTAATTCTGCCCACGTCATCCGGCGCGTCATTCGCCGCGCCGCTCAGCAACGCGCAAATTTTCGGCGGATTCCATCCTTGCTGCTGGAATTCAACGACTTTGTCCAGCAGCGCGCGGACGTTCTTTTCATACAGAGAAATGTTCGTAAGATCAAGAGCGAGATAATCGACTCCGGACATGGTCAGAAGTTCCAAATGGCGCTTGAGCACCCAAGGATCGTCCGACGCGTAATATCCGTATAACGGCTCTCCCCAATAATGGGGCTCCCCTAACGGAGAGACCGTGTTCGGCTCCGCACTCCAGAGCGATTGCGGATCTCTTGCGCTCAGTTCGGTGATGTCGTAAATGTTTGAATTGTGTTCCCCGTGCCAGACAAAATAGAACATTCCGACGTTTTTCGTCGCAGACAGAGAGGTTTCGCCGAAACTTCTGCCCATCGCATCGGTCGCAACCAGACTGTTTAACGTCGCTTCATACAAATTTTTCGACGCCTGTTCGTATTTTCCGTTTTCCTTCTGGCTTTCACCGACCTCTCCTCCTCCGGAACAACTGCTGCAAAGCAGAAACAAAAAAGACGAAGCAATACACAATAACTTCTTTTTATTCATAAATTTTTCCCTTCGCAACCGGCAAACCTCCTGAGTTGCCGCATCGCTTTGTTTTCTGAAAATAAAAAGGAAAGCCATCTGTGCACTTTTTGGGGTGCAGTTCAATCTCCTTACCTGTTTATTTTCAGTTTGATTATATCATTTTCTCATTGTCATTTCAATAGCGTTTCGGATATAAACAATTGCAAAACAAAATATTTTTAAAAAATATACTCGTTTTGCAAACCCACCCGAAAAAAACGATCCGGAACATTTCCGGGAAACCCGTGAATTTCTACGGTTTTCCACCCACACTGCAACTCTCTCGATCCATTAAGGATATCTCCGCTCTCCATAATTGGTTCAGATATATTGTAAACAGTTTCAGACATAAATACACGAATGGCTTTACCGAAGGTATGAACAACAATATTAAAGTCCTAAAACGCATTGCTTACGGCTAAACTTGCAATTTTTATATTGATCTTTTCTTAAATCAGAGCGAAACGACAATAATGAAAGAAAAATCCTTAACGCCTCCAATTCTGAACGCGTGATAATAATCTCATTATCTTTTAAAAATTTTTGTCGGATTAAAGTTGCTATTTCTCCTTCAAAAATAGCCAACGAAGACTCAATTGATGTCGGTTTGTCTTTATGATTTACTTCATCCCTATACATATCAAAATTCATAAATATACTTCTAGGATTACGTTTTTCCAAAACTTCTTTTTCTATATCCCAATAAAAAACTTGCCCTTTATTATCAAGGAAATTTTTTAAAATAAATTGCGGAATATAGTGATGTCTTTTTGCTTCTGACATTCTATTCCCCCTACGCTTTATTGTAATATCATTATAACCCCTTTCTTTAATTTTGTCAAGGGGTTATTAGGGGTTATGTTGTCGAATTATGATAACAAAACACAATTTTCCCGAATAGCATACAAGCGACTACGAATTTGTAGCCGCTTTTTACGTTATTTATCTGACAATTTTACGTCGGCAATATCAAACCAAGTAGCGTTTTTGATAACCGCTTCCGCATTACCGTCGCTTAATTGAACAAAATTGATTACGTCATCTTTCGGGAACCCGCCATACCAATAACGCCACCCCATATCATTATTCGGAATAATGCCGAGATCATCGTTTCCGAGCAGTTTATCTGCTATTTGCCCGGCGTGTCCGAGAAGCACCGGGACGCCTTTATCTTTCATTGCGTTATACATACGCACGACTTCCGTCGTCAAACAATGAGTTCCGCCGGACAGATAAAACCAATAGCCGCCGTCGTCCCAAAACAAATACAAATGAATCATCGTATGCGTATGACCGCAGGAAATTTCCCACATGTGCGACGGGTTTTCTATCTCCCATTTTTCCTGCGTGCTTAACTTAAACCACTTATCGAAGTCATCTTGCGAGGTTTCGTCAAGCAAACTCATTCCACCGTCCCGTTCATCGCCGTAACGCTTAAACATTTCTTTTGGAGTCTTCCCGTCTAAGTCCTTATATCCTGCGGCGGCATAGCAATAAGAACATATCTTGTAATACTTTCCGGAAGACATATGTTTATAACGTTCCGATGCCTTTGTCGCAAACAAGTCATTTCCTTTTTTAATATGTTCTATAAGCTTGTCTATCTCTTTTTCCTTTAATCCGCCCCTAAGGTGAAACGAAAAGTCTAGGCAAATCGAGACTTTCTAACTCGCCTATTTTTGCCCCAAAAATGAAAAAAGACCCTTAAAAGGGTAAAAAATAAGGTCAAATTGTCTATTTTTGACCTAGACAAATTTGACCTTATAGGTGTCTGCGTTGCCCAAAAAAACTGATTTTATCAGCCGTTTTGAGTTTTCATTTCTCTGTTTTCTCGCTTTTTCCGTTCCGTTTTCGAACCACGCACTTCGCGATTTCAAAGAAGAGATTTCAAATAATCTTCTACGTTTCTGTATTCTATTCCGTTTTCGAGAGTTGCATTTTCTCCGCGATAGATGACCGTTCTCTTCGTGATTTTCCCGTATCTGAATTTCGTGTTTTTCAGCTTCTCCTCATCAATCAGATGCCTGTATTGCTCTTTCGTCTGCTCCTTGCTGTGCTTTACTTCGTAAATTTCACAAGTCGCTTTCGCATTATCCGCAACAACCATATCGAATTCGCCGACGGCAAACTGAAGCTGAAAAACTTGCTTTTTCGGATTCGCAATCTTTGTTTCAAGCAACACGATGTCTTCCATCATTCTACCCTTTATATCGCTTAAAATCCGTTCGATAACCGCATTTCTTTCATCTATTGAAAGCTCCTGAAACTCCCCGTCTTCAAGCAACGATTGCACAAGTTCTTTTGCTTGCGAATATCTCATTCCCGGTTGAGTAAAAACGGTTTTGTAGTTCTTTTCACGACCGACAGGCAACGTCTGAATATCGATATCAACCGTTAAATCCAAAGCGTCGAGATACTCTTTTATTTCTCTTCTATGATCTTCCGAAATCGTTACGATTTGTTCTTCTTTATTTCTGATTTCGAGCAGATTCTTAAGCCGCTTTGTAAATTCTTCTTTGTCGATTCTATCAAGAATATCGTTTTGATTCTGCCTGTCGTTTCGCAAATTCCTTGCCGAAATTCCCAAATCATGAGACATAAAATCTTTCGTCAGAACGTCTAAAGTGAAACGATGGTTGACGTCTTCGACAACTCTGTTAATCGCGCTTGTTAGTTCGCCTTTCTCGTATAAATCATAAAGCGCACGGAAATGCCCGCCGTATTGATAACACTTCAAAGAGTGTTGAATGTTCTTTGCGATTGCACTGTCGACGTATTCGTCAACGCTTTTCTTGCTTGCAAACGTGGACTTTTCGTTATAATGAACGCCGCCGAGACTCATCGTTCCGCCGTAGCAAATATACTCGTCGATCCCCTTTATGCCGAGAACCTCTTCAAATTCTCTGTAAGGAATAAACGTGGTATGAAGAAAAATGCAACGGTCGTATAACTGCTCGTCTTCGGAAAAAAAGAATCCGAGCGAATCCGTACCCGATAACACGATTTTCATTCCGCAAGCGGCAAATATATCCGAAAAAAGCGCAGCGCCTTCGATAAAATCTTCGATAAGCGTTACTTCGTCTATAAACACATATTTGCATCCGCTATTCATCAGGTATTTTAAGTCCTGATTTATATCGCTTAAACCGATTCCCGCGCCGACCTGAATAAATGCCGTTTTTAAAAAATTTTCGTCGTTCATTTCGGCTATAACCTGGCGTATGAGCGTCGTTTTACCCGTGCGCCTTAATCCGTAAAGAATAAAAACCCTGTCTCGCACATCTCCGTAAACATAATCGCAAATATTCTTATAAAGACTTCTTTTTTTGTAATTTGCGACTGTCTGAACGTAACTTTTCAAGTTTTCTCCGAGCATTACGTCGGTTTTGAAAATATGTTTTTCATCTTCCTGCTTCTCTGTTTTCTGCGGTTTGGGAAGCATAAAAGTAAGTTCCTTTTCTTTCTTTTGAAGCTCTCTTCTTCTTTCTATCTTCGCGCGCAAATCGTCTACAAGCGCATCATCGACATATTTACTTTTCTTTTTACCGTTCTCTGTCCATTGCAGATAATATCTTGTTTTACCGTTTATATTTTTCTTCGAGAGATACCCCGCCGGTAATTCGGCTATTTCTTTTTGAACTTGTAAAAGTTCGTTTTGAATTTCTTGATTATTCATTGCTTACTCCTCAGTAAACACATCTTCTATTTCTTTTTCTAAAATTGCATACTCTTTCTTTGTATCTTTTCTTCTGTTGAATTGCGCAATGGATCGTTGTATACTATCTGCATTAGTAAACATCACACCAATCCGCGCCTCGTTTAATAATAACGCATTTATATATTCAACATCTGACGCATAGATTTTCCTAACTTTATAGATATATTGATCTTCCGAACTTAGAAATTGTCTGCTGATTTTATATTTATTCTTCGGCGGTATGATCATATCCCCTTTTATTTGAGATATTCTCCGCATTTGTTCCGTCAATGGATTTCCTTGGAGCTCGGGCTTGAACATTATGTGATTCAGAAGCAAAACCCGTTTATTCGAAATTGGGTATATACAATGCAAGTGAAGATTCACTCCAATTCTAACAGGAAATATTTCTACAGTAGGATAAACATCCGTCAATAAAAATTCACCGCCGCGAGCTTCTATGATTGTCATATAAAAACCTCTTATATCATTCATAAAATCTGTTTTAATAATTGGATCTATTTCTTTACTTTCACTAATATCCTTAAAAGTTCTGCATTTAGACAAGCTTTCTATTTCTCTTTTCCATAAATCTTCAAAATTTCCTTTTGCGTACTTTTCAAGCAAAGTTTTCGTGCTTTCATTAAACTTGCAATTTTTATATTGATCTTTTCTTAAATCAGAGCGAAACGACAATAATGAAAGAAAAA
>CABUWK010000041.1 GCA_902495325.1 uncultured Acidiphilium sp.
AAGTCTGCGTTTTGACGGAGGCTTTTTTGTGTTACCCTTTTTTTGCTTGGAAAATTTTTTCAATCCACTTCTTCATTTCCCTTGACTTTTATTAGCAGGTCTTGTTTATTTTGTTTTTATTTACGACAATGACTCAATAGAGCTTACTTTTCGTTTTTTCTTTGGTTTAGAATAAAATTATAAGAAAGTTCTTTTATGTCATCGCTAGACATCGCATCCAGCAAGGTAACACCGCCATAACGATTTATATATTTGCATAATTCACGCCATTCATATCGGCCTGTTGTGCGCGAAACGCCAACATCGGGCAATCGTGGATCGTTATTTATTTCTAATATGGCATCCAAAATTCCTACCGTGATATTTCTATTCACAGACAGTTTTCTTTCCAATACGGAAGAACTAATGTCAGAATGAGACATCAAAAGTTTAGTTAACTCATAGGGGTTGCCGGGTCTATTCTCTTGGTAAGAAAGATAGCCAAACCACCATAGTCTTGAAACAGCATTTCTCAAAAATCCCACCCTATTGCCTTCAAGATTGTTCGTCAAGAACGAGCAAAAGAACCTTTGCTTGATCGTATCAACAGACATTCCTTCTTTTGCCCATCTCTGGTTAGCATACTCCCAGTATTCGCAATGTGTCAAATACGCCCATAAATACGGATTGCTTGCCTGCTTAGGTGTTAATTTATCTTTAAACGTTTCGTAAATAGCAATAACATTTGTGTATTCGTCGTTATCGACGCTTAATGTGGGAAGGATACATTCTATTCTGGATTCTTTACAGAATACGCGGTCTCCAAAATACTCTTTAATCCAAGCATTGTTGGGATTTGAATACAAAGCCTCATGTTCTTTAATGGAGTCATACAAGTCAGTATACGCTGACTCTGCAAAATATTTAAGCTTCATTTCTTTCGCCTCCTTTTAGAACTGCGGCAGCAAATACATTAGTCATAGACTCAATAGATGATGAAAAAATATGCGGTAATACAAGATTTGCGACTTTCGTCATAGAAACTTCGGTAGAAAGGTCAATCTTGAGTTCGTTAAGTCTATGGTCAATAACTTGATACCATTTTTTGCTTTCATTAACCGAGCGTTCTTCCTCTGACATATTCTTCATAAAGTACAGCACATCGACAAGTACAGGTGCAGCGAAGAAAGATGATAAAAATCCTCTTGTTTCGGGCGCTTTGTATAAAGTTTCATACTTTTTGTGCGTGTCTTCATTTAACCAAATGGTAATTTTTGCGCCAGAATAATCAGCACTGACTTCTTCTTTCGGCCTTTCGGTTTGTTTTCTAATAGCAAAGATGGAAGGACGGTCAGCGAGTGGGTCATAACTGTCAAGTGGTATGTTGTAAGAATGAGTCGCTAAGCCAAGAATATCACCTTTGCGTAAGGCAAACGGAACATTACCAAACACCTCTTTATTGTGTTCGGGTAACGAAAAAGAGAAACTCGCTTCAGCGGCAATTATGTATCCCTTGACTTGAAGAGTACGATTAATATCATTTTTATTGATATGAATCTGCATTTGAGTTTGGTCAAACGGAAATGCTTGCATTTTTCGATATTCAGCAACAGAGCTATCCAAATAAACTGCTACCATCGCCTTTCCGGCAGCAATATACGTTTGAAGCCCCTCACACACTAACTCGTAGGAAATGTCTATTACTGCATCATCGCCTTCTACAAACGGGTCGCCATTAATAATGATGTCAAAGGAAGAATTAATGTAATCTTCATTTGTAGAACTTAAGACGGGATGGGGATAATTAATATTGGTTTTGTTCATAAAATCGCCTCATCAATATATCAAAAGTTCAAGCAACATTTTTTCGGAATACTCTAGGAACAAGAAAATTTCATATAAAGTGTTCGCTTTCATATCTCGAATTGTTACTATGTTTGAGTTGACTGGGCATTTCTTTTTGCCCAGCTTATATTCTCTTATAGCAATTGTTTCTTTCGTACCGTCATCGCCTATTGCTTTCAGTGAAAGATGCACAACGGGACAATTATTTTCAAGCATCAGTGCTACTCTATAGGAAGAAGCGGCGGGCATTTGCATAATACGCTGCATAATTACCTTGGGTACAACAACAGACTTATCTCCCTCCGCAGGAGCCTTAACATCATCGGGACCGTTAGGGTCCTCTGTGCCTCCCATACCATGGCGCTTTCCACCACCTACTTCATTGGTAGGATCGTAGTCCTCGTTCTTATGACCTTTAACCTTTTTCGCAGTGAGCTTTTTTGTTTGCGTACGAGTTTTAATAGACTTTGGAGCATCAGTAATGGTGTTCGTAGAGTCTAGAGATTTATTTTCTTCGGTATTTTCAGAACCTAGTGATGCGTCGTCATCGTCATAAGGAAGATAAGCACTAACTCCGTCCAAATCAATTTCATCGGGAAGTTCACTACGGCAATACTCAATAATTTGATCGTTTGCCCAACTTATCAATTTTGTACGAACAGTTTTTGCGTGTTTATTCTCAGCCGGATTGCTCTCTGCATCTATAAGATCAGGGTCCCACTTGTTATGCTGAGGTGGCTCGATATTCTTAAGCAAATCATTCAAAGCACCTTCACGAACAATCATTACAGCGGCGTATCTGGTAAAAATGTGATTGTGACGAATTCTAACAACCATACCGATGGAACGCATTTCTGCTATCGATTTGCTATATTTGTCATCTTTCTTTAAATATAATACAACATCGTTTTCCTCGAGAATGGAACCATAGATTTCGTGGTCGAAAGACACTACCGCAGAGTAGAACTCCATAATAGTAGTGATTTTTTTATCTTTACTATTTGTCTTATGCTCAATATCAGAGTAATGTTTTAATCTGCTTTGAAGTGTAGTGTGGTCAATAACACGCCCATTGATTTTTACTACTAATTTTTTTCTAATGATGGCTACAAAGAAATTGCTCAAAATTGCTTTTTCAATATCGTCTTCCCATGTTGCTGTTTTCTTGAATCCTGCAATAATAACATCCGTACCATATTTTGTACGCGCAAATTGGTCACGAAGAAGGCAAGTGTCATCAGAAAAAATAGGCTTCTGTGTATCGACATTTTGAAAAAATCCCACTCCTTGAGTTGGCTGTCCATTTTGGAAATGAGTTACCAGTCGTGCAACGCCCTGAAAAGCTTTAACACCATCTTCGAGGGCATAGGTGTTGTAAAAGATAGTTCTAAAAGAGGAGCATGCAAACGGAGCGTTTTTGCCAATACCATAGGAACCTCCACTACCTTGTTCCTTTTGCGTTACACCACTAGAGTGGGTTAATGCACGCCAAACGGATTTTTGACGAATATCAACCTGCGAACCGCTAAGACCCTTTGTATTATAATCGCTGATTACAAGAAAATCGATCTCATCGCGAGCTAATTTTTCTTTTGCTTCGGACAAAAAAGCTGTTAATTTGGGTTCGGATTTTTCACTCCAATAGTCCTCACAGTCGCGGACAATAGTGTCCAACCCAACTAATGCACTATGATGCGACTTTTTTAAAGAAATGCTATTGAATTCAACAATAACGGTTTCTTCACCGGGGGCTTTAGCATCGAGTGAGTTTTGGCAAATTTCTCTTGCCAAATTATCATATAATTCAGAACCCCTGAAGGTAGCAATACCACCGTCA
Source organism: uncultured Acidiphilium sp. (assembly GCA_902495325.1). Classification (GTDB taxonomy): domain Bacteria; phylum Bacillota; class Clostridia; order Christensenellales; family Borkfalkiaceae; genus UBA10281. The sequence continues at coordinate 3,662 of CABUWK010000041.1, forward strand.
TTGATGCCGTGTTCCTCTCCGCCGTCGGAGAGAGGGAATCTCCATGCAAGTTCGCTCATCGGTTATCCTCCATTAAAGTTTGAAAGTGTCTTCGTCAATATCGGTACTCGAAAATTTCATTTTTGCTAACTTTATTTCTTTTTCAAGTGTAGTGAAGATTTTTTGAACATCTGCGTCGGTATAATCGTAATTAGCCTTATTGGCACAATTACCTAAAAGACGAAGCATACTAATAATTTTGTTTGTTCTCGCCTCAACAAGTCTTACAAATTTTTCGCGTTTTGTTTCCATAATTGAATCTCCTTGCAATATTTTTAATTTTTGGTTGCATATATATTCTATCACTATTGTCGAAATTTGTCAATAGTTTTTACACATTTTTTAAATTATTTTTTCAAATATTGCAACATATAAAAAATATAGTTAGTTAAAAACAAAAATACGGACAGCATTTTTACCATCCGTATAATTTATTTGTAATTAAAATTTTAATTTATCAAATATAGATTTATAGAGAGCCTTCAATACAGGAACTGCAATTGAGTTTCCACTTTGTCTATATGCATTGTTATCGTTGACAACAATATTGAAGTTTTCAAATCCCATGAGCCGTAAACATTCCGAGGGGGTGAGCTTACGTGCCACACATTCGTGACCTTCATATTCGCCTATATAGATCCGTCCGTCTGCCCTCATTGCCTCTGTAGGTTCTTCCAAGCGAAAATCGCCAGTCCAGTTGAACTGCTGATTGGCAGTTTGACATCCTATAATATCTCTATTGACGCGTGAGCGTCCTTGATGTTTATCCCTTGTTGTGACCCATTCAAACCCTTTTTTACCTAAGTAGTAAGAAAGTGGTACAGATTTATCTAGATAGTCAGTTGCTTTTTTTGTTAATTCTATTGGCTGAGGGAAGCTGTAGCCTAGTATTCCAAGCCTCCTGTCAAAACCAACAACAAAGACTCGTTGTCTATTTTGCGGCAATCCGTAATTGGAAGCATTTAATTCCGCATTATAAATATCATAGTCCAAATCGTCAAATATTTCTTGTATGCGTCTCCACGTGTTACCTTTGTCATGCGTTTTAAGCCCCGGTACATTCTCGTAAATAAATACTTTAGGGCGTATTGTTTTTACTAAATTAGCATAGAAGAAAAACAATGTACCTCTAGTATCTTCAAAGCCCTGTTTCTTTCCATAGGTCGAGAAACTTTGACACGGACTTCCTCCAACTAAAATATCGACCTGTCCGCTATATCTTTCGCCATCTATAAAGCGTACATCATCATACCATTTATCTGCCGTGATATCGTGATTTGCAAAATATGATTGCTTGACGTAATTTTCTTTTTTAGTTTGAACATATAAGCTGGAAACATATCTTAGACGTTCTTCATAACTCATTGCCTCGGTAGCAGCCATTATTTCTTCATATTCGATTTTTAATTCTCGCTCTCCGTTGTCGCAAGCAAAGACAATTTCAAAATCTATGCCTAATTGTTTTAACGCTTCTTCGGGTGCGCCTATACCGCTAAAAACTGTTGCTAATCTTATCATAGAAATACCCAATCTATTTTCAAACCTTATTTAATTTGCGCTTTTCCCGCTTTTGACCCATTCGTCAATCTCGGAAATTTTAAATTTCCATAGTTTTCCTATCTTATGACAGGGAATTTTTTTGTCTTTAATCCATTTTCGAACAGTAACGACTTTTACATCCAAATACTGGGCAACTTCTTCTATGCCCACCCATCCGTCATTGTAATGTTCCATATTCACCCTCGCATTTTGTCATTTAGTGCGCTCTAAATAGTATTTGATGATATTTTATCATATTTTTTCATATTTGTCAAGTCAAAGATGACCTAAAATGAAAGAAAGCCCGGAACCGTGGTATGGGCTTTCCTTGCGCTGTAACACAAAGCTATATTTTATCAAAAAATGTGTGGTCTACTTCGTATACCAGCTTTTCCTTAACTCCAAGACGGTACTCAACGAGTTTATTAATAAACTCCTCTCCATCAATTAAGTCAATCTGTTGTTTGCCAGCATTCGATGCCTCTTCTCGTGCTGCACGAGTGAATGTTCCTGTAGTAATAAAGATGCCTTTCTCTATATCGGTAGTAAGCGAACCACGAAAATCACGAATGTCTCCCGCTGAAACACTACCTATAAAGCGCTTGCATTGAAATGCGACATTAAAGCTAAAAATACCATTAATTTTCAGTTTACCTGTCCCATCAATTCCTCCATCACCTGATTTTTTGGTCACTGTAACCTGACTAAACCCACATTCTCGAAGCAGGAGCATTGCTAAACGCTCGAATGCATATGGATTCATCTTATGTAGGGTATCTGCTAATTCAGTTTTCCACGGTTCAAGTTCTTCAGGAACATCTACTCCCGTAGATTCCAAATCCACCGTGTCAGGTTGAACGGATGCTTTGTTTGCACTTATTCTAGATGCCTTTTCTTTTTTGTTAAATTCCACCACCTCATTTCGGGAAATTGTGGATTTGTCCGAAAACGCGGTAGTTATCATCCATACACCGCGCGAACTGTTGATTATGGCGCCATAACTTTTTAAGCGCGTTCTAGCCCAAGCCAGTTGATACTCTAGTTCTGTCTGTTGCGTAGCCTTACCTTTATGCGGCTCGTCAACAATTTCATCCGATAGACTTAAAGCCTTTATAACTTGTTCACGTATTTCGTCTACGGTAGCAGAGCCGCCAAGAGCAACCAGTGCTTCAAAGGTTGGAACAATAAGTTCTATTTGAGTTGGGCTTTTAATTGTTTTTTGCTTTGCCATTGCAGATCTCCTTATAATTAATTAATGATAAAACCGTCAGCTACCAAAACCTCGCACCACTTTTCATAAGTAGCGTAATCTTTTTTGCTCCACTTCCATTCGACTTTTAAAGTGTCATCAGCACTTACAAGTTTCCATTCTGTTGCCGTCTCACGCATAACATACGTCAAACTGTCTTTCTTCGCAGTACCAAGCGAATCTGCATTTCCTTCAAAAGTATAAGTAATTGTAGCCATATTATCTCCTTCGCCTCCTATTTCGTCCTTTACCCTTGACGGAAGGCGAATCCATCAAAGCCCATAATACTGCTATGGGAAGGGCTATAATACAAATAATCCACATTGAGCTTAATCCACCTTTCGTAGGTTATACAATAATTATATCATAAAAAAATGAATTTTTCAATGTATAATATAGCCCTCAGACTATTTTTTCCTCCGAACCATTGACAAAAGCTCCAAAATCTAATAAAATAGATGTAACCTATAAAGAGTGCGTGAGGGACAAGCCCTGTGACCGCCGACAACCTACCGAAAGGCAAGGTGCCAATGCTTGAACGATGGGGTTATATGTTTATTCAGCAATCCTGTCGTAACGATGGGATGCTTTTTTTATGCACTCTTATGGGAAATAAAAATAAGGAGCGTATATAAAATGCGTACAATCAAACAATTCATCAGCAAAACAAACAAGGTCTATTTCTTTATGAAAGACAAAGCCACCTGCCGTAGTTTCTATCAAGCAGCTGAAGCGGAAGGTATATCTTTTTGCGGAACTCCGCCTACGCAAAAGGAAACTACCGACATCGTCGCACTGCTGCCAAGTAGCGAAATATGCTATGTCGGTTGGGCAGGCAGAATGTGCTATCACAACTGCAAGAAAGGTGTGGTGCGTATTGATTATGAAAAACACTCATTCGGAAACGGGGATTATCTGACAAAATTAAAAAGAGCAACTTAAACTGCCTTTTATCCTCTGCAGACTATAATTTTAACGATTACCACAATTTTAACGATTACCCATAAATTTAACGCAAGCAAAAAAGCCCATCCACCGAAAGCGCAAAAACTCTCGGAAGATGGGCTTCTTCTATCAAAAATATGCTTTTTATGCCTCGAAAGGGCAAAAATACCCATAAAAAGCAATAAAAAACGCAGAATCGGCACAATTTCTTGTATCCTATTCTGCGTTCTTTTATGGTGACCCCTACGGGATTCGAACCCATGATACCGCCGTGAAAGGGCGATGTCTTAACCGCTTGACCAAGGGGCCGTATTTAATTTATATTATCCGATAAACGGCTGTTTGCTGTTGGTGGCGACGGTCAGATTCGAACCAACGACCTGCCGGGTATGAACCGGCCGCTATAACCAACTAAGCTACGTCGCCATAATATACGCATTCTTTTCGCCACCTTACGGCAGCGAATCGAATGAATGGTTGCGGAGGCGGGATTCGAACCACGCGACCTCCGGGTTATGAGCCCGACGAGCTACCAAGCTGCTCTACTCCGCGACGAATGCACAACGCGATCACGTTTAATGCTCATATATAATACACTATAATTGAAAAATTGTCAACTAAAAAACTATGGTTTTCAGAAAAATTTTTAAAGTTTTTTTCGGACGTTTTCCGGCATATCTTCGGCGGTTTTCGGAAAAGGTTTTCGCGATAACGCGGAAGATCTCAGCCACCGGCAATCGTACCCGATCCTTTTACGGACAGGCACGCGGGAAACGCTTCGAAGAGCCCGTGCAACCCCTGCGCCCGGATGTACATTTTTACGAAAACTCAAAGAGCAGCCTGCGAACTCTTCGCAAACTGCTCTTTGAAAATATATGATAAGGGGGAAAATGATGAGCATTTTCATTTGCCTTCCGGAAGAGTGTTGCCTCATCCAATCGACACGTATATGATACCTCATTTGGCGGAAAAATGCAATTCTATGTCGAATTTTTTACAAACACTGCCTTATTGTATCATTTTGGTGTCTTAAAATATCAACACAACAATCAAAATTGAACAAATCACTCTTTTTCAAACTGGCTGTTATATAATTCGGCGTAGAAACCGCCCTTCGCGAGAAGTTCTTCGTGATTTCCCTGCTCGACGATATTGCCCTTATTCATGACAAGGATCTCGTCTGCCTCGCGGATGGTGGACAGACGGTGCGCAACGACAAAGGACGTTTTTCCTTTCGTCAGACGGTCGAACACCTGCTGAATCTGAATTTCCGTACGCGTATCGATATTGGAAGTCGCCTCGTCCAGAATCAGCATCGGCGGCAGACACAACATGACCCTTGCGATACAAAGCAGTTGTTTCTGCCCTTGGGACAGGCTTCCTTCGCCGATAACCGTATGGTAACCTTCCGGCAGCTTTTCGATAAAGGAATGACAATGCGCCAGCTTGCAGGCTTCGATCACTTCTTCGTCGGTCGCATCCGGTTTGCCGACCGTCACGTTATCGCGGACAGACGCCCTGCGGATCCACGTATCCTGCAGAACCATGCCGTAACGGCGGCGAAGATCTTTACGGGAAACTTCCTTCACGGGGATGCCGTCGACGGAAATGCAACCATCGTTCACATCATAAAAACGCATCAATAAGTTGATCAACGTGGTTTTCCCGCACCCCGTCGGACCGACGATCGCAATTTTCTTTCCCTGCTCTGCCGTCAGATTGAATCCGCGGATCAGAGGAACTTCCGGCACATACGAGAAGGAAACGTTTTCGATCTTCACGTCTCCTTTCGTCGGCTCCGGAAGGGTCTTGCATACGCCTTCGTCCGTTTCGCAGGGTTCGTCGATGAGATCGAAAAGTCTCGTCGCGCTCGCCTTCGCGCTCGAAAGCTCGGTGAGCACGTCGGAAATCTCGTTAAAAGGTTTCGTATAGCGGTTGGCATAACTTAAAAGCGACAGCAACGAGCCGGCGGTGATCACGGAAAGAGAACCGATTTTCACGCCGTAAACGGCAAGCAGAGCGCCCGTCAGCGCGACGGATGCGTACACGACGGAATTGACGAACCGCGTGGTCGGATTGGTGAGCGAAGAGAAGAAAACGGCTTTGAAGGACGTTTTCCTGAGTTCGTCGTTCACGTTGCGGAATCTTTCGTTGAAATGCTCTTCCGCACCGTAAGCTTTCACCGTGGGAAGGTTTCCGAGCGTTTCCTCGATGATCGCCGTTTCCTTTCCGACGATCTCCGATTGTTTTTTAAAGAACCGATAAGTCTTTCCCGTAATGAACTTTGCGGTAAACAGGGAAAGCGGAGTGATCAGCGCCACGACAAGGGCGATAACGGGGTTGATGATCGCCATACAGACGAGCGTTCCCACGATGGTCAGAATGCCCGTAAAGAAACGGGAGAATCCGAGAAGCAAGCCGTCGGAAAGTCTGTCGGCGTCCCCGATCTCGATGCCGAGAACATCGCCCACGCGCTTCTGATCAAGGCTTTTCAACGGCAGGCGCTGAAGGTTGCGGAACACGTCGTTTCTCACCTTTCTCGTAACGCCGTTCGCGATCTTGTTGCAAAGCACCTCCGTGCCCCACTGCGAAAGCCCCGCAACGCCGGCGCAGATCAGAGCGATCAGACCGATTTTTTTCATCCGGTCGAAATCGACGCTGTCTTTTCCGACAATACAATCCGTCGCCTTGCCGAACAAAACGGGAAGAAAGAGGGAGGCGACCACAAAAATTGCGGAAAAGGACAAAGAGAGAATCAGCAGCCATTTATACCCTTCGATATAACGGAACAATCTTTTTAAAAAGGAACCTTTCATCTTTCGTCTCCTTTCACCTGCGAAAGGTGGATCTCGCGGTAAGTTTCGCAAGTATTCATCAGCTCGTCGTGCGAACCGATCCCGACGACTTTTCCGTCATCCAGCACGACGATGAAATCCGCCGTGCGCACGGACGCCGTTCTCTGCGAAACGATGAAGACCGTCGGCTTGGGTGAAAGATTATGAATGCTGCGGCGAAGCGCGAGATCCGTGGCATAATCGAGAGCGGAAGAAGAATCGTCCAGGATCAGGATATCCGGCTTACCGGCAAGCGCGCGCGCGACGGAAAGCCTTTGTCTCTGTCCGCCGGAGAAGTTTTTACCTCCCTGCTCCACGGCGGCGCCGAGTCCACCTTTCGAGGAAACGACGTCCGCTCCCTGTGCCGTTTCCGCGGCTTCCGCAAGCGTCTCTTCGGAAATTTCGTTTCTGCCGAAGCGAAGATTGGAATCGATCGAACCGTGGAAAAGCGTGGCTTTCTGCAACGCGATCCCGACGATTTTATGCAGTTCGTCTTCCGTATACGCGCCGACGTCCTTTCCGCCGATGCTGACCGTTCCCGCCGAAGGGCGATACAGTGCCGGCAACAAATTGACAAGCGTCGATTTGCCGCTGCCCGTTCCGCCGATCACGCCGACCGTCTGTCCCCGTTCCACGCGGAAGCTGACGTCCGACAAACTCTCGCCGCCTTCGCCGTACCGGACGGAAACATGATCGAATTCGATGTACGAATCGGACACTTTTCCCTGTTTCGGTTCGGGCAGCGTTTCCTCCTCGCACAAAACGGCGTCGATCCTCTTTCCGCAGGCAAGCGCCTTGGAAACGGAGACGATCAGATTTGCAAACTTAACGAGTTCCACGAGGATCTGAGACATATAATCATATAACGCAACCGTCTGTCCCTGCGTGAGATCGCCCTGCCCCACGCGGATCCCGCTGACGTATAACAGAGCGACGATCGCACAGTTCACAAGCGCGAACGTCAAAGGATTGAGAAGAGAAGAAATGCGCCCGACGCTGTTCTGAAATTTCTCAAATGCGGCGGTTTTCGACTTATAGGCTTCCGTTTCGTTTTCTTCCGCACCGAACGCACGGATAACGCGGACACCCGTGAGATTGTCTCTCGCCGCAGAAGAGACCGCATCGAGCTTGCGTTGCGCCTCTCCGTAACGAGGCATCGTCGTCTTCATGATAAGAGCGACCACGACGGACAAAAGAACGATCACGGCAACAAATACGAGCGCGACTTTCCAATCGATCAGAAGAGCCGCCACGAGCGCGCCGAGCACTACGAAGGGAGAACGGAGCAACAGGCGCAGAACGAGGTTCGTACCGCTTTGCAACTGGTTGATATCGCTCGTCATGCGGGTGATCATAGGCGAAACGCCGATCTTATCCGTTTTTTCCAAAGGAAGTTTCAGAAGTTTGGCAAACAGGTTTTCGCGGACGTCGGAAGAAAAGCCCGTCGCCGCGCGCGCCGAGAAAAACTGCCCCGTAAGCGAGAATGCAAGACCGGCAAGACCGCAGACGATCATCAGAATAAAATCGACGATCACCACGTTTTTCTGCCCGCCCTTCACGCCGCGGTCGATGATATCGGCTACGATGAGAGGAATGAGAAGTTCGAGCGTCGCCTCGCACAGTTTGAACAGGGGTGCGAGAATACAATCGCGCTTGTACTTCTTCAGATGAGAAAAAAGAACTTTCACTTGTACTCCTTATATTTCGTTCTGCTACTGCCCGACGGGATAACGGCGTATCCGCCGCCGGTTGCGCAAAACACGTTTTTATCTTTCTTGTTTTCTTCGGGTTTCGTCATTGCCGGATGGTCAGACCGTCTGTTTTGCCCCGAGCGCGCCGAGAGCTTTTCTTCTCAACGCCTCGTTTTCTCCGCCGATCAGAAGTTCGTCGTTCAACCGGTAAAACTCATCGCACCCGAACAACGTGAGAAAAGTAACGAAATCTTCGTTCATAAGAGAGGACGTAAGCATTGCCGTAAGCTCCTGTTTCTTTCCGAGGCTCTCCTCGGCAAATCGCAGAAGATTTCCGATTTTAAACGACGCATCTTCTCCGCCTTTCAGCATTTTGTCGCGGTTCCGCTTCAGTTCTTCTTCGGGATCTTTTTTATTAAAAAGATCGATCAGCGACTTATAGGCGGACTTTTTCGCAGGATCGCCGCATGTGGCAAGGAGAGAAGAAAAATGCGCGCTTTCTTTTTTTCTCTCTTCCGGCGTTTTTGCTTTTTTCAGCTCGCCTTCGGAAAAATTCTGATCGTTATACGCCGCGACGGCGGAAGACGCTATCCTGCAGATCTTTCCGCGCAGGATCTCCGCCACGGCGAAACGCTCGTCAAACGGTTTTCCTTCGAGATCGATCTTCTTTCCCCTTCCCGTCTCCGCATCGTCCGACGAAAGAAGTTCTCGGTAACCGCCGAACAACCCGTAAAAACGGAAGAACGCAGAAGAAATCTCCGCGCTTCTCACGTACTGCGAAATGAGCGAAGGGGTGACTTCGTAACCGAACTTTTCGTACGAACGGAGTGCATAAGAAAGATCTTCCCATCCGCGCGGCGTAACGAATTCGTATTCTGCCTGCCCGCGTTCGGCAAAAAAGAGCTTATCTCTGTTTTCGGAAAGAAACAGCAGAATGCTTTCGTGTATATCGTGATTGACCGCATACACGGAAAAAGCTTCGTAATCGGGGCTGACTTCCATTTTCTTCACGCGGTCGAGGGTGACCATATCGAGTTCGGTCGCCGATTTGTTATATTCCTCCGGGTTTCCCGCGGCAACGAGCACCCATCCGCGCGGGATCTCGTGCGAGCCGAATTTTTTGTGTTGCAGAAGTTCGAGCATGGCGGGAGCAAGCGTTTCGGAAACGCAGTTGATCTCGTCAAGAAAGAGGATCCCCTCTTTCTTTCCCTGCTTTTCGATCGCCTCGTACACGTCCGCCACGATTTCGCTCATCGTGTATTCCGTAACCGAATACTCCCTGCCCCCGAACGTTTCCTTTGCAATGTACGGAAGCCCGAGCGCCGACTGGCGGGTATGATGAGTGAGCGTATAACTTAAAAACCCGATCCCGAGTTCCTCGCCGATCTTACTCATGATCGCCGTTTTGCCGATGCCGGGCGCGCCGATCAGAAGAACGGGGCGCTGCCTTTCCAGCGGGATCAGATAATCTCCGTTTTCGTTTTTATCGAGATAGATGGTTACGGTTTTTTTGATTTCGTTTTTCGCTTCGAGTATATTCATAGTCCGTTATCTCTCCTTTTTGCCTTTTATTCCGTGAGACGATATGCGAATTTCGGCACGGCGATTTTATCCTTTTCTTTGCCGAACAGCACGAACGCCGACGGAAACGGGGGAACCCGCGCGGGGAACACCCCCATGCCGTCGGTAAAATATATCAACCCGCGGATTCGTTTTCCCGAGCGGGTTTCCTTTTCCAGCAGATCGAAAACGGGTCGGAAATCCGTTCCGCCGCCGCCCGTCAGCTCGAAAGAATCCATCAGCGCGTCAAACTCCCTGCGCGTTCTCACCGTCACGTCCGAACGGATGCGATCGTCGCACTGAATGATGCGGATGCCCGTTCCGAACTCTTCCCCGCCCGCCTGTCCGATCACGGAACGGGTCTCTTCCAGAAAAATGCGAACGGGCTTTCCCTTCGTACTGCCGGAAGTGTCGATCGCGATCGCAAGGGCTTCGGCATGTTTGTCTTCCTTTGTTTCCGTGCTCTCGATCAGCGGAAGATTGCCGTATAACGAAAGCCCGTAAGTATAATAGTTCAGATCGAACTCGTCCTGCGAAAGCCCTTTCTTCTCTTTCTGTTTTAAAATGCGGCGCAGAAACGCGCGGTAACTCAACCTTTTTCCGGCGCTGACGGAAAGCAGATCTTTCATCGTACCTTCTTCTACTCCGGGCGAAGAAAAAGTCTGCAAAGCGATCTTTCTCCAGATCTCTTCGAGCCCGTCGTCGGAGGCTTCGCTCTCTTCTTTTCCGCCGCGGTCTTTCGTTTGCCACAGGGAATGATCGCAAAGGGAAAACAAAGCGGACAGCCTGTCTTTTTCCTCCTGCGGCTTTCCTTGCAGATACCGTTCGCAGGAAGAGGCGTTCATTACGTCATATTCATCGATAATCGACTTATAAACGGTTTTTCTTTCCGATTCATCCCGATAAGATCCGAAAGAAAGCCCCATTTCGTCCGTCACGCAGGCGGTACAGATATCCGCCGCGACGGACCAGTCGAAAAAACATTCCGTTCTGTGAAAGGGATGCAGAAACAGGCAATGCAGAAGGGGATGAAGGACAACGACGGCACCGTCTCCGCCGTCCGCATAATACCGGAGGAGCTTCTCTCCGTCGAAATTCAGCGTCCTTCCGTCCGTTGCGACGAGATAAGGATATTCGCCGACGTTCATCGCAAGTTTTCCGAGCGGATAAGACAGATATCCGTATTCCGCGCAGATCTTGTTTTTTGCCGCCTGCAGAACCTCTTCCGCAAGGGCGGAAATATTTTCGTTCATATTATCTCCCCCTTTGCGCCGCCGCGACCACAACGGGGTCGTTTTTCAGATCGGGCGGAAGAAATTCGTAATTTCTGTAATCTCTGCGGCAGGCGCGCGCCGCCGAGGTTTCGTCCAGAGCGGCGTCCGGGATCTCCGATAGGATCGGCGGATCGCTGTTTTTTACGATATAGGTTTCGATACACAGGGAAACAAGACTTTTATCGAACCTGAGCGAGCTGTTTTTCAGCAGAACAAGCACCCGCCCGTCGACTTCCGCCGCGGCGGACATGACCTCCCTGTCTTCATAATAAGCCGAGCCCGACGCAAACAGAAATTCGATCGCCTTGCGCGATTTTCTCCGAAGGGATGTCAGAAGTTTCTTTCTCGAATCGTCCTCTTTTCTCACAAGCAGTCTTTCCTTTCCCGCATAGCGCAGAAGAAGGGGCAAAACCCGCCTTTTTCCGTTTGCCGACGCATAGGCGATAAACGGAAAGACCTTGGACGGCGTAAGGATCCGTTTTTCGATGAGAAGAGACACGGCTTCCTTGTCGTCACGGTCGACGGAAACGCGGAAAAGTTCTTCCTTTCCGGACGAAATCCCCGTCAGAACGGGTAACAGAAGGAGCAGTTTTCCGCGGTCGAGATCGGCAAGCGAAAGATTCTGCTGCGTGCCGAGATTCACGGGGATCCCCCGTTCCGAAATCGCGCGGAACAAACCGTACGGGCTGTCCCGGCACAAAACGTTCTGCCCGACGGAATCTCCTTTCGTCTGCACTGCCGCGGCAAACACTTCGCGATTGCGGAAAGCGTCGTCCGCAAGAAAATTCACCGCCTTGCGGTTTGCCCGTATCGCGGACAGTGCGATTTCGGGATCGGAGCGCACCTCTTCCGAAAAATAGGCGACGGAAAGAGGATTTCTCGCCACGGCGGCTCTCGCCACCTTTTTGTCGCATAAAAATTTTTCCGGCAACAAAGCCAACCCTTCGTTTCCGAGCGAGGCGACCCTCATCACCACCCCTTCCGCCTCGCTTGCGGGCGGAAGGACATAAGAATAGTTGCCGTAAAAACGGGAAACCGCGGCAAGCGCGATCTCTTCGTCTCCCCTGAGCCGCTCGGAAACAAAACGGAAACAGTTTCCGCCCGCGCCGATCGCCGCCAGGGCGACTTCCTTATCGTCTTTCAGTTTTTCGCTTGCGTATTCGAGATCGTTCGGGCATTTTGCCACGACGGCAAGCGTGATCTCTTTATCGCTCTGAAATCTCTCGTCTTGCGGATATTCTTTTATATATCTGCCGATCTGCGAGGCTACCACGTGCGATCTCCTTTTTCTTTTTTGCCGCCCGCGATCCGTTGGGAAATCAAAAAGCAATTACGCTCTTTCCCGAAAAACGGACATATGCTCAGCGACCATTTTATTATTATAGCAAATCCCCTTCAAACTTTCCACTCTTTTTAAGCCCCTTTCGGCACTTTTTTAAATTTTCTTTCCCCCGCCGGACGAAACAAGGGAAAACGAAAGGAAAACTCAGCCGGAACGAACCGATCGCTCTCCCCCGATTTTGTCCGGCCGATCGATTCGGTTCCGGAAAACACCCGGCAAAAAATGCCGGAAATCGACTTATTGCCCGGCTTTTCGAAAACGCGGCGCCTGCGGTTTTTCCGGCGCTCCGGCAGCGGAAAATATTTTTTGAAAAATTTATGAAAACGGCGGGTAAAACAGTTGACAAACAATATGAAAAAAATTATAATTATCGCCGTTGGTTTACTTTTGGTAAACTTTTGGTTTAAAGAAACTGAACTTTTTAAACTTTTGGTTTACAATCCCTAAATCTTCTAAACTTTTTGTTTAAAGGAACCGCCCCGTATAAAACATACGCGATGCGGTAAACCGACGAAATACAGGCGGAGAAAACCTGCCGGAAGAAAGAGAAGGAAGAAGAAATGGAAATCGGAAGCAAGATCAAAGCGTTAAGGCTTCAGTACGATCTGACGCAGGAAGAACTCGCCAACAGATGCGAACTGACGAAAGGTTATATCAGTCAGCTGGAAAACGACCTGACCAGCCCGTCGATCGCGACTCTTGTGGATATTCTGTCGGCACTCGGCACCACGCTGAAAGACTTTTTTGCGGAAGAACCGGAAGAAAAAATCGTTTTCAAAGAAGAAGAATTCAACGAGAAAGATACGGGGGCATACAAACTGAACTGGCTTGTGACAAATGCGCAGAAAAACATGATGGAACCTATCCTCGTGGAGCTCTCGCCCCGTCGCACGACCGAAAAGGACGTCCCTCACGAGGGAGAAGAATTCGGCTACGTGCTTGCCGGCTCGATCACGATCTGGCTCGGGAACAAGAAATATCGCTGTAACAAAGGGGAAAGTTTTTATTTCGTTTCCTCAAAAACACATTACATCGAGAACCCGAGAGACACCACGGCGAAATTTCTGTGGGTCTCCTGCCCGCCGAACTTCTGAGACGAGACGGGCAAGCGTAAACGCTGCCGCGAAAACAAGCGCATAAACCCGCGTATAAGCGCGGGAACGACGGAAACACGAAATTTTCCGGCAAAACGTAAAACAAGAAAATCCCGGGCAACCCCCAAGGAGATAAATTTATGGATAAAGAAGAAAAGATCATCGATCTGATCGACGTCGAAAAACAGTTCGACGGCACGGTTGCCGTCGAAAAGATGAACCTTTACGTACGCAAAGGCGAATTCGTCACCCTTCTCGGACCTTCCGGGTGCGGCAAATCGACAACTCTCCGCATGATCGCGGGTTTCGAACTTCCCACCTCGGGCAAGATCCTTCTGAACGGAAAGGACATCACGAACGTTCCCCCTTACGAAAGACCGATCAATACGGTTTTCCAGCGTTACGCCCTTTTCCCGCACCTGAACGTTTACGACAACATCGCCTACGGGCTGAAACTGAAAAGTTACCGCAACACCTATCAGACGGCGGACGGAAAAACTGTCGTAAAGAAAGAAAAACTTACCAAGGCGGAGATCGACCAGAAGGTATCCCGCGTACTGAAACTCGTGGATCTCGAAGAATTTGAAAAAAGAGACGTGACCACCCTTTCCGGCGGACAGCAGCAACGTATCGCGATCGCCCGCGCCATCGTGAACGAACCTGAAATTCTTCTTTTGGACGAACCTCTCGGCGCGCTCGACCTGAAAATGAGAAAGGACATGCAGCTCGAGCTGAAAGAAATGCACGACAAGCTCGGTATTACCTTTATCTACGTCACGCACGATCAGGAAGAAGCCCTTACCATGAGCGACACGATCGTCGTTATGAAAGACGGGCAGATCCAGCAGATCGGCACGCCGAAAGATATTTATAACGAACCGAAAAACGCATTCGTCGCAGACTTCATCGGCGAGAGCAATATTTTCTCGGGAACGATGGTCGGAGATAAAAAAGTACGCTTTATCAACAAAGTGTTTGAATGTGTGGACGATTTCCCGCTGAACGAAAAGGTGGACGTTGTCGTTCGCCCCGAAGACGTGTATCTTGTCGACGAAGGCAAGGGACAGGTGACCGGCGAGATCGTTTCTTCCATTTTCAAAGGCGTTCACTATGAAATGACGATGATGGTCGGCAAAACGGAGATCCTGATTCAGGACACGCAGGAAAGAAAGGTCGGGGAAAAATGTTCCGTCATCATCCGCCCGGACGATATCCATATCATGGCGAAGGAATTCACCGTGAACCGTTACGACGGCTATATCACGAAGAAAAATACCGTCTGCTTTGCGGACGGCGAGTTCGAATGCGACGTCACTTCCCTTTACGAAGGCTCCCATCTCGACGAAGAAGGTTACCTGATCACAGCGGACGGAGAAAAAATCGATCTGACCGACGTCGACGTGAAAGTGGAAGTCGGGCTGAAAGACATCGAGATCATCGACAACGACGAAGACGGCGACGCCTGCGGCACGATCGTTTCCATCGTTTATAAGGGCGACCATTATCAGGTCATTATCCGCACCGACGAAGAGGAAGAAGATTTCGTCGTCGATACCGAATACACCTGGAACGAAAACGACAGAGTTTCCGTCAGAATTCCGAAAGACAAGATCAGGATCACCCTGAAACAGGAGGCGAAAAAATAATGAAAGCTCTCGCTTTTTCGAGAAAACAGCTCGGGATCCCGTACGCGCTTTTCATCGCGCTGTTCGTCGTATTCCCCCTGCTTCTCATCATCCTTTTCGCCTTTACGGTAGAGGATGCGGAAATCGCGACGAACAACATCTCCGCGTTTTCCTTCTCGTTTGAAAACTTCGTTTCCTTTTTCGGAAAATCGGCAAACATCCGCGCCATTTACATTTCGTTCGGTCTCGCCATCATCACGACGGTGATCTGCCTGATCATCGCCTATCCCGTCGCGTATATCCTTGCCCGCTCGCAGAGCAAAAGCAAACATGTTTTTTTAATGCTTTTCATTCTGCCCATGTGGATCAATTTCGTTCTCCGCACGGCGGCAATGAAAGAACTTCTCTTTGCGATCGGCATGTACCGTTCCAACAAGCTCAGTCTGGTGAACACCGTGATCGGCATGGTTTACGACTATCTGCCCTTCACCATCCTTCCTTTGTACACCGTTCTGATCAAACTCGATAAAAACGTGCTGGAAGCCTCCGCCGACCTCGGCGCGACTTCGGCGCAAACCTTCTGGAAAGTCGTCGTTCCCCTGTCCGCACCCGGTATCGTAAGTGCGGTCACGATGGTCCTTCTCCCCACCACGACGAGCTACGTGATTTCCGACACCCTCGGAAACGGCAACGTGACCATTATCGGCAAACTGATCGAAGACCAGTTCTCCACGATGTTCGACTGGCACGCGGGCTCCGCGATCGCCATGATCCTTCTCGTGCTCATCTTCCTCACCATGCTGATCACGGGCAAATTCTCCAGCGGAGAAGAAATCAACACGAGAGGTGGCGGATTATGGTAAAAAAGATTCTGAAACGGTCTTATCTTCTGATCGTCATCGCCGTTTTGTATGCGCCGATCATTCTGCTCACGATCTATTCTTTCAACCTTTCTCCCTCGATCGGCGTCTGGTCGAAAGAATGGGGATTCGATCTTTATTATCAGCTGTTTACCGACGATTCGCTCATACAGACGGTCGTGAACACGATCGTTCTCGCCCTGCTTGCGGCAAGTCTTTCCACGATTTTAGGAACAATGGGCGCAATCGGGACTTACTATTCGAGCAAAAAAACGCAGAAAGTGCTCAACGGGCTCACGCAGATCCCCGTCATCAACGCGGAAATCGTGACCGCAGTCTCCATTGCCCTGATCTGCACGATGTTCTCTTTCGGCAGAACTTACGCGTCTCTTCTCATCGGGCATATCGTCCTTTGCTTCCCCTTCGTATATCTTTCCGTTCTTCCCAAGCTCAAACAGCTTGACGGCAATC
The DNA here is from genome assembly GCA_902495325.1 of uncultured Acidiphilium sp. Lineage (GTDB taxonomy): Bacteria > Bacillota > Clostridia > Christensenellales > Borkfalkiaceae > UBA10281. The sequence goes on from CABUWK010000041.1 coordinate 20,185, forward strand.
TGTACGAAGCGGCGCTCGACCTCGGCGCAAGTCCGACGAAAGCTCTGTTCTCCGTCATCATGCCCGAGATACTTCCCGGCATTTTCAGCGGATTCATGCTTGCGATCACTCTTTCTCTCGACGATTACATCGTTTCCACCTTCACCCGCCCGCCGACGTTCGACACCATTTCCACTTATGTGTTCGACGCCTACGCCAAAGGCGGCAAAGGTTCGTCCGTCCCCGCACTGAGAGCTCTTTCCACCATCATTTTCGTCGTGATGCTGATCGTCCTTCTCGTGCAGAACATTCTTGCAGGCAAGAAGAAAGGAGGCAACAAATGAAAAAGATCATCAATTTAATTCTCGCCCTTTCTCTTGCCCTTTCCTCGGTCGGGTTTGCTTCTTCCTGCGGAAAAGAAGAAATTCTTTACCTTAACGTTTACAATGCGGAAGAATATATTTCCGAGTACGACGAAGAGTGGGAGACCGTAGACATTATCGAAGAATTCGAAAACTGGGCGACTGAGAAATACGGCAAGAAAGTCGTGGTGAAATATTCCACGTTCGGCACGCTCGAAAACATGTACAACGAGCTGCAGCTCACGAAACGCAAATCCGGAGACGGTTACGTTTACAATTACGATCTCGTTTGCCCGTCCGACTATATGATCCAGCGGATGATCAACGAGAACATGCTCGAAAAGTACGACTACAATGTCGAAACGGGCGAATATGCTTCTCTCGACAATTATAACGATTACGCTTCCGGTTTCATCACCGACCTGTTCTCTTCCAGCAAGGAGACCAACCACGTTACCGGCGAAACGGGCGTGTGGGCGGAATACGCCGTATGCTACATGTGGGGCACGATGGGTTTCGTTTACAATCCCGACATCATCGACGAAGAAGACGCAAAGCACTGGGATCTCCCGTGGAACCTTTATTATAAAAACCTCGGAACGATCAAAGACAGCCTGCGCGACACCTATTCCCTCTCCGTCGGCTACGTTTACCGCAACGAACTTCTTACCCTGCGCGGATATTGGGAAAACGGCGATCTCTCGCACGAGGAATACAAAGCCGTTCTCGTGAAAGTATTCAACAACGTGAACACCCGTCTCTCCGAAGAATTTGCCGCCCTGGACGTTTTTAAAGACGGCGCGAACGCCGCAGGCTTGAAAAAGGTAAGCGACCTTTTCGACGGCAAACAAAACTCCCTCGGGAAAACCACCGTGGACGCTGCGAGCGAAGAGCTGAAAACGCTGAAAAACAACGTTTACGGATTCGAAGTGGACAGCGGGAAAAAGGACATGGCTGCCGGCAAGATCGCGATCAACTTCGCATGGTCCGGCGACGCCGCCTACACCCTCGACCTTGCCGACGAGGACGGAACGGAACTCTACTATTCCGTTCCCGAAGAAGGCAGCAACATCTGGTTCGACGCGTGGGTCATGCCCAAAGGCGCAAACAAAGAGCTCGCGCAGGATTTCGTCAATTTCCTCTCCGCCCCCGAAATGGCGATCTCGAACATGGACTATATCGGTTACGTCAGCCCGATCGCCGGGAACGATGTTTTCGAACATATGACGGAAGCATACGAACTTTCCGCCACGGAAGACGAAGACCACCCCGTGCGCATCGATTACAGTTATTATTTCGATAACTTAGAGGACGGCGTAAGCCCGATCGTCTATTCTTCGGAAGATAATATCGGCAGACAGCTCACCACGCAATATCCCTTAAAAGAAACGGTAGACCGTTGCGCGCTGATGACCGCCCTTCCGAAAGATCAGCTGAAAGCGATAAACGCCATGTGGAGCGACGTGAAAGTGGGCAACGTTCCCACGGCAATTCTGATCGGCGTTCCCGTCATCGTATTGCTCGTCATCATCATTCTTTCCGCTCTTGCGATCGCAAAGAAGAAAGGTTTCCGTTTCGAACGCAAAAAGAAATATTACGGAAAACTCGTGGCGAGCGAAAGGATCCGCTGATCCTTTCCCGGATTCCGCGATCTCCTGCCCGGAAGGCGATTTATGCGCCTTCCGGGCTTTTTCATGGTCTTTCGTCATCCCGACCCCGGCTGAAATAACGAGCTTCGGAAGGATCTGACTTTAATATATTTTTCCCGTCATCCTGACCCGACTATAATAACGGGCTTCGGAAGGATCTGACTTTAATATATTTTTCCCGTCATCCTGACCCGACTATAATAACGGGCTTCGGAAGGATCTG